>NZHC01000075.1 GCA_002689655.1 Rhodopirellula sp. | reverse complement strand
CCACCCAAGATGGATAAGGTGCTCTGCCACCCAAGATGGATAAGGTGCTCTGCCACCCAAGATGGATAAGGTGCTCTGCCACCCAAGATGGCAGGGCCGGTGGTGGCGGACGAGCTGGTCGTCGCCCTAAAGATACGCGGCACCAAGTCAGAACTTGGCAGCACGATCGCTGCCAAGGAACCACGAAATATCGACAAAAAATAGGGCTGGCAGGACTTGAACCCGCGACCTAGGGATTATGAGTCCCCAGCTCTAACCAACTGAGCTACAGCCCCGCGGCCTTCAATTTACGGTGTTTTCGGTTTATGAGCGAGGCGGTGAAATCAGAAAAAGCCGTTACGGGGATATATAAGGGGATATTTCTGCACCCGTGCATCCGATGAGTGAGAGAATCTTGATCGGGTGATTGCCCGAGAAGAACCCACAAAGCGATCCACTTTTGCAGGCACACCCGTCGCAATCTTCAACCCACTTAGCGACACCCCACCGTCCAGATATCTCGGTGTGCTCACACCAACCAGAAGTAAACCCTTTCACTTTACGCTGGCGTGCCTCACTTGACTGACAGACCAACCCGGACAAACGCCAAAGCTTCAGCTTTCCGACCGAGTTGACACGAGGGTCGTTGCAAACCATGTCGCACCACAGTTCACTACCACACGTCAAATCGGTAAGCGTTCTCGCTGAAGGCACTCCAAGCACAACTGCTTGCATCTTCACACAAACCCGGCGATGCCTTGTGGCATTCAATATCCAAAAAGAGCGCACACCAGTTACACCCGCCTTCGACAGGGAGCAAGCACGAAGGCTGCAAGACTCGACAGGAATGCGAAGCCTGATTTCACACCAGCAGTGGTTCGCGAGGAACGCCGAAGTGACGAGAAAATGCGAAATTCAGAATAACCAGAGTATCGGCCAACAAATTCAAGCTGGCTATAAACCAGAGTCAGGTGATCAACAGTGCATCGCTGCCTTGCTTGCAGGTTGATGAAAGCAGCACTGAAATACAGATAATACCTAGACACCGAGGTAGGATTTCCTGTCCAAGATACTCACCGTCGACCGTCGGTCACCAAGTGGATCCAAACCTTTTCAAGATTCACTTGTTCGAACAAATACAGCAGCTACCTCGGCCTCTTCAACCATTTTCGCACTTGTGGTAAAGATTCTTGTCCGCATCCATACTGCAGAGCCGCAAACAAGTTAGACAGGCAATAACTTGTTTCTATCCCTGGGGTTCGTTCCTGCTCAAGACTCACTTGCCAGATCCCTCACTACACCCACGAGTGGACCAGCATTGCTTTAACGCGTAACCCGTTTTAACCAAAACCGCCAATCATCATAGCACCTGAGCCCAACACCGTGGTTGCCAATTCGAACCCACCTTCGCGAACACAGGCGACGGCACCCCACAGACTCCGCATCTGGCATCTGATCAATCTTTTGTCTCTTGATGCTGTCATGGTTGGCCTGACATGGCAACTAATTTTCACGCTCGAATTCCTTGATCGCTTTCCCTACCCGATCGAAAACTTGATCATTGGAATCGCGATATGGCTTGCTTATACAGCTGATCGCATACTTGACTCACGGAACTTAGAAAAAGATTTACCGCATAGCTCAAGACATCAATTTCATCATCAGTTCCAGACGCAAATTGGCTGTTTGTGGATACTCACGTTGGGATTGAATGTGGTTCTCATCGCCAGGTTTACCTCTGCAGCCCAAATCAAATGGGGAGTGTTGTGTTCATTTTTCGTATTTCTATATTTACTCAACTCACAGAAAAACTTTCGTGCAGTGAGAGCAATACCGAAAGAAGCTCAGGCTGGTTTAATTTTTGCATTTGGTGTCAGTCTCGCTTGCTGGTCATCAGCACCTCCAAAAATTGTCTTTTCATTATTTACCGCAACCCTAGTGACTGGAGTGCTGTTTTCAATCAACTGCGCCGCGGTTGCCTACAGGGAACGCCAACTTGATGAAGCTCAAGTCTTCTTTGCGTGGACCTCCAACCGCGTCACGACGCTGACTCCGATTGCATTCGCACTCGCACTTGAATTCACTCTGATCCTTGCGATGCTTTATTTTCAGTTAGTCTCCACATTCATTACTAGCTGCTTACTGAGCAGCACTTCATGTCTGGCAATCGCGATTATTGCAAATCAACGACACAACGAAAATCAAACGCGCAATCGCAACATGCCACTGACCAGAGCTCCCGAAATTCGTGATTTGCTGGCAGACCTGTCACTCATCCTTTCACCCGCCACCCTTGTGGCTTTGCGTTTTTACCACGGCTAACTCACACCATGCGTAATCACACCGGTCATGGCTATGACCAATTAGCAGGTCGTTATCAATTGTTCGAAAATCTGATGTTCGGCTCCCGATTGCACAGGGCCCGCACCGCGTTACTCAGTTCGATTCCTGCATGTCATTCTGCCCTCGTACTGGGTGACGGTGACGGACGACTTCTGGAGGCACTGCTCGCACATCAACCCGAATGTCAGATCACAAGTATTGATCAAAGCCGAAAAATGCTGGAGATACAGCAAGCACGTCTTTCGAATCACCCCCATCGTGACAATGTCACCTGGCAACAACAAGACGCTCGGGAGATCAGGGGATTCAATCATCAATTTGATTTACTGGTATCGGCGTTTTTTCTGGACTGCTTTACAGAGCAGGAACTCGAAAAACACTTACCGCATTGGCTGAATGCGTTGCAACCACATGGTTATTTTTATTTTGTGGACTTTCAAGAACCTGATACAGCGTGGAAACGCGTTCGAGGAAAACTGTACCTGACCGCGATGCACCAGTTTTTTCGTTGGTACACAAATCTGCCAAATCGCAAGCTCGTGGATATAGACGGCGCGTTAAATCAATGTCCTCTTGAGCTGCTCGTGGCACAAAACATGAGCCATGATTTGATCAGCGTTCGGCTCTATCGAATGTTTACTGAGAGAATTGACTCAAACCGAAGGAACAAAGAGAGTCGACTCAATTGATTTCAAAAACGAGAACCGTTTTCTCCACTGAGAACCAAGAATGTAACGATTTTTACCACTCAGCAATGAGCACTGAATACTCTGCAAGCCAAGCAACGAATCATTTATTATTTCTGAAGCGAACAAAGAACATCAGAAAGACACCCAGCAGCAAGCCGATTACGATTACGGCAAAGAAGGTTGCCGGTTGGGGCATTTTTTCGAGACCGCTACGTATCTCCATCCCAAAGACGCTCGTGATGGTGGCTAAGGGGAAAAAGAAAGCAACAAGCATATTGAGTCGATGCGACGAAACAGCCATGCGATCGCTCGCGACTGCTTGCTCTTCTGCACTGCGAGCAATCTTGTAATCGAGCGAATTCTTGGTCCCCGTAGTGAGCAACTCAGCCATCCGTTCGAGCTCGTATGCCTGATCCCGCATATTGATCACCTCACGAGCTTCGGGATGGCGTTTCCGCAACTCCTGAATGACCGAATGCATGTTACGAATGGCACGATGGAGCGGCGACAGTGACTCAAGGATCAAAAAATGATCTTCTGCGGCCTTCGCCTCATCCTCCAATTTCTCCAGTTCACCAATTCGCTGATCGTACTGATCGATGTGCTTCATTATCGATCCTGGGCCTTGCCCAAACTGATCACTGACCCATGTTCCATCTGCCTTTCGCCAGAAAAAACGACCGTGCCTTTCATCCTCATCCGGCATGGGTGGCGCATGCAGCACAAGTAATACGTGATCGTCTTCACACATGATTCGCTGCCGACCCACATGTGTGCCAAGGCGATTGCGAAATTCGTCAGGAACAGCCCAAGTCGCGGGGAGCTCTACGTCTTGGTGATTCTGATTGCTCAATCAATTTTTCCATCAAAAATCATTTTCAAACAAAGATGACAACATCCTACTCGTTTTTCATTGAAGCTTCAGCCAGGAAACGCTCCAAGTCGAGCCGATTTGCTCTGGTGCCTTCCTTGGCGGCGGACTGTTTGTCACCTTTCTTGGCTGACTCAGGCAACAAGAGCATCGAACCCATTAAAAATGCAACAGCGCTGAACAGGGTGAACCACGTCGAAAGCTGCAACCAGCTTTCTGGATCAGCACCAGACACAAGTGAATCTGGCAGGGGAAGGTCTTTTCAGGATGTCGTTAGCTCCGCACCGCAAACGTGCATCGTCGAAACGATGCACTCTGCGAATCATGAACGGCGACGATCCCTGACTTTTCAGAAATTGGTCGCCTTGACCTTTTTTAGACGTCCAAAATTCCGAGTTGTGGAAATTGAGCGAATTGGCAAAGCTGCCCTCTCAAGTCCACGCATCGCTTGAAAAAAAGACTAATGACGAAAACCAGATGCCTCTGCAGAAGACAATGGCTTCGAAACAGGATGCTTTCGGAGGTGATCAAGCGCTTCCATCAGGTCCTTCAGAAGTAAAACTCCCAAATCACGGCTAACACCATGTCTGACGAGTATTCGTTGAATCACAAGATCTTGACGGTCCGCGGGAAGTGAATAAGCAGGTACCTGCCAGCCGCGAGCCCTGAGACGATCGGCCAGATCATAAAGAGTGAAACCTGGATCAACACCCTCTTTTAACTTCCAACAAAGCGCTGGAATTCCCTCGTTGGTTTGGCCGTCATAGATAACCTCAAACAAATCAACTTTGCTCAGTTGTTCAGCCAGAAATTGCGCGGTCGCATAGCAGGCACCGTGGATCTTGCGATAGCCTTCGCGGCCCAGCCTCAAGAAGTTGTAATACTGACAAACAACTTGGCCACCCGGACGTGAAAAATTCAACGCAATGTCACGCATATTGCCGCCAAGATAATTCACCCAGAAAACCAGTTCTTCGGGAAGATCCTCAGTATCACGCCACATGATCCAGCCAACACCGAGAGGTGCGAGTCCGAACTTGTGACCGGAAGCATTGATGGAACGAACACGTGGCAAGCGGAAATCCCATTCCAGATCCGGTGAGCAGAATGGCGCCAGAAATCCCCCACTGGCACCATCAACATGGATCGGAATATCCAAGCCGGTCTCAGCTTCCAGTTTATCCAACGCCTCTGCCACGTCTTTCACCGGCTCGTACTGGCAAGTGAACGTGACTCCCAGGGTTGGCACCACACCAATTGTATTCTCATCACAGCGTTTGAGTACTTCTTCAGGTGTCATCAAAAGTCGATCATTCTCCATTGGAATTTCTCGCAGCTCGATATCCCAATAGCGAGCAAATTTGTGCCAACAAACCTGCACAGGACCGGTGATCAAATTGGGCTTGTCGATTGGTTTACCCGCAGCTTTTCTGGAGGCCTCCCAGCGACGTTTCATCGCCATGCCACCCAGCATCACTGCTTCGCTGGACCCGGTCGTCGAACAGCCCAATGCGTTTTCTTTGGCAGGTGAGTTCCATAAATCCCCGAGCATATGAACGCATCGCGCCTCAATCTCAGCAGTTTGCGGATACTCATCCTTGTCGATCATGTTTTTATCGAGGCATTCATCCATGAGCTTATGAACCTCAGGCTCCACCCAAGTCTGACAGAAGGTGGCCAAATTCTGTCTGGAGTTGCCATCCAGCATCAACTCGTCATGGACGATTGAGTACACATTCCTTGGATTTTGTTCCTCGGGCGGAAAACGATATTTTGGAATAGAGATCGCATGATCAACGGAAGCATAAACGTCGTCATCAAGCTGTTCGCGGATCGCATCTTTTTCGTGCAAAGCCATAGTCTTCAATACCTCTATCTATATTTTGAATGACGACGCATGCTGCATTTCAAATGACTAAGCATGGCTAAAATGAGACTGTACCAAGATGGATGGCCAAGAACAGGACGCCACACACTCACAGCAAAAAAAACTCGTGAATCAAGAAACTTGCAATACTGATGGCGCCGTTGACGGGGCGTTACAGAAGCGGGCTCATTAGTCGCAATGTGTTTTCCAATAATCGATTTGCAAATGATCTTTCCGACCACGATTCGCAATCAACCCTTTCGGAGTCATCAAGATAGCTTTGCTGCAATTCCCGCAATTTCCTGCCAAAACCGGCGTCATACACGAATAAAGCAACTTCATAATTCAGCCATAAACTTCGCATATCGAAGTTAACCGTCCCAAACATTGAGATATGCCCGTCAACGGTAATCGATTTGGTATGCAGCAGCCCGCCGTGATAAAGATACAAATCGATGCCGCTGCTGAGCAAATCTTTATAATAAGAACGGCTGGCGTACCTAGTCATGACCGAATCCACTTTCTGGGGAACAATCACTCTTACCTTCACCCCTCGGGCGGATGCACCCCGCAAGGCTCGCAAGAGGGATTCGTCGGGCACCAGATAGGGTGTGGTCAGAAGCAGTTCTTCACGCGCTCCGTTGATCATGGTGAGGATCATTTGCAGCAGACCGTCATTCGTTTCACCAGGTCCTGAGGGGATCACTTGAATATCAGCGGCCCCTTGCGGGTCCACCAGATGCAAGTGGTGACGACTGACCAACTCAGCAAGAGAATCGTCGCCTTCAAGAGTCCAGTCACCGATCATGGTGGCCGCCAATGGAGACACCACGGATCCTTGAAGCCGAACCATGGCATCAACCCACTCACCCACCCCACGATCCTGCTTGAAGAATTTGGGATCGACGAGATTCATGCTCCCTGTCCATGACACTTCGCTGTCGATCACCACAATTTTCCGATGCAACCTTAGATCAGTGCGTCCCACCAAGGTCCGAAATAATCCGACAGGCAAGGCCGTTCGCAATTCCACACCTGCTGCCCTTAATTCTGCCGGTTGGCTGCCCTTCCACCATGGGCGTGCCCCCACCGCATCGATTAAAAGACAACAGTGAACCCCGCGTTCCTGAGCACGAATCACAGCAGCAAGAACATCATCAGCCAAGCCACCACTGCCCCAAATGTAAAACTCCATCAACACACTTCGATCAGCCTTGTCAATGTCTCGCACAATCTTTCGCAAAATTTCCCCGGTCTCGCCAAACAGTTCGTAAGTGCTGCCACATACTGTCGGACTACCCACCATTTGCCTGCCGAGACGGTCCATGCTCACAGCCAGCTCGCCATGTTTTTCCCAATCGACCTTGAGCAACCCTGCATGCACCGCTTGCTCAATGCCCTCGGAATAATCAGACCGTAGTTGTTTGATACCCTCCTGCCGCGACCAACTGATCCGCCTCTCGCCAATCAACAGATAAATCAACTCACCTAGAATCGGAATCGCATTGATCACCAACAGCCACGCCAAGGCAACTCCTGTACTGGGGCGTTTCATGATCACACGAACACTCAGGATCAATGCAAACACAAAGTGAATACACCACGTCAGCGTGGTTGGATGATAGAGATAGCTGAGCACGAAACCTGTTCCTCGATCTAACAGAGGGTGTCCGCATCCCGCTGCCTGGGTACCCTGACGACTTCAAACAGGCTCACACTCGATGCGGGCACGGGCTAATCCGAACACGTACGTGAGAGCAGTATTTCCAACCGATTTACGAGCGGTTCTGATCAGCCTTCCTCACATACTAACCGACGATACTGCCACTGCGGGACTTGCTGGCTTGCAACCCTATTCTGTTCGCACACAAGGCCTTGCAAACCCATGACAAGAGCATGAACTGTTTCGCATTAAACAGGTTTTGCCTTAGCAGAGACGATCACGACGTTTTTATCTTGCCTCGTCAACCAGAGAAACAGCTGCGTTTTCCCCACACTGAGGGCAACTGACACTGCTTTTCAAATGCACATCCTGTTGCGGGAACGCGATTTCAATCCCAGCTTCTGCAAAACGCCTGTCAATCTCGGTATGGAGTTCAGTAATCGTTTTCAAACGGCTATCAAGATCGGGCACATAGGCCCTCAGAACGAGGTTCAAATAGCTATCAGCAAATTCTTCAAATGTTGCCAGTGGCTTGGGCTCGTCCATGACCACTGGATGATCTTGAGCAACCGATACCAGAATGTGTCTGGCCAGATCGGTGTCAGACCCGTATGCCGCACCCACATTCACGACAATACGGCTAATTGTGCCTGAGAGGGTCCAGTTCAAGAACGTATTCGTGATCAGGGTTTTATTTGGCACGACCAATTCCTGCCGATCCCAATTGGTAATCGTCGTTGCCCTCATCCGAATTCGAGTGACCGTTCCAGTAGTGCCATCCACGGTAACCACATCGCCCACACGAACGGGTCTCTCAAAAAGCAGGATAATGCCACAGACAAAATTCGTTACAACTTCCTGCATTCCAAACCCCAAACCGACGCTCAAAGCAGCAGCAATCCATGCATACTTGCTCCAATCGATTTCAAGCACTCTGGCAAGAGCAGCAAACCCGATGGCCATCAAAGTATAGCGGCACAGAGTCACGATGGCGTACCTTGTGCCTGACTCGACACTCGTGGTCCGCAACACTGCCAGCTCCAGAACCCCTGGCAGATTTTTCACTGCAATGGTCATGACAGCCAGAATCACGATGGTTTGAGTTAGCCCCAACAGAGTCAAACCACCCACAATCTGAACAGCCTCGAGTACTGCAATGAGCGGAATAGTTCCTGACCACAATCCAAAAATGGCAACCACAGTAGCAATGGTATAAAGGAACTGCATCATTCGGCGAGTCTGCTCTCCTATCACCTCCAGATCCAGTTCCTGCTCAAGTTCGGCTTTCTGCACCAACAATTCACCCTCAGACTCGCGAGCATTTACAACAGCCTTACGCTTACGCCAGTTTTCCAATCGCTTCGCCAATGCCAACTGACGTTTCTTGAGCGCGAACCATCGCAATGTCATCCAATAGGCCAATTCACCCAGGCTCATCACCGCCAGCGTGGCGACGAAATTCAAGCTCAGTTCGATCGCTGTAATGAGATATCCCTGCCATGCCAAAACAATGAGTGCCGTTGGAACAGCCACAGTCACGGCAAACAGAATGTATTGGAGTTTGATCCGTCTTCCCTTGCTATTTCTTTCGGCTGATGCTGCCAACAGTCCCTGCGATGACTTGAACATCCGGACCATCAGCAAGATTACCAATACATGCGCCGCAACAAAGAAAAAGCGTCCCACGGTCCCCGAATATTCAGAGGCCTCGCCATACAAAGTGCTGGCCGCCAAAACCTGAGCAGGCACATAGACGATACCGATGCGAAACACCACTTTCCGAAGCAGCCTCAAGGTTGATGGCCTTGCATTAAAGTGCACAATTCCCAGCCCGCATGGACGACTGGCAGCCCCTGCGAACTCCAACACCAATGCAACCCAGACCGCGTTGGACAATCCTGACCCCATCCCACGCAGCCACGCGCTGGGCTCCGCCGCCTGCTGTGTTCCCCAAGCAAGGAACAACAGAACCAATGGAATTGGCAAGGCCAATAGCAGCGTCAATCCAAACGCCTGCCATGTCAACACATAGCGATCGGTAGAGACACGTTTGGTAGCTACACCCACTCGCGTCAGAGCCGTAATGATCCAAGGGCGAGTGACGCACAAGCCAATCACCGCGAACAACAAGAACAGACACTGCACCGGACTAAGCACAAATAGAGTGAACAGGTTATTCGCAAATTCCTTCCAATGTTCAGTATTGAAAAGCCAAGACATCCCCTCTGGTATATCGCGAACCGTCGCCAGGTTCACAGGTAACGCGCTGCGAATCCAGAACAATTGCTCCGTGATGTAGGCTCTGACCTCATCGACACGTTGGAGAAAAAGTTCGTTAGACACCCCTAAGGCAGAAAGACTGGGTAACAGATCCGTGTATTCCTTATTCAGCTTCTGAAGTAATTCGAGCCGCGCTTCAAGAAGCGGTATCGCGGCTGGCAGGACATCCGCTGGATACTGCTTTTCGCGTTCCAGATGCGCACGTATTTTCCGTTCCACGACCAAGTTACTGATGCGAATATCATCTAATTTTGGCAAGGCACCAAAATCGATCGTCTTGTCGTCGGCCGGGTTTAATAGTTGCGTCTGAAGGTCGAAGAGCACCTGAGCCATTGCCCTTCCACCCCCTCGCATCTCGACTTGTGTTTGCAGGTGCGAGTACTCCTGTTCCAAGTAATCAAGACGCTGTTTTGCCGCCGTTTCCGCGGCAGAAATACTCTTCGACAGTGCAACAGCATCGGTGTACTCTTTCAGCAGTGTCCCGACTTCGTCGATCAGACTTCCCAAGCTGCCATTTTCCGCATCGGATCGAGCTTCTTGTAGAACCGCACCAATGCTGGTCGTCAGTTCGATGGACTCCTGACTTTTGTTCTCGGACCACCGCTTCTGCAACTGAGCAACCAGAATTTCCTCGTCAGAAATTTTTCGTTTGAAAAAACGCTGCTTTGCGATTGCCAATTGCTCGCGTTCATCCTGACTGGCTTTTTCTGCTTCAAGCATTTGGTTCTCGGCGATCAGCAACGCCTGAACAGACTTCAGAAGGTTACGATCTGCAATCCGCTTCGGAGACGCTGCATCTTCGACCAATGCCGGGCTGGCGAGCTCAGCTCGAGATTCGCCCAGTTCAGTCTTGAGATTTGCAACACGAACCGTAATTTCATCCCTTCTGGCCTGCACTCGCACCAACTCAGCCACAGCCTTTGACAGCTGGTCGCGATGCTCTGACAATTCTTCCTGTCGCTTGGAAATTGTCTTTTGAAGATCCTTCGCATCGATTTGAGCGTCGACTGCTGCTACAGCTTCGGGCGTAAGCAACTCTTCATATCGTCGTGTGAGATCGATCGTCTCCGGAGGTGCTGAAATGATCGCATTGCGGTAATCTGCTTCTTGCTTCCTCGCAACCTCGGCCTGTTTCAGTTTCTCAATTGCCTGCCGATAGATGGGACGCAGGACTTCTTTAACCGCGTCCTCAATTCCGGTGCTTGATTCGATCGAAGCCCAGTCTTTCTCAATCGCGTCCCGCGTCAAATCACTGAATTGGTTCGCGTCGGTAGAACCGTCTGCATTCGAAGACGATGAAATGGCCGGCGGAACTTGCTGAGCAGGACCCGGCTGAGTGGGAGTCGACGACGTGGCTACCGGTTGCGCGGAAGCTGCTGTTCCTTGACTCTGAGTGCCAATCGATGGCTCAACCGGATTCACAACGGCAGGTGAAAATTGATTAGTGGGAAGGACCGGCGTGACTTGCGATCCTTGCTGCACAACAACTTGGCCAGAGCCTACGAGGTCTGGCAGCACAAACGCACCCAGAAACACGAACCAGCCCAACCTACCGCCCACGTGAAGTGAACGGCGAAGATTTTCCCTGTCAAACTTCAACATCAAGTCCCCCGTCTCCATTCGACTTGCAGCCTGGCTCAGAGCACAAGCTTTCCTGCAACGCAATCATCAATCGACAACCGCAAACTCTCTTATCCAATATTCCACCACTTTGATCAAGAAGCATTTTCCTGATTGCGGGGAAGCTTCTTAATAGCGAAGGAGAGCATGATCCAAGTCCATCCGTTGAAGAGCAACTCCAGCCCCACAAACAGGCCGATGATCCAGAGGACACCGTTTCCTCCTTCGGGTAGGTGCCGAAATGCTCGGAAAACAATCAAACCGAGCATGAGTGTGACAACACCATTGACCAAGCCCCAGCCCCACTGCGGGTACTTTTCGACCAATGCCATGACAATGCGAAAACCGCCACCAACGACAAATAACCCAGCCAGCATGAGCGTGAATAATGCCAGCGTTTCAACTGGCATCTCGGTGATCATGAATCCAGCGACAACATAAACCAAGCCACCCAGAATGTGGACAAAAAACGCACTCCACTTGCCCGCCCAAAAGGCGCTGATCAGCGTCGTTACACCGCAGATGATCAGAATGGCACCGATCAGGATAACAACGCCTACTGAAGTAAAAAGTGGATAGGTAATCGAGAAAATTCCGGCCATCACGAGCAAGATACCGGTGATCAGGAAGCACCACCACTCTCCGCTTAGATGGCTCAGTTCGTGCTTTTGGAACTCTTCCAGAGAGGCTCTGGGATGGTTCGTCTCAACGTTACTCATAATGTTTTCCTGGTACCAACCGATTTCTTAACACAGCAGAACAACGAACCTCAGGTTCACTTTATAATCAAAGTCAGCGTCAGACCTGCCATCAATCATGATTTATTTGCAGGGAATCACCACTGAGGTGGCAGATGCGTGAGCGGAGGCGAAAATTGACCTTCACCGCCATGTCAAATGATCTACTCCCTGACGATCCAAATTTCGCAGCCTACAGTGCTCTTTCAGATGGCAATGGTGATCTCAAGACTGCCTAACGGCTCCCGCAAACACAATAAAAGCTATTACGGGGCCAGCGATCTTAGTTGTGATTTACAAGAGTTTGGCTGCAGAAGATGCTGTCGTGAAGTTGCAATCGTGGCGACCCTCTCACAGCCTTGGTAACGCACTCCCACAAAATCACTCCACCAGATCAAATGGGCATTGGCTGATTTAAGTGGATATTGAATACCAACATGAACGCCTTGAGTGTCGCTTAAGCGGTCACCAAGGAAAGCTGCTCATTCTAGTAGTTGGATACCAAGCTGCAGCTCACACTCACTGGTTTTGCACTCCAGTAGGCCGCGAGTTCTTTTCGCAATTGTGATCGTGCTCGGCTGATACGACTACGAACGGTACCCATCGTCAAATGCAAAGCTTCAGCGATTCTCCGATAGTCAAAACCTTCGAATTCTCGTAATCGTAGAATTTCACGGTGGTGCGCATCTAACCGTTGCATGGCAAGATTGACAGCATGACAATCCTCCGTTCGCTCGAGGCACGCCAGAGGCCCCTCCACAGCGTCAATACACGAAGACCTTCCCACGGGCTGACACGTTTCGTAAGTCTCATCCAAAGAACTAACACGGTGACGATTCCTCATGTAGTAACGACGGGAGTTGAGTGCGATTCGATACAACCAAGTATAAAAACTACTGTCACTTCGAAACGCATGAAGACTATTGAAAGCACGGACGAATGCGTCCTGAACGATGTCGTCAGCGATGCCGGAGCATGCCACCTTGGTTCGAATTGCAGATATCAGTCGTCCTTGATATCGATCCACCAACTTGGTGTAAGAAGCCTGATCACCAGCCAAGGCCTTGGCAATCAAATGAGAATCACTGTCGTTTCCATCAACAGAACTCACCGTAGAAATTTGAATTTGCATTTGCATTTGAGACCTGAACCATGAATCGTATTACAGCCAGTGCTATAAATTCATTGATTGATGTTGGCTGTCATCCAGGTACGCGGGAGCGCGCAAGAGGGTCCGCAAGAATTTCCAGATAAGTTCCCGGTTTTTTTGCTGATTACCGAATAAAACCCATCAGACTCTTGCTTCACAGGAACACCTGCCTGTGAAACAAGAGCCAATAAAACGGGTGCTGACGAATATTGTTCAACGACCAAGTCGTGGCTCATCGCGGGTTACCTGTATTAAATGGTTACCCAGCTCTCTTCACTCAAGCACGTCTAGCTCTTGATTTGTTCATCACAGATGCACAGGGATAAAGCGTTTTATCTCAGTGAGTTTCGGCTCTGGCACGGGATTGATCCATGGAATGGCATCACCGCGTTGGTGAATCTCCGCGACGGTACGTTTGAAGATCGGCACAATTTTTCCCAGCATTTCGCGTTCAGTACTGGCCACGGCCTCAATCCCCGCAAGATTGGCTACGCGCCCGTGATAAACTCCATCTTGAACTGCCAGATGTACGATACAGGGAAAAGCAGGGACATCCACCTGAGCCATGGGTGGATTTGGACTTTGTGATTCTGCCGACGATGAACGCGCAGACTTTGATTTTTCCTGTGACATGACTTCCTTTCTTCTGGATCTTCTAGAACACAACCTGTTGTGGCACGAGCCCCCAATTCCTGATTCGCAATCACACGTGGATCATTCATTTCCGGGAAAGACCACTTACCAACTGATGTATACCGTCCATGATTCGTGACTCGACTGAAGTGTCAAATCGCCCGGGAAAAGTAGTGTAGCGCATTGCATCACCAGCTTCGTAGCCTCCTTCTTGTAAAATCCTTTCACTTGGAAGATAGCCAAACACGTCATTGCAGTAACCGGCTGTCCATACCGCAATTTTCCCTTTTTTGGACAATTCCTGCTTGCACCTCAGTGAATAATCGACCACTGCCTCACCGCAGATACCAACCAGTATCAGATCATCTCCAAATCTTGCAACCTGCAATGGGAAACGGTCAAACTCAGTTTTGATCCGGCCATGTGCATCCAGTTCATCCAGCAACCCACGAGCATGAATACGCATGTATTTGTTACCCGTCTGCATCTGTTGTTCGAGATCTTTCCGTGATGGTGGTTCGGCAAACCGCAGTGTCACATTTTTAAATGCTACCTGAAGTGGGCCTCTTAATTCAGTCTGTGTTTTTGTCAGTAACGCCGTCTCAACACCATTGGCCAACGCACGACCATGTTGCTTCGCCAGATCAAGCGTTCGACGAGGATACGGATTCTGATCCCCGGAACAACCATTCATGAACATCGCGATACATCCAGGATGAGCTTCCTGGACAAATTGCTGCGCAAAGCCTGGGTAGTCACCACAAAGTTGCTGAAAGCTGAGCGTGGTCGCGTGACATGCATAGCCAAATAAGATTGCTTTTGTATCGCCTGATGCTGTTTCCATTCGGAGCACAGGAACCTGATGATCGGTAGAGCCGTCCGGATTCGGGCTATTGATGAAGCCTTTCTGGGTAGGTAGCCGGCGATTCATGGCAAACCCTGCCCGTGCATGACTGTAGAACAAGCGAGCTGGTTCTATCTGATCAACAACCTTGCCGACCATAATGGCGATCCGCTGTGCAACCCAACGCACATACTTACGTGATAACGCGGCATAACGGGCATCGATTCCGAGACGAAGTATGCGTTCACTGCGTAATTCCGGACCACAATGAGTGTGTGATGCATTGAGCAGCAAACTTTTTCGCTCCACGCCGTACGGCCGAACCTGCGTTTCTACGGCGGTTCGCAACTCTTTGGTAATCCCAAGCAGATCAGTCGTTACAAGCACGAGCCGGTGGCCATTCAGATTTTCTACCACCAGAACTTTGGCAAACAGATCGTGTATTTTTCCATCAGCGGGTTCATCACGAGCAGCATATCCACCCATCCACAACGGTTCCTCGGGTGTGATCGCGACCGCACCCACAGCAGCACGCCAACAACAGGATTCGTCAGCGTTCACTGTGTTCGGCACGAACACCACGACAAAAGACAGCGACAGTGCTATCGCTAATCCAAGTTCAAGTCGCATGAATCACCTCAAACAGTGCCGGAACCTTCGGACAAAAAGCACACAGAAATTGAAAAGTCAGCCTGCCTACTATCCAATGTTAAACTGTCTACTCCAGCGATGCTTCCCTATTCAACAGCGAGAGAGCCTGATTGAAGGTGTCGCTGGGCCGCATCGCCTCAGCGGCCTTCGCTGTGTCAGGCTGGTAGTATCCACCAATATCAACTGCTGAACCCTGAGCAGCATTGAGTTCTTGCACGATTGTAGATTCCGCATCACTGAGTGCTGTTGCGAGTGGAGCAAAACGCTGTTGAAGATCGATATCTTCAGTTTGTGCAGCGAGTGCTTGTGCCCAATAGAGAGCGAGGTAGAAATGGCTTCCACGATTATCCAGCTCGTTTACCTTCCGACTTGGTGATCGATCATTATCAAGCAATTGCCCCGTCGCCTGATCAAGAGTTTTGGCTAGAACCAAGGTGCCTTGGTGGCTGGTTTTATTGCCGAGATCCTCTAATGAAACAGCAAGTGCCAGAAACTCGCCTAGAGAATCCCACCGCAAATGTCCTTCCTCCACAAACTGTTGAACGTGCTTTGGTGCCGAACCACCCGCACCTGTTTCGAACAACCCACCACCCGCCAATAGGGGCACGATCGACAACATTTTTGCACTGGTACCCAGTTCCAGAATTGGAAACAGGTCAGTCAAATAATCTCGCAGCACGTTGCCTGTCACGGAAATGGTATCCAGTCCACCCTTCGCCCTTTGACAGGCATGAGTCGCTGCATCGACTGGAGACATGACACTGATTTCAAGTCCCGCAACATCATGTTTTGGCAAATACTCTTCAACTTTTTGAATCAAATTCGCATCGTGTGCCCTTTGCGCATTCAGCCAGAAGACTGCAGCAGCTCCCGTGGCCCGCGCTCTTGAAACAGCGAGACGAATCCAGTCCTGAATCGGTTCATCTTTTGTCTGACACATGCGCCAGATATCGCCTTGCTGCACAGCATGCTCCATCAACACCTCTCCATCGGCATCCAGCACACGAACAACTCCAGCATCAGTAATTTCGAACGTCTTATCGTGCGATCCGTATTCTTCTGCCTTCTGAGCCATCAATCCAACGTTCGAAACACTTCCCATCGTGGTCACATCGAAAGCACCATGCTGTTTGCAGAAGTCGATTGTTGCCTGATAGATACCCGCATAGCAACGGTCCGGAATGATCGCCTTGGTATCGTGCAACTTTCCATCCGGCCCCCACATTTTCCCCGAGGCACGAATTGCTGCTGGCATTGAGGCATCGATGATAATATCGCTGGGTACATGCAGGTTTGTGATTCCTTTATCCGAATCCACCATGGCCAAAGCAGGACGCTTGGCGTAAACGGCATCGATGTCTGCCTGGATGGTCTGCTGTTGCTCATCCGGCAGTGCGTCGATTTTACTGTAGACATCTCCCAAACCATTACAGGCTTCGATACCCAATTGCTGGAAAACGGAGGCATGCTTGTCAAACACTTCCTCGTAATAAACATTAACGGCGTGCCCGAAGATAATCGGGTCAGACACCTTCATCATCGTTGCTTTCAGATGCAGAGACAACAAAATGTCCTGCTGCTCAGCATCATCAATTTCCTTGGCAAGAAATTCCCGCAATGCACTTCGACTCATCACAGACGCGTCAATGATCTCTTTGGCCTGCAAGGAAAGATCACTCTTAAGTACGGTTTTTGTTCCATCCGCTGCTTCGAGCTCGATGCTGACAACCCCCGCTTGTGCCATCACTTGAGATTGTTCACTGCCAAAGAAATCGCCTTCCTGCATATGAGCTACATGTGATTTGGAATCCACGGACCAAGCGCCCATCGAATGTGGGTGGCTGCGGGCATACTCCTTGACTGGTCCGGCAACGCGTCGATCGGAATTACCTTCGCGCAAAACAGGGTTCACGGCACTGCCAAGAATTTTGGCATAGCGGGATCGAATTTCTTTTTCCTGATCACTCTCTGGTTCTTCCGGAAAATCAGGGACACTGAATCCATGATTCTGCAATTCCTCAATTGCAGCAACCAGTTGAGGGATTGATGCGCTGATGTTTGGCAGTTTGATAATATTGGCTTCTGGAGTCTTGGCGAGCATTCCAAGTTCGGCGAGCGCATCAGCCTGTCGCTGATTCTCGTCCAGATGCTCGGGAAAATTCGCAAGGATTCGCCCGGCCAACGAAATATCCTTCGTTTCAACCTGTATTCCCGCCGCCCCCGCATAGGCTCGGATAATTGGCAACAGCGACTGAGTCGCCAAGGCAGGAGCTTCGTCCGTATGCGTATAGATGATCTTCGGAGATTGAAGGGGCACGGTCTTCCTTTAATCGTTGAATGTCTGGCCGTCTGGCGAATATCGCCACATGTAAAATCAGGCCAAATCCTAACAGCGCAACGGTGAAGTGGGGCGGGGGTGGGTGCGGCATTTTTTACAGGTCGTACATCACCGGGACAAGAATATGTCCCGGAGACGCATGTTCCCCGATCGAAACAAGGGTTCCTTTGAAAATTGAACCTCTGCCCCGACAAAAACATCAGCAAGACAGGTAAGATCGCCGTAAACTGACCGGTAGGTTGAGAAAAGCCGATCGCATAAAAATGATCGGGTCCGTGGGTTTAGCGGGTTTAGAAGACTTCGCGACTGCTTTGTACCGTATTTGCCGCTGCTCGGGGAAATAAAATTGTCAAACTGCAACAGGCCATTTCACAATGGCCCTCATGCCTCTGGACCTCTGGGTAGTTGCCTCGTATTTCTGCTTGCAACACTCGTCCAACCTGATGATCTTTCTGCTGATGACGAGCGGGTGGAAGTCATTCGTAGCGACGGAGGCATCGTTGTCAGCGACTCAAGAATTGCGAGTCAAATAGGACGAGATGTCTTACTGGACGGCGGCAACGCCGTGGATGCGGCAGTTGCCACGGCTTTCGCACTCGCAGTTTCGTGGCCCGAAGCTGGCAATATTGGTGGGGGCGGTTTCATGTTGTTGCGTCCCGCAAATGGGAAAAATCCTGTTTGCGTCGATTATCGTGAGACTGCCCCAATTTCCATGCAGAAAGATTCGTTCACCCGCTCTGACACGACCTTCACCCAAAAAGCGGTCGGCGTTCCGGGAACAGTAAGGGGCCTTGCTTTGGCCCATGCAAAACATGGTCATCTGGATTGGAGCAGGCTGGTGATGCCCGCAAGCAAACTTGCATTACAAGGCGTCCCCATAGATCCGCCACTGGCGAAATCGCTGAACTATGTTTTGAGCATTCCGTCGGTCCAATCTGAAAATAAGTATTCCGAACTCAGACGCGTTTACGGCAAGCCAGACAAATCCGATTGGAAAGCTGGTGATACACTGTTGCTTCCTGATCTTGCGACAACGCTGCGACTCATCGCCGAAGGGCCAGATTCTTTTTACAAGGGAGCCATTGCCAAGCAACTGGTGGAGGAGATGAACCGAGGCGATGGAGAGATCTCGCTTAACGACCTCGACCAATACAAAGCGATTATCCGTCCAGCCATGAAGGGCAGGTTCCGTGGCTACACGGTGCTGGGCGCTCCACCCCCGTCATCCGGTGGCACCTGCATCATTGAAGCGCTGAACATCCTCGAAAATTTCAACATGACCAAGTGGGATCGCTACGACCCCCAGTGCATTCATTTGATTGCCGAGACCTGCAGGCGTGTATTCGCCGATCGAGCTCGTTATTTGGGAGACCCCCAGTACACACGAATCCCTGAATTCCTGACGAGCAAAAAACATGCTCGTGAAATCGCAAAGTCGATTGATTTGAACCAAGCAACACCCAGCGGATTGATCACACCTGAAATCAATGTGATCAGCGAAAGTCCAGATACCACTCACTTTTCCATCGTCGATAAAAATGGCATGGCAGTCAGCAACACCTACACNCTGGAAGCAAGCTGGGGTTCACGCATCGTTGTCAAAGGAGCCGGTTTTTTGCTCAACAATGAAATGGGTGACTTCAATTGGTTCCAGGGTGAAACCAATGAGGCAGGGCGTATTGGTACCAAGCCAAATACGGTCGCAGCCGGAAAACGAATGCTTAGCTCGCAATCCCCCACCATGCTTGAAAAAGATGGAAAGCTGGTATTGGTGACCGGCAGCCCGGGCGGTCGCACCATCATCAACACCGTGCTTGGAATCGTGCTGGGTGTAACTGAATTCAGCCTGACTCCCGAACAAGCGGTCGCTGGTGCGAGAATGCACCATCAATGGTTTCCAGATCGACTCGATCTGGAAGCTCTGGAACACGTTCCACATTCCCGCGTCCAAAGCAAGCTAGCGGACATGGGGCATCAAATTGGCAACCGACCCAAACAAGGATCTGCACATACTGTCGCAATCGATCAAGCTTCGAACATGCGAATCGGAATCGCTGATCGTCGTCGCAGCGGGGGCCCAGCGGCACATGGATACGACACCATCGCTCGATGGGATTTTGACGATGACGTCAATACTCAACTGCCTCAAGCAGCCTTCCACGGAAAAATCAAACGGAAGTGGACCAACGCATTGCCCGCTTCCACCATTGATGGCAGCGGCTGCCTGACGATCAAATGTTCACACCTCGACGAGCAGGCAGATACGTATCTTCCCGTGAACAAGTCGGCAACCCGCATAGCAGTTGAAGTCGAACTACGAGAGCTAAAATTTTCAGGCGACCGAAAGAATGAAACAATACGGATCGGATTCACCAGTGATCGCGATCGTCCAAAAGCAGCAGCGAGCGCAGTGTTATCAAGAAAACCCAACGGCAATATCGTGATACAAGGCGAAGCTCCTGGGGGAGGCACAGTAGTCCCTGTCAACACAATCTCACGAAACAATGAACTTGACCAGCCGATCATCTTGCGACTCGAAATTGACACAANCAAGAGAACATACCGGATTTTTTCCAAAAGTTTGGGTGACAGCAACTTTCAGAATCATGGTGCGGGAGAGATCGCCTCCTCGCATCCTGCGGAATTTCTACGACTCAGCATTGAGGGAAACTTCACCGACCACGGTGAAGTGGCAAAGATCGAGTCACTTCAAGTGAACTGGAAACCAGACGAAAACCAAAATAAATAAATCAGTAAATCAAATGGGCACAACATCCTAAGACTCGCATAACGCATTTCCGAATGGCTCTTGGCGAGCATGCATAGCATGACTCCTCTTCTGTTACGAACAAATCAAACCCGCGGGGAAAACGACAAACGTTTTTTTCACGAACTCCATCTCCAAAGTCACCATGAAACGTTTCGTTGCAACTCTTTTGCTCAGCTTCCTCTCGTCAAGTGTCGGTTGGACACAACAAGACGCACCCAGCAGTAAAAAAGAAGTCACTGCGTCTTTTACTGAACAGGGCGAGGTTCCCACCAGTGTTAAACCGGGAATCAATAGCAACTTCATTGATCCTGACTTGAATTTCGATGACTGGATTGCGCGATTCGAAGTCGAGAGCCGCGAGGTATTTCAGGCCTGCAGTGAAATCATGAAAGCCATGGCAATTCAACCCGGATCACGCGTTGCTGACATTGGTGCGGGTACCGGATTTTTCACCATTCTCATGAGCAAGGTTGTGGGAGAAAAAGGTTGGAGCTACGCAGTTGAGATTTCACCCAAGTTCACGGAACACTTGACTACGNTATTTTCAGAACGCAACCTAAACAACACGATGACCGTTTTTTGCAATGACCGTTCCGTTTGCCTGCCACCCAACAGCATCGACCTCGCCCTCATCTGCNATGTCTACCACCACTTCGACTTTCCTGAGCAAACCATGATGTCAATCCATGATGCCTTGTCCGATGGTGGGCGGGTAATCCTGATTGACATTGAACGCATCCCGGGAACATCTCGCGANTGGACTCTCAGCCATGTGCGAGCAGGGAAACAGGCGTTCATCGATGAAATCCAAGGAGCCGGTTTCGAGTTGGTTGGGGAACGCAGGATAGCTGGTTTCAAAGAAAACTACTTTCTTGAGTTTCGCAAGACAACGCGTTAGCAATCCCAAACTGCACGTCAACATTTGTGAGGTGNACCCAGCATGCCTACCGATCGACCTCGCGATGCCTACCGATCGACCTCGCGATGCCTACCGATCGACCTCGCGCATCGGGGCCAATCTCACGCTCATGCCAAGCTATCACCAAACACACATCTGAGGAGTAGTCGCTTGTTTGCCCCAAAACGCTCGCTGGACCTCGGCTCGGCAACGACATTGGTAGCTGCCAGCATGATTGGCGTAGGGGTCTACACAACAAGCGGGTACACACTCGATGCATTGGGTGATCCCCGCCTTGTGGTGGCCGCGTGGATCGTTGGTGGTCTCATCGCCATTTGTGGCGCGTTGGGTTATTCATCCTTGGCTGAGAGATTTACAGAATCCGGTGGTGAGTACCTGTTCCTGAGCAAAACTCTTCACCCAGTTGCTGGCCTCATGGCGGGCTGGGNATCGCTTCTGGCAGGNTTTACGGGTGCTATTGCCATTGCAGCCCTCGGTTTCGAAAGTTATTTGCGGCCGTTGCTGAATGCAGACCATCTGCCTGATGGCAGTATTGCTATCTCATCGGTCTTGCTCGTGGCAATCATACACACGATAGGAGTACGATCTGCNGCAAGAGCGCAAGACTTTTTCGTGGTGGTCAAAATGGTGTTGATTGCTGGATTTATCACTTACGCAGTCATGCACATTTCAAACTGGACCGGAGGCAAAGACGACAGCATCTCCACAGCATCGCCTGCATCGCATAGCATCCTTGAATTTGCAAAACAACTGGTTTACATCTCATTCAGCTACGCAGGATTCAACGCAGCAATTTATATTTCCAGTGAGATTCAAACACCAAAGCGAAATGTACCCCGAGCGATGGTTGGTGGCACGCTCATCGTCACTTTGATCTACATCGCACTGAATATAATTTTTGTTTACGCGCCGGAGAGAACCGTAGCTACAGATCCGAACAACCTTTCGCAAATCGCCGCAACAGCTGCAGATGCAATTGGTGGCCCAGCCTTTGCAACCATCGTACGGATCATCATCTGCCTCTCACTTTTTACATCAGTGTCGGCCATGGTAATGACTGGCCCCCGCGTATACGCAAAGATGGCGGATGATGGTTTCTTACCTCGCTTGTTTCAGTTCAAAACTGAAACACCTGTTGTAGCAATTTGGTTTCAAGCGATCTTGGCGATCGCAGTCATCTCACTAACCACGATCAGCAACCTGCTGGGCTACCTCGGCCTCACCCTTTCTCTCTGCTCGGCTTTGACAATCTGCATGGTTTTCCGCATGCGAATGATGGACGCCAAAATCAAGTTACCGCTGTTCGGGATCCCAGCTGCTACTTACGTCGCAGCAACGCTACTTTTGGCGGTGTTATACGGAATCAATGACTACAAACAGGGAATCGCCAGTGGCATCACGTTGTTGATTGGGCTGATCATCTATCCATTTTTTCAAAGTGGAATTTCGTCATCGGAGGGTCACATCCCGACGGTGGAGGTGGACAACGAAAACCTGAAGGATCGTTCTGACACTTGACGCTTCAGGCACTCAACTTCATGCCACGTTTCGTGCTTCGGCTGCAGCATCTTTTATATTTCTTATTGCTCCCACAAGGACAAGGACTATTTCTTCCCACCCGACGCGCGCGAGGCTTGACTCCCGAAAGAAAGCTTCGCGTGTCCTGATGATACATCCTTCGCATCATGCTATAGACCTCTGGATGACGCCGTTGCAAGAGCTCAGGGGCTTCAAAAAAGTATTCGCTCAGAACCGCAAANTACTCTGCCTCATTCGTATAGGCGTAGTCATCAATTTCTTCTCTGGCTCGAGGATCGCGTTTCAGTTCTTCAGCAACCCAGCCAATCCATGGAGCAGCTGCATCGCCGGCAACACGATTCGGAAGGCCGTCGACTGACCCATCTGCTTTGTCAACAAGATGCGCAAACTCATGGATTCCAACATTCCGTTTGTCCTTGTGATTCTTGAATCCTGAGATCAAATCAGGCTTGGAAAGAATCATGACTCCGCTGAGATGATTTACCCCAATCATGCCGAGCGTATTTCGGCTGACTCCTTGATCTGTTTTATACTCTTCATTGAACGCACCGGGATAAATCAGTATTTCTCCGAGCCCGGCATATTCCCAATTCTCAAATCCAAAGATTGGGATCGTTGCACTTGCTGCCACCAAAACATGCGTTGTGTCGTCGACATCTGTCCGGATACCGGTCACAGGAACCTCATCAATGAACACCTTAACGAGATTCCGAAACCGCTCGCGGCCAGTTTCATCCAGTGCTTGGTAGAAAACGACATTACTCTGCAAAACCTCTTCCCAAGCTTCAGGTAGCGGTTCAGCAACAACATTGATTCGTCTCAATGTACGTCGACGCGTCAGATGATAGACGCCGAATGCTAGAGGCAAAGCCAAGACAGCAAGAGGCCATTTCAAAGCCAACACTACAATGAGACCTGCCACCATTGCAGCAAAAAGCAGAGCATGACGCCGATTACTATGATTCCTCTGTTCCGTAACAAGCACGATGACGCCTTAATCCTATAGTGTGTTCAATACCTTAATTCGGCTGCAAATCATCGACGGCGATTTTCTTTTCGATACGAATACCACCCTCAATGTCTTTTACTTCCAGTGTGACCGTGGGATTTGGAAGATCCCAATCGATTCGCACAACCCCATAATTTTCACGATGATAGGTTCGCTCATCGGCGCGAAAACGATTTCCTGTAGGTGTGCCACGTGGATGAATCTGGTTGAAACTGCTGGACGTGATTTCATACAGAGGGTAGGACACGTCTTGGCTGCAACAGGACAACTCAGCCCAATGACGATCCCCACTCAGAAGCACGACACCACGGACCTTGGTTTCCTTTACCAAGCGAATCAATTTTTCGCGTTCATGAGGTAAGTTTCCCCATGCCTCCTGCCCGCTCGCTTCAGGAACCAACTGGATGCTTGTGCCAATCAAACGTACTTCCGCAGGTTTTTCGAACTCCTGCTTAAGCCATGTCCACTGAGCTTCACCTAGCATGGTTTTCCCAGGGGAATAATCAGCCACGTATGGACCACCAACTCTTTTTTTCCCCGTCTTCAGTGGAGACCGGAAATACCTTGTATCCAGCATGATCACTTGAACGCGTTGCCCCTCTGGACCAAAGATCTTCGCATCATAAACACCAGGACGGTTCCGAACGGGCGACTGAGTTGGTACGTCCCAAAAACGCATGAACTCTTTCTCTGATGCCTCTCGCTGGGGAAAATCCGCGCCACCGTCGTTAACTCCAAAATCATGATCATCCCAGGTTGCCATGATCGGAAATTCAGATCGCAAACGACGAAAATCAGTATTGGCGGCAAGGCGATCATACTTCGCTCGCATCTCGGTCATATCTTCCGTGTCGGCGTAGATATTATCTCCGAGGAACAAAATGAGATCGGGGAACTCACCTGCCATGGTGTAAAAAATGGGAGTTGGCAAATCCTGCTTGACGCAGGAACCAAATACAATTTTTCGGAGAATTTGATTCGAGTCTGGCAGATCGGCGGATGTATTTTCAGGCAACGAAAAGAACACAATCAAGATTCCGGGCAGAAGAAAGACAGGAGAGCATAACGAACACGCAATCCTGCCCACAGTTGAAAAGCTGTATTGATTCATCTCTCCACCATTGGAGCCCGAAAGCGATGCTCACCCCGCTTGGCTGCCTGATGACTCGCCGGCGTATCCTGTTCGATGCCAGGATCACCTTGACTGATCAACCACCGATCCAATTCACGTGAAAGGGCCAGATGAGTTTCCTTTGCGTTGTCTGTTCCTACGAGGTTCTTTAACTCATACGGATCAGATGCAGTGTGATAAAGCGCTTCTGCAGGTCGATTCATATAGCGTTGCACCAGTTTGTAAGTTTCCGGAGACTCCCAGGAATCCCAAACCCACGTTTGCCAATAGGGGTTATTTAACAAACCGTCCCCACGGACACCCATCAGGTGTTTTTCGATATACAGATTTTCGTGCCGTAAATTCCTTACATACCGATAAGTACCATCGCTGATAGTGCGAACAGGGTAGGGTGGTCCTTCCGGCACGTTGTTATGAACTCCATAGACATATTTTCTGTGCTGTGTCGCCTTACCTTTCAAGACATTAAAAAAACTCCGACCATCGAAAGCATCTGCATGCTTCTCAGTGCTTCCCGCAACATCAAGTAATGTAGGCAAAACATCTGCGAATTGAACCATCGCATCAGTACGNGCACCTACCGGTACCACCCCCGGCCAACGGGCGATCAATGCCGTATGCACCCCCGTATCCCAGTTGGTCCACTTATTGCCTGGAAACTGAGATCCCTGCTCTGACGAAAACAGGACCAATGTGTTGTTTGCCTGACCTGACCCATTCAGTGCATTCAATAGTTCTCCCACCTGCGAATCCATATAAGTGATTTCAGCGAGATAGCGAGAGAAAGCTTCGCGAGTTAATTTGGTGTCAGCTATATTGGGAGGTAATTCCAACTCCCCTGGTGGATAGGCCGAAGCATCACCCATGACCCATGGCACATGGGGCTCCACCAAAGCAACCACCAGGCAAAACGGCTGCTGCTTGTCACGCTGCAGGAACTCGTTGACTGCGGAAAGTTCATGTGCCTTGGTAGGATTTCTTACACAGTTCGCGTCAAACCCGGAAACGCGTTCAAAAGGAAACGCCTGCTTTGGGAGCACATGCACCTTACCGGCCAGCCCCACTCGATACCCAAGTGCTCCCAGGTAGTGTGGCATGCTTAACGTCTCAGGCAGACAGGCAGAATGGTTCCACGCACAACCATTCCGCATTGGGTACAAACCTGAGTACAGTTCAGCTCGACATGGTTGGCACATTGCCTCTGCAAGATAGGCTCGATTAAAGACAAGACCCTCAGTGGCAAGTTGCTCGAGGTTAGGTGTCCGAGCGTTCTGACCTCCGTACATTGGCAGATCATTGTGCGTGCAGTCGTCCGCAAGAATCATCACAATGTTTGGTTTCTCGACGTTTGCTTTCTCTACTGCCTGAGCTGGCGTAACGAGTAACAAGAGTCCTGAGAATATCGCAAAAAATCTTTTCATGAATCGTCTTTCACAGTGATGGTCAATTTTGACGAGCCGCGTATTGTAACTGCGATGTGTCAACGTTTACAGGGAATGAATCCGTCGCCGAAAGATGTCGCTGGAATGGCACTTCATCGCACCTCCACCCCAATCATCGAGAAAGAAGAGACTGTCATCGCATGCACCTTGGACGATTCGAACCAGCGACCATACCACACGGATGCGATATCGACCCCACGCTAACCCACTGGCAACGCGGCGGTTCAACCCGCCTCGGGAGGCTGCCAGCCGTAGTAGTCATTCAATGCATGAGACACAACGGCAGTCAATTGTGACAATTTAAGAGGCTTACTGAGCACCTCGTAAGCACACATTCTTTCTGCCTCCTGGCGAATTTCATCGTTCAATTCCGCGCTCATCAGAACACAGGGCAGACTGGAAGGACGTTCGTGCAAATGTCGCATGACATCCAAACCGGTGACATGGGGCATGTGAACATCAACAACCGCAACATGGACTCGCGAATGTTCAATGAGATCCAATGCCTCCCGCCCGTCGCTGGCCTCGATGACACGAAAGCCACGTCGCTGCAGACCTTCGCACACAACCTTGCGAAAAGCCTTGTCGTCATCCGTCACAAGTAGGTTCGGTACATCCATCATGGAGTCATCATCAGCATCAGATTGATCTGCCATCACGATTGCATCGCGACGACAGGTGAGTTCAACAGTATGATGATAACTGCTATTGCGCCATTATTCACCACAACAACTTGCTAACGTTACGGAAACGAGATGAGTGCCCCGAACGCTGATCCAGCCGACTCAAACCCCCGGGCGGGCACCGATCCGGGCACAAAACCAGCAAAAAAAGCCGAAAAAAGCGGCATTACCGCGGCTTCTCCGGCAATCAAAACCACGGCTGATGTAGGTGAATTATCGAAGCGAATCATCGGAAATGTTGAGCAAGCAATTGTTGGAAAACGCAAGCAATTGGTTTTGTCACTGGTCACTTGGTTCAGCGGCGGACACATTTTACTGGAAGATGTCCCCGGAGTCGCAAAGACGATGCTTGCCAGAGCACTGGCAAAAAGTGTCGGCTGCAAGTTCAAGCGAGTCCAATGCACACCCGACTTGTTACCGACCGATGTGACTGGAACCTCGATTTTCAACCAGAAGAAATCACAATTCGAGTTTCGACCGGGACCAGTTTTCACGCAAATTCTATTGGCTGATGAAATCAACCGCGCGACTCCCCGCACGCAGGCTTCCCTTCTGGAAGCGATGGCCGAGGCGCGTGTTACCGTTGATGGCAATACCCATGCCCTGCAACCTCCGTTTGTGGTCATAGCAACGCAGAATCCAGTGGATCACGAAGGGACATTTCCGCTTCCGGAAGCTCAACTTGACCGCTTCATGATGCGTTTCAGCCTTGGATACCCATCCATGCAGGAAGAATTGCGGATGCTTGAATTGCTGCAGCACTCACACCCCGTTGATCGGCTCAAGCCAGTCGCCGAGGCAAACGAAGTGGTGGCTGCTCAGCAAGTCATTCGAATGGTCCACGTCGACCCACGCGTTCGTGAGTACCTGTTGCAGATCATTTCGCAAACACGGCAGCATGCTGACCTCGCCTTGGGTGGAAGCCCGAGAGCCACGATTGCGCTTTTCCGATGCTCGCAAGCCATGGCTGCGATTCGCGGGCGCGATTATGTCCTACCGGATGACATCAAGAAAATCATCGCGCCCGTCATGAATCACCGCCTAATCGTTCGTCCCGAAAGTCGACTTCGCAAGATCACCGGCGAGAAAGTGATCGAGGACATTGTTGGCGAAATCGCTGTTCCCACCATCGAAGCTTCGTGACGCATGGATGATCCGAAGAGCGTGCCTGCATCTACGCCCCGATTTGCAATCCTGGCTGGCATCAGCGCCCTACTACTGGCAGGAATGATTTCGGGGGCTGCGTTGTGGATCATCGCAGCGATTACGGCTGGAATTTTGCTCTTGGTGAATTTTTTTCTTGCCAACACGTGGTCGCGTTCGACCGTTGCCACTCGTGCTCATGGCGATCAGGAAGTGAAAATTGGGTCACGGCTACCAGTCGAAGTCAAACTAACCAATCAAAGTCGGCTACCAGTCCTGTGGCTACTGGTCGAAGACCTGCTTCCCGCATGGGCAACCGTTTTCAATCCACCCACCCTGCAAGTCGAAGGAGAACGGGTCCAAGTTCTCTTGATCGGCGCCGGCAAAACATGCTCACTCAGCTATGAGATCAAGTGCAACCGAAGAGGCTACTTTCAGATTGGCCCAACGGTGATGGAAACAGGTGACCTGATGGGTATGTATCGTCGTTATCGAGTTGGTACACAACCGCAGTACGTCACGGTACTCCCGAACATTATGGCACTGAGTTCTTATGAAATTGGATCGCGTCGCCCGATTGGTGAAATCCGCATGCGTGAAAACATCATGAATGATCCCACACGTCTGCGTGGGATTCGTCAATGGCAACCGGGTGATCCGATGCGTAGTGTCCACTGGGCAGCAACAGCACGAACCGGCACTTTGCACAGCAAAATTTACGAACCTTCGTCGATTGTAGGAGCTACGCTCATTCTCGACATGCACGCCAATAGCAATCCCGAGAAACACGAACCCATGAGATGCGATCTTGCCATCACCGCAGCAGCATCCATAGCCAATTCACTTCACGATGTGAATGAGCCGGTTGGTCTGGCAACGAACGGTCGCGATGCTGCGGATCGCATTCGTCTGGAAGGCTGGGTCGGTGACCACCGCGTCCGAGGGGATGCACAGTCTTCGGCATCCATGCGGGACAAGAACGAAAGACTCAGGCCTGTCATCATGCCGCCTGAACGCGGCCCTACCCACTTCAAGCAAATGGTGCGAACCTTGGCACGGCTGGAACGCTCTGATGGCCTGACGCTTGCCGAATTGCTGGTGGAGTGCGAATCACAGCTTTCAGCCGACACAACACTGTTAGTGTTGTTGCAGCAATGCTCCGCCGAATCCATGGGCGCAATGCTGGACCTCCAAAGACGTGGCAGGGCAGTCGCAGCAATCATCAATACTCATGACATCAACGACTACTCTGATATCGCTGGCCCACTCATTGCCGCCAGAATCCCCACGTTTCATCTTGGTTCTGAAGAAACCATCGTGGACGTCTGCCGAGAAACCTTGCTGCGGTAAAAAACAACTGTACTGAACCGTGCAAAAACTCACACTAACTCTCTCACCTTGAAGGTTTCAAACGAAACGTAACAAGGCATAGTTCTTCTTTCCTTTTCGGATGACCATCACCGTTTCACTTGCAAGGTCAGCCGAAGTCAGACGTTGTTTTTCGTCACTTGCACGAATGTTATTCACATAAACACCGCCTTCTTTGACCGCTCGTCGTGCCTCGCCACCACTGCTTGCCAACTTCGCGTCCTGCAACGCCTGAACAATCCAGTAACCTTCACCCTCTAGCACGTCGCGTGTCACTACCTGACTTGGAACGTCGGCAAAGATTTCACTGAGACTGGCGTCGGTTTGGACACCAATCTCGCCACCAAAGAGCATCTTGGAAGCTCTCAACGCATTCGCCAGCCCATCCTGCCCGTGAACGAATTCCGTCAGCCATTCAGCCAGTCGATTCTGCGCCGTTCGCCGCCCGGGGTCCGACTCGGTTGCTTCCTTGAGTTCATCGTACTCAGCACGCTCGATCTCGGTCAAATAGGCAATACATCGCATCACATCTGCATCATCAACGTTGCGCCAATATTGATAAAACTGGTAGGGACTGGTGCGTCCGGGGTCCAACCAGATCGCTCCACTCTCAGTCTTGCCCATCTTCCGACCGTCACTGGTGGTCAACAAAGGCGCTGTAATTCCAAACAACTGCTTGCCCAACATTCTCCGCCCAAGATCAATCCCGGCGGTGATATTGCCCCACTGATCACTACCACCAGCCTGAATCAGGCAGCCATGCTCCCGCGACAGATACACAAAGTCATAAGCCTGCAAAAGCATATAGCTGAACTCGGTGTAACTCAGCCCAGATTCACTCTCCAGGCGTGACCGCACCGACTCCTTCCCCATCATGGCCCCAACGGGAAAGCTCTTGCCGACGTCACGAAGAAATTCGAGGTAAGAATACCCCCTCATCCACTCAAAGTTATTCAATAAAATCGCGTGGTTAGATGATTCACCACCATCATCTCCGAAGTCGAGAAAACGGCGCATCTGCGCAGCAACACCGTCAACATTGTTTTGTAATTGCTCAGCGGACAGCAGGTTGCGTTCTTCGCTTTTCCCACTGGGATCGCCGATCATCCCTGTTGCGCCACCGACCAACGCAATGGGACGGTGCCCAGCTTTTTGAAACCGCCTCAACATCATCAACTGCATCATACTACCAACATGCAGCGAGTCGGCAGTGGGATCAAATCCGATGTAGACAGTTTGTGGCGCACTGGCAAGTAATTTTGCCAATCCGTCGTCGTCGGTGCACTGGTGGACCAAACCACGCCAATTCAATTCTTCAAGCAAATTTTGTTCGGGCATTTTTTTATTTGGATTGATAGAGCTGGGTGGCAAGGATCGCCTCGGCCACTGACAAGTCTTCGGGGTAAGTAATTTTCAGGTTATCTGCAGAGCCTTGCACCAGGGTGACCTCGTGCCCCATTCTTTCGACCAATTGCGCGTCGTCTGTTGCGGGACGTCCATTGTGCTTCTGATAGGCCTGTCTCAACAACCCGATGCGAAAAACCTGAGGCGTGAGTGCAAGCCACAGCTCACGACGATCAACGGTCCGACTGCCCCCATTTTCCAGTCTCCCACGCTTCACCGTACCCGGCACAGGTGTTGCAAGAATCGCAGCTCCAGTCCGCTGGGCAGCAACGAAAACAGCAGCCATATCGCTTGGACGAATCAGCGGACGAGCAGCATCATGGATCGCTACCCATTCAACCAAGGAATCATCAGTCAGGTGATCGAGTCCGGCTTGCACACTGTCGGTGCGTTCGCTGCCACCTAAAACCAATTCGACACCCAACTGCTCTACCATCGCCGCATACCGGTTTTTGAATACTGATTCATCGGCTTGCGAAACCACCAGCACGACACGGCCTACTGATTTGGAGCCGGCTAAGCGAGATGCAGCATGAAACCAGAGAGGTTTTCCCGCAAGCTCTGCAAATAATTTATTGCTGGCAGCACCGAATCGTTGTCCACTACCAGCTGCTGGCAGTATCGCAGCAATGGAACCCGCCGCAGGAATGATTTGATCAGGTGCTGGCATGGAGGAAACGACCACTGCGAGACGTTGCGAAACGGTGCCGAAATTTCAGCAGAAGAGATCGGTATAGCAGCGTGAGTGCGTGGTTACAAGCAAGGCCTTGCAGATGTTTTCCGCAAGAAGACACTTTGCACGCTGTTTTACTCGCAATCTTCGTACTCTTCCTCATCCTCGTCTTCCTCATACCCGTCTTCGCTGTACTCGGAATCGACTTGCCCGTGTTCGTTTTCCTCATCTTCTTCGTACTCAGATTCATCATCATCGTCATCGACTTGGTCTTCATCAGCGACTTCCTCAGCTGGCTGACCCCGACTGGCATTAGCCTGCTCAAGCTCGTCTTCCTCTTCAACCTCGAGGCCCTGCATTGCCTGCCATTGAGCCATGGTCATGACCACTTCTCTCGCCTTACTTCCGTTGTAGTCACCCACGATCCCATCTTCGGCCATGAAGTCAATCAATTTGGCGGCACGGCCATAACCGATTCCCAAACAACGCTGCAGCAATGAGCATGACCCGCGACCTTCACGAATGACAACTTCGATAGCGCTGTCATAAAGTTCATCTCGTTTCTTGATCTGCTCCATCGACGTGCCATCCGCCCCATCTCCTTCCTGCTCCACCTTGAGTTCCATCAACTCACCGACAAAATTCTGCTCTCCTTTGCTGCAGTGGTCGCAGATGGTGTCAATTTCGTCATCCGAAAGGAACGTACCCTGACCACGAATTAACGTGCTGGTTCCGGGCCAAAGGAAAAGCATATCGCCATTGCCCAACAACTTGTCTGCCCCGTTTTCATCAAGCACCACGCGGCTATCAGTCTTACTGGCGACTTGGAAACTGAGACGGGCTGGCAAGTTACTTTTGATCAAACCGGTGATCACATCGACCGTTGGTTTTTGAGTGGCAAGAATCAAGTGAATTCCAACAGCACGACTTTTTTGTGCAAGTCGAATGATATGCTGCTCAACATCCTTTCCTGCAGTCATCATCAAATCAGCCATCTCGTCAGCGACAATGACGATGAACGGAAGTTTTTCGGGCACGTCTTTGGTGGCATCTGCCTCATCAATTTCGAGGCGTCGCATGATTTCTTCGCGTCCCAAATCATTGAAGCTGTTGATGTGGCGAACCCCTACTTTCGCCAGCAGAGAATATCGCTCCTCCATTTTTTCTACAGCCCAAGCCAGTATCGCTTCCGCCTTTTTCATATCAGTGATCACAGGATGCATCAGGTGCGGCAAGCGCCCATAACCACTCAGCTCAACCATTTTCGGGTCGATCATCAACATACGGACCTCGTCAGGTCTGCAGCACATCAACACCGAGGTAATGATCGCGTTGAGACAAACACTCTTACCGGTACCTGTTCGACCGGCAATGAGCAGGTGTGGCATTTTTGCCAAATCGACCACCATCGGATTTCCGGAGACATCTTTGCCGAGGAATACCGGAATGTTCATCTTCGCTGATCGCGTGTCTGATTCCTCAATCACATCACGGAGTCGCACTGCCTGGCGTGTCTCATTGGGAACCTCAATTCCCACCGTGTTCTTCCCCGGAATCGGTGCAACAATCCGAACACTCGGAACACGTAAAGCTATCGCAAGATCATCAGCAAGCCCCGTTATCTTGCTCAACCGCAATCCGGCCTCCAGTTCGATTTCATATTGTGCGATGACCGGGCCAGTCTCTATCTCGACCACTCGAATATTGAAGCCGAAATCGCGGAAGGTTTCCTCCAGCACATGAGCTTTGCGACGTACTTCATGAAGCTGCTCTTCGTAGCAAATATCATCGCTCTGTTCGAGCAGTTCGATGCTTGGCAAACGGTAATCTTCCATGCCGCCGGGCAGCGACTCATTCATGTCCTCGAACATGTTCTCAGATGATTCGGATTTGTTCTTTCGTTTGGGAACCTTGACCTTGGGCTGTGACAGGTGGTGCGAATCGTCTTTTCTTACCGTATGTTTTTCATTTCGAATTTCCAGCTCCCGCTCAGCAGGTTCACTGGAAACATCGTCGGCATCCTCCCAACCCTCTTCCTCGTCGTCGTAGCCTTCTTCAACGAATTCTTCCTCGACATCCTCGTCTTGTGCGGCTTCCACCTCGCGATCATCTGTCTTCGACTTTTTCTTGGGCTGGCGAAACTTGATGGTAGGTTCACCGCGATCGGCCTGCTCTGAACCTCCAATACCATCGCTTTCACGATCATCATCTCCATCTCCGTCGATCTTGATGGGTTCCTCCAAATCAGTGAATGGCCGCCGACGTCGCGGAGCAGGCAAAGCACTAGCAGCTCGCTTCCAACCCGACCTGGAAACCTTGTGACCCTCCTTCAATAGTCGCTTGCTGGCGTACAGCAAGGCGTAGTCACTGGTCATCAATGTGCCGACCAGAAACAGGGTCAATGTCAAAATCCACGCTCCAGCGGGAGCAAAGTGTTCAAGTAACCAGGTTGAGGTCATCGCACCGAGAAATCCTCCACCGCCGACCACAGGTAGGCCAGACGCCTGCAACGGCACCATTGCACCACCTGTCGCAACTGCGATGACGATGATCGTCCCCCCCAAAGATCGCAACACAGGTGCATTCAAATTGCCACGTAAGATCAACGCTGTCGCCACGCCACCCAAAGCACCAATCACAATCGCTGATGCAACCCCTAAAGCATCCAGCAACACCGACGACAACAATGCTCCCCAATAACCACATGCATTGGTAATGGTGGCATTGGGCGGAAATATCGTAGCGTCAGGAGTGTAAAACTCGCTGATGGGCCAGATTGGTGTGTCGAGCGGATCCGCGGCGTTATGGGTAACAAGCGACACGGTCAAAATCAACGTAAAAGCGATCAGCACAAGCGCGCATACATCGCGAACGAGATTTGGTTTCCGTTCCAATTCAACGGTTTCGTCTATCGAGGCAGCCGACATGCATGCGCGCAAATTGAGGAGAGAGAGTCCAATCTTTTCTCAAAATCGGCTATTTGTGTACTCGCTTGACAGCAGGAAGCCACGTATCGCTTCAACCGCTACAACCGTCAAAGCCAACCATGCAACCGGACACGACCACGCGCACAATCAAACCAGCCGCAACTGCTACTCCACCAAGTGCGACCGATTTAACCACAGCGATAGTGCGACGAACCCCCGAGTCAGATCAGCCTTCGTAACAAAAGTCGATGGGGGCATGAATGTCAGCATGCAAGCTTTGATGAACAGGGCATTTTCTGGCTGCCGCTTCCAATCGTGTCCGCAAGTCCATGTCAGGGACGGCGTTCGCAGGGATCGTCACAACCGTCCGCAGCGTTCCAATTCGACGTACTGGCTCAGTAATCATTTCCTTCGTCACATGTACCAGAGACCCGTCCAAATCGACATCATGTCGTTCAGCAACCAGACCAAGGATGGTCATTACACAGGTACCCAACGCCGTGGCCACCAAATCGGTCGGTGAAAACGACTCTCCCTTGCCCCCATTGTCGGTGGGAGCGTCCGTGCTGAGTTTTTGACCGCTGGGCCCGTGGGTTGCTTCACAACGAAGTTGCCCGGTGTATCCGATATTGATTTCCACAGCCATCTGCGACCTACTCAGGTTGTATTCAGGGGTCTCGAGTGTAAAAACAAATTAACCATTGGTTGCCATTTCAATGATCACATTGAACAGATAGCACCGGGAATCACAAAGCACCGATGCAAATCACGCCCCAAGGATTTAGCTCATCGTAGCGAAATCAGCAACTTCTTGTGCTGTGAACTTATGCTCCAAACGAGCACCCATTTGAGAGACAATTCTGGCAGCGGCGTGCGATGCGAGATGCCCTGCCTGTTGCCAACCCATTCCATTGGTGATGCCATACAACAACGCTCCGGCATACATGTCACCCGCCCCAGTGGTGTCGATGGCTTTTGCCGCGGCTCCTTCAATCGAAAATGCTTCTCCACCATGCATGACGAGGGAACCTTTGTCCCCCAGCGTGAGTGCCACGTTCTCAGCATGCTCGTGGATTCTTGCAGCACATCGAATGGGATCCGTCTCTTTGGTCAGACTTTTTGCTTCTTCCTCGTTACAAAAGAACAAATCAACTGGGCCGCGAACAAGATCCCAAATTTCATCACGAATCATATTCACGAGAAAGGGATCAGACGCCGTCAAAGCAACTTTGACACCGGCTTGTTTCGCAAGATCCATCGCACGATACGCTGCTGCTTTGGTAGTTTCACCGGTCAGCAAATAACCTTCGACATAAACATACTTCGAGGATTCAACGAGTGCCTGCTGGATATCATCTTCTGTCAATGTGGCGGATGCACCCAAATGCGTCAGCATCGTTCGCTGTGCATCATCGGTGATTAGTACAGCACAAGTTCCGGTGCTGCTGCTGGCAGGTTTGACATCGATTCCAATGCCTAGCTCTCGCATGTCGCTGAGGAAAAACGCCCCAATCTCATCATCCCCGACCTTACCGACATAGGCGGCAGAACCACCCAGGTCAGCCAAAGCCACGATCGTGTTAGCGGCAGACCCCCCCGCACAGCGATGCAGAGGCGAGCCGCCAAGCTTGCCTAACACACCCGACTGCTGTTCCTCATCGACCAAGGTCATCACGCCCTTCTCGATTTTCAGCTCTTCCAAGACCTGATCCGCGACTTGCGTCTGGATATCGACCAAGGCATTACCAACTCCGTAAACGTCTATATCAGCCATTATCAATCGCCTGTGAATTGCGAGTTTTGTTGAATTTTGTGCGGTATCGAGTTTGCTGTGCGGAAGTTTGTTTACGGGCACGGTTGCCGGCAAAAGGTCGCAGATGACACCTTCACAGTCGAAAACAGTCACCATTCATGACGGTGATAAAGTTCCATTTGTCTGCTGCCGGTCGATCAGCCCGTATCGACGAACCAAGGTAGTCGAAGCAAGGTCCAGCAGAAAGGAGATCAAGGCAGAATGAAGGCATGAACATTCGGGCAGCACTAGCAGCCCACGGAACGTTTTTTCGTGATCAAACCGTTGTTCTCGGCCTGCTTCCTCTTGCCAAAATCATCCTTTCCAGCGACACTTGCGAGCTGAAAGAAATCCAGCATGCGACCAAATGGCCTCGATTGTCGAGGCCATGCTTTTTTCAGAAAGCTGTTAGACAGCGCACTGAGAGCTTGGATCGCATCCTGCGAACAGGTGAATATCCTGTTTCGCGCCCCCTCCAACAGCGTCACGCGTGACGTAGAAAGGTTTGCCCATGGCCCGTTACACCGGCCCAAAAGCTCGTATCAACCGTCGACTCGGTACCCTGATTTACGAAACAGCGGGCGCTGCCCGTGCACTGGACCGTCGCCCACAACCACCGGGAATGCACGTTCGCGGCCGCCGTCCCAGCAACTACGGCTTGGCGTTGATGGAAAAGCAGAAGATCAAGCATTATTACGGTCTTGGCGAGCGACAACTGCGTCGTTATTTCGATGCTGTTGGCCGCAAACCGGGCAACACAGGTGAATTGCTGCTGTTGATGTGTGAGCGACGACTGGACAATGTGGTTCGCCGCGTTGGACTGACCAAGACACGTCCGCAAGCCCGCCAGGGCATTACCCACGGCCACTTCTTGGTCAATGGCACCAAAGTCACAAAGCCCAATTATCTTCTGCGTCCCGGCGACATCATTGAGGTTCGCGGTCGCGAAAACCTCAAAAATCTCTACCGGGGTGTCATCGCAAATGCAGCTCCGGACGCCCTGGATTGGGTGACTTTTGACAGTGAAAACTTGAAAGCAACCGTGTTGGGTCTGCCTGGACCAAGCGATATCAGCTTGCCAGTGGACGCGAACAGCGTGGTCGAATTCCTGTCTCGCTAGTCTGAACGTTATATTGATTAGAAGAGGCGTTTGCTGATCAGTGTGGTCGCAAATGCCGTTGTATCGAGCATGGCTGGCAGTGATCACTCAAATCGGGCCACATGATCATCGGGATCGTATTTTCTTGAAAGGACTCGATCCGCAGGTCATATTGTCCGCGGCAAGGGTCGTTTCGTTGTTCTGCCGACGCGAAACACTGATGGTTTCCTACCACAGATTGCGAGATCGTGATGGTGAGCCAGACTCGTTATTTCTGGGATGACGGCCGAAGATTGCTGGACCCCCAGTTCATGCATTCCCTATCCAAATTTGCAAGGTAAGCCTCGCTCATGCATGCTCCAGTTGTTGTCCTTGGTGGTGGTCCCGGCGGTTATGCGGCAGCGTTTCTTGCAGCGGACGAAGGTCTTGATGTCACCATTGTTGAAGCCGAACCGCGACTCGGCGGCACATGCCTCCTCAGAGGGTGTATCCCCAGCAAAGCACTGCTTCACGTTGCCAAAGTGATCAGCGAAGTTGAAGAATTGCGTGAGGAATGGGGTGTTGTTTATGACGAGAGTCCAAAAATCGATATCGACAAGGTCCGTGCTCGAAAAAACAAAGTGATCTCGAACCTGACAGGAGGTCTGGGACAACTTGCCAAGCGTCGCAACGTCACAATCATTCAGGCCAAGGGAAGCTTCATTGATTCCACTACTCTGAAACTCGAAGGTGACCACGAATCAGTCCCTGAGAGTGGAACACTCACCTTTGACACTTGCATCCTTGCAACCGGCAGCGTCCCAGCAATGCCGCCCGCATTCCGAATCGACAGCGACCGTGTAATGGACAGCACTGGCGCTCTTGCCTTGTCAGACATCCCAGAGAACCTGTTGGTGGTCGGGGGTGGTTACATCGGTCTGGAGATGGGCAGTGTGTACGCTCAGTTGGGCTCCAAGGTCAGCGTCGTCGAATTGATGGATGGTCTTCTGCCAGGTGCTGACCGGGATCTCGTCAAGCCTCTGGCTAAACAGATCGATAAACTCTGCGAAGGACGTGTCTTCCTGAACACCAAGGTGGGATCGCTGACAGAGGTGGGCAACAAGATCGAGGTCACCTTCGAAGGTCCGAATAAATTCGGGCATGAGCAATACGATCGAGTCCTGGTCAGCATCGGTCGCAGCCCTGTGACACGCGGGATTGGGCTTGAAAATACCAAGGTCGTGGTCAACGACCGAGGCTTCGTTGTATGCGATGAACAGCAGAGGACAGCTGATTCACATATTCTGGCAATTGGGGATATCGCAGGCGACCCGATGCTCGCTCACAAAGCGACCCACGAGGGTCGTGTCGCGGCTGAGGTTGTTGCTGGTAAAAATGTGGCATTTGATAAAGCTGCAATCCCTGCCGTCGTCTTCACCGATCCCGAAATTGCGTGGGCGGGAATCACAGAGGAAGAGGCCAAGCGAGAGGGAGTCGCAGTTGACGTTGAAATCTATCCATGGGCCGCCAGTGGCCGCGCACAGGCTCTTGGAATTACCAACGGCCTGACGAAGTGGCTGGTAGACCCTAAAACCGATCGGGTGCTGGGTTGCGGCATCGTTGGTAGCGGCGCAGGGGAACTGATCGCAGAAGCAGTCCTGGCAATCGAAATGGGTTGCGAAGTTCATGATATCACGGACAGCGTTCATCCTCACCCAACACTGAGTGAAACTCTGATGAACGCCGGTGAAGTCCACTTCGGAACCGCTACCGAGATTTTCAAGCCGAAAAAAAAGCCGTCAAAAACCTGATTCAATCACGCTGAGTGATTGACGGCCACTCGGCAAAGCTGGAAAGGAATGCGTGGACATTCGTGTGCCCTTCAGCCAACCGGAATGCTTGGCCAAAGTATTGAACTCAGCGGGAAAGCCGAAGACGTCCGGGCACAGATCCGTTGCCGAGATTCATGATCAGCGTAACGATCTGTGTCGAGTGTAGATTCCGGCAATCCTCCTGCTATTTTGTCGGCCACGCCTCACACATTCAGGGTCGAAGCGTCTACAACATGCTTTGATTACCGCCTCTACCGATCTCAAACCTGCGAGATTCCCCTTGAAGCCTCGACCGCTCCTTGTCCTGTCGCTCGAAGGGCTGACTCCCGCTGCTATGGGGTGCTATGGGTCATCATGGAACAGAACTCCGGCGATTGATGCCATTGCTGATACCGGATGTGTTTGGGATCGCTTGGTGGCAACCGATGACCAGCCAACGAATATGTTTCTGCAGATGGTTGAAAGTCTGGATCAGACAACGCACTGGAAAGACAAGTGGCAGGCTAACGGAAGCATCGACCTTATCACCGATGTGAAAGAGATCGCCGATCGATTTGAAAAACTGCCCTTTGATCGGATGGTTTCGCTACATGATCGCGAGCAGCAGCGGGATCAGTCACCGTCCGAGGACATTGTCGACACTCAACTGGGGCAGTTGGTCGCTGCTGCGATCGAACGCGATACACAGCAAGATGCCTGGAGCATGCTGTGGCTGCACAGTGATTTCCTGACCAAACGCTGGGATGCTCCCCGTTATATGGCACTGATGGACGAAGGCGATCAGGACTCGCTCGCACCTAGCGAAGAAATCGAGCTTCTAGAAAATGCAGATGAAGTCACTGAAAGGGTCGAGAAACTTCCACCCTATTTCGAGGACATTGCACCACCCAGTTTCCAACTGCCGACTGAAGCGCATCCCGATTTAGTCATGTCATGGATGCGTACCTACGGCTGCCAAATTCGAATGCTTGACGTCCTGATCGAAATTCTCCTGACATCGCTGGGGGCAGAAGATCCCCGCGTGCTGATTGTGGGCACCAGCGGCTTCCAATTGGGGCAACATGGATGGGTAGGACATCGGCTTGGACCGCTAAGAAGTGCCGACATACGAATTCCATTGATCGTAAGCGACCTCGGTCCACTGCATCTGCCCCAGTTAAGCGGTGGTGATATGTTTCCTCATATCCTAAATCAAATTGCCAGCCATCCATCATCAGGGGAATCGAGCTCCCTGATGTGGTCACCCGAACAATGGTGCCAATCCGATGCGGGTACCAGTGTGATCACCAAGTCAGACCGGACCACACACGCCATGACAACGCCGGACTGGTTCTATGTTCAGGACCAAGATCAATCTGAACACCTGTATTTGAAACCAGATGACATTGACGACTTCAATAATGTGGCGCGGCTACGACCTGACATTATTGAGCAATTCCTAAATCAACAAAAAAACCCCGCCGATGATTAAATCGACGGGGCAAATTCATTTGATTAAATAGTTCAGACTTTGAAGCCTGACAACAGTAATCAGAGGTCAACGAAGACTATGCGTCAGCTTTCGCGTCGGCCGCTGGTGCAGCTTCTTCAGCGGAATCACTGCTGCTTGCAGCTTCCTCTACGCTCTCGCACTCTTCTTCACAGCAAGCGTTGCGGAAACGAAGCTTGCTCATCAAACGCTCGAGCAGACATGGCTTCTCGCAGCACTCTTCTGCACATGGCTCAGCTTCTTCTTCGACGACTTCCTCAACAACCTCTTCCTCAGGTGCACAGCAATCAGCAGCGTGCAGAGCCTTCAACTTCGACAGCAAACCACCGCTACATCCACGATCACCAAGGCTTGGCAATTCGATGTTATCAAGCAGGTTACCACCGCAGGTTTTTGCCTGCAGGCGTGAAAGAAGACCGCCACCGCAGCGACCAGCTTCGGCAGTTGTGTCAGTCATAGCAAGTCCAGCACCAATCATTAGTGCGAACGCGGCAATGCCGCTCACCACAGTCCGATTCATCTTTAATCTCCAGAGTTCGGAGTTAGGTGCGATCCGAATTCGCACATCATGGTTATGGGCCTGATTCCTGAGACCCCACATTTCGCGCCGTTGACAACGCGCCAACAGGCTCACGAATGCTTCGGCGGACACCCAATCGCCTAAAACCTGGGAGGTTTGCGCAGGTTATTCCGACCGCGTAATTTCGAGCGATAGGGTAACTAGCGACACTTGCGTGTCAATCGGGCGTGACCTGAATTTCTGGAATTATTGTCACAAAGAGATGCAGCCAATTTCTGATCAGGCCAGAACAGGTGCTTCGTGGTGCGAACCATATCTGGGGCTACTACGCCAACAAAGGATCTTATTAACCCCAAAAAGCTGAACAAAGTGCAAATAGAGCCCAATATTATCGCATGGGGGGTATGTTAGATCGAGTTTTAAATCAACGATTCAGCGTCGATTTTGGGGCGGCAGCCTGCGATGAAACTTCTGAATTGCTGGTCGCGGGTTCGGACAGCATCGCTGCCATCTGATTCCCATCCTCGAAATTGAAGACAAGCGGATCTTCCGCTTCCGGCTCGATCGTAATTGCGAGGCCACTGATTCTCCAACCGCTTTTTTCTTGTCGAAGTGCCCATACAACTTGGGAGGAAGCGACATTACCGCCTTCGGCGTTGGGTTCGGACCAAACGCTATGCACCATGGCGGCGGTTGCATCCTCAGGATGCAGTTCGAAGCGGGTGACTTCGAAGCTGGCATTAGGGGATCCGATGGGCTGGATTTTTTGCCCGATACGGTTGAGCTCACTTTGAGCACGGGCGGTGAGCAGTGCGTTTGCTCGTGAATCCTCGCCTCCCCGGCGAATTTCGTCGAGAAATTGGCTCACAATATCGGTAGGAGGGGGATTTAACGAGGCAGGCGGTGGTGTACCGACGTTCGTCGTCATCCCTTCCTGATTCCGTGGAGCCGGGTTGTCTGCAACAGGTGTTCCGGAGCCACAGCCCACAGCGAGCGTTATAATGAGAGTAAAGCTGAGTCCAAGAGCGAAGCGAGCCATGCGAATGCCGTCCAGCGAATGGTGGAAATCAAATACTTGAGCATCGGATTTAGTCGATGGTGGGGAATCGCGTCAAGACAAACTTGATTCACCTATCGCAGCGAATAGCTTTCTTTCACAATGGGGCCTGAAACAAGACGGTGAGGCCACAAACACGAAGCCACAGATGACAGCTGACAGTAAAAACACCATTTTGGTTGACGGCGAGCGAATTGATCTGCGCAATCGGCCATTAGCCGCTCTTTTGGCGTGGTTAATTCCCGGTGCTGGCCACCTCTATCAGGGGCGTTACACCAAGGGCGTCCTATTCATGGTATGCATTCTGTCTGCCTGGGTGCTTGGGTTCGCTTTGGGTGGAGGGCATGTGGTTTATGCGTCGTGGGCACCTGGCGACAAGCGTTGGCATTACTTTCTACAAGCGGGCGTGGGTGGTGCAGCGTTGCCGGCCTTGCTGCAGGCGAATCTAATCAAGAAGGCGACCAACAAACAAACTGGACGCACCTCAGAGGACTACGAACCATACTGGGGCGGTTTCATGGCTCCTCCCTTGCGTCCTGTCCGCGAGAGTCAGGCAGATGAGGTGTCAGCATGGTACGCCCGTCGCGGCGCGGGCTACGAAATGGGAACTTGGTACACAGTGATCGCGGGNTTGCTGAACATTCTCGTCATTTATGATGCCTACGGAGGCCCGCTNTCTGTCCCGATCAGCGGCCGTAAAAAAGATTCTGATGATGAAGATGGAANAGCGGGTGAGGACATTGAGAAAGAAGCGATTTAGAAAAGTCATTCGCACCGTTTCTGAGATGCCCTTCACGTTACAACCTNATTGCCGGTAAGACAAAATGCTTCCCATCGCCCCCAGTTATCTGCTGTACTACCTTCCACTGATTATCGCCATCGCATTGGTTTTCGGTGGAACGCGTCATGAGAACACAAAGTTGATTCTTCAGCACACATGGCAAACAGGACGCTGGATTACTGGATTCATGGCGATCATCTTCATCGTAATTTGCCTTCTTGACTGGTTACTGTGAGCAGCATCCATTACCACTAGGCAAACACTGGGCATGTGAAAAACCATGCCGCTGGCCACGAAGAGTGGTTCACGGACGACCCAAAAATGACGCCCGAATGCTTGTTCCTAACAACCTGATACTCGATTCGGTTAATAATTGCTTGCGATGCCACTTACTCGCACAATTGTGACCCTTTCACCTCAACTGCTTGACGGCGAAAGCCTGTTCTCTCCCTTTCATACAGACTGAATTTCATGCGAGTTCTGACTCTTGGCGCTGGAACAGTTGGCCGCTGGGTAGCGGACATGCTGTGCAGACGCGGACACAGCGTCACCGTTGTCGATAGCAATGCAGCCAATGTTCAACGCATCAACAACGAACTGGATGTCAAAGCGATCGTCGGCAGTGCATCGCGGAGCACGGTTTTATTTCAGGCCGAAGTCGGTTCCGCGGACATGTGTCTGGCGGTCACCGGCGACGACGAAGTCAACATCGTCGCAGCCAGCATGGCCAAAGAACTGGGTGCACGGCGAAGCATTGCCCGCGTTTATGCGCCCGCCTTTCACGATCTAAGCACATTCGATTATCAACGACACTTCAACATTGACAGTCTGCTAAGCCTTGAGCAACTTTCAGCATTCGAATTGGCACGTGCCATCAGGAATCCTGACGCGATTCCATTGGAGCATTTTGCTCGCGGTCAGTTGGAGGTCTACGAAGTCGAAGTCGATGGCAAATCGGTGAGTGCGGGACACAAACTACGCGACTTGAAAATATCCGGAGCCGTGCGGATTGGTTCAATCGCACGCGAAGGACGCATGTGGATCGCCAGCGGCGAGGATGAATTGCACGGTGGTGACCGGGTCAGCTTGATTGGTGCACCGGATGTTGTCACCAAAACAAGAGGTATGTTTGTTTCCGAATCGGATTTGCACCTCAAACAGCGTGTCATGATCGCAGGTGGCGGTGAAACTGGTTATCACCTCGCCGACTCGCTCAGTCGCCGTGATTATCGGATTGTGTTGTTGGAACGTGATCGGGAGCATTGCAGTCGACTGGCAAAACTGTTGCCTGGAGTGACTGTCATTCACGCTAATGCCAATCGACGCAGCGTCCTGGAAGATGAGGGTGGCGGGACAGTTGATTACTTTGTTGCCTGCACAGGTAGCGATGAAAGCAACATCATGGCAGGTGTCGAGGCCAGAGAATTGGGAGCGGCTCGAGTGATGTGTGTGGTGGGACGTCCCGACTATGCCAACGTGGTCGGCAAACTGGGCATCGATCGTGCTGTCAGTGAACGTGATGTTGCAGCACGACAGATCCTCGGATTTCTAAATGAGGGTGCCATCATCAGCCAAAGTCGAATTCCGAACGGCAACATCGGAATCTATGAACTGGAAGTATCTGAGGGAACACAGGTCACCCAAGCAACTTTAGCAGAACTACCTCTTTCCGGCCGCTGCTTGATCGCTGCTGTCGAGCGAGACGGCTTTGTTCGTGTTCCAACGGCCAACGACACCCTTCAACCAGGCGATGTGGCCGTCGCGTTAATTGATCAACCAGCAGCCAAAGAAAGCCTGGCATTGTTTAACTCATGACCGTAACAGTTTGGGCCGATGTCGGCGGAACCTTTACTGACTGCATCGTCATTGATGGGTCAACGCGACACCACACCAAGGTACTGAGCAGTGGTGTGATCCGCGCGAAGCTTGAAGCATGGACCACCAGTCATAGCTTCCGCGCAACCGAACTTGCCGGGCACGACATCCCCGGGTTCTGGAAAAACGCCCGGGTATCCATTCTTGATACTCATGGAAATCAGCAACGAACAGGCAAGGTCACCAGACACGAGAAGGGGCTACTGACTTTTGCTGAAAAAGCACCGGGGGAGTCCAACCAAACTACACCGAGCAACATCAGCGGGGCCGCTTTGAATGATGAAACGGTCGCCGCGAAAAATCAGGAGACCGTCATTGAACTCAATGCCAATCTTGAAGCACCCGTTCTGGCAACTCGCCTGCTGCTTGGTATTCCTTTGGATACTCCGTTACCCGCTCTGGACGTTCGGCTCGGAACGACCCGTGGCACGAATGCGTTATTGACACGTCGGGGTGCAAGTACCGCTGTACTAGTGACGAAAGGTTTCGCTGACATTCTTCGAATCGGCGAACAGGACCGACCTCAACTTTTCTCACTCTCGATTGAAAAGAATCTCCCGCTCACAGACCGCGTGCTGGAAATTGACGAAAGGCTCGATGCCAGTGGATCGGTCATTCAGTCACCGGACATTGATTCAGTAACCGCAATGCTTTCCAGACTCAAAAGCGATGGGATCGATTCACTTGCGATTTGTCTTCTGCATTCCCATATCAATGATGAACATGAACGACGAATCGAACAATTGGCGAAGGAGTCAGGATTCCAAAACATCTCCCGCTCCAGTGAAGTCGCACCGTTAATCAAGTATGTGTCACGTACGGAAACCACGGTTTTGGATGCTTATCTGAACCCGATTCTGTCTGGGTATGTAGCGAACGTTTGGCAGCAGCTTGGTGGTTCTTCACAGTGTCGGCTACGCCTGATGACGAGCAATGGCAAACTTGTATCGCCTGCAGCCTTCCGGGGTCGAGACAGCATTCTGTCGGGCCCTGCTGGGGGAGTCGTCGCGCTGGGTCACGTTGCAGAATGCGCAGCTGCAGGAAATGCAATCGGCTTGGACATGGGCGGAACCAGCACGGATGTAAGTCGCTATGAGGGCCAAGTGGGCAGACGACATGAATCACGCGTCGCCGGCGTGCGTGTCATGACAGCCATGATGGACATTGAAACGGTAGCAGCAGGCGGGGGCTCCATCTGCCATTACAACGCTGAACAACGACTCGCCGTCGGCCCCGAAAGCGCTGGTGCCAATCCCGGCCCTGCCTGCTATGGACGAGGTGGACCACTGACGGTCACCGATGTCAATCTATTATTGGGTCGAGTACCGGAATACCGATTTCCCTTTCCTTTGAATCGGCAAGCGGCCACGCAGGCCTTACAATCAGTTCTGCATCAAATCCCCCAAAACTCTGGACTGACCTCTGTCGAGCAATTAGCGGAGGGTTTTTTTTCGATTGCTGTAACTCACATGGCCGAAGCGGTGCGTACCGTAAGCACCGCACAGGGAAGCGATGTTCGAAACATGGTGCTGGTCGGATTTGGTGGCGCAGCGGGCCAACACCTGTGCCGGGTTGCCAGTGTCCTCGGAATGAAACGAATACTGGATCATCCCGACTCAGGAATGCTCAGCGCTTTGGGAATGGGACTGGCAGATCAAGGNCAAGTTGTAACACGAGGTGTTTACGAATTACTCAAAGACCTCACGACAGAATCGATTCATGCAACAGCAAAAAAGTTGACTCATGATGCCAAAGATCAACTCAAGGATGAACTTGAAACAGGGCAACAACTTACGTATGTCCTCGAAGCTGATGTAAGATATGAAGGAACCGAAGCCTCTTTAAGCATCCCTCTGTTTCCTACTGAAACACTACTGGAAAGATTCCACCAAAAGCACAAAAAAATCTTTGGCTACATTCAGGCCGAACGCGCTGTTGAACTGGCAGCCCTTCGATGTGACGCCACACTACAGGCCGACAAAAAGTCGTTTCCTGAGCATCAGAAAACTATCGTTGGTGCAGCGAACACAAGGCAGATGTGGCACGAAGACCAGTGGGTGGATACACAGCAAATTGATCGTGACGTTCTTTCCCCAGCCACAATCATTTCAGGTCCAGCGATGATCGTCGGCAATCATTCCACGCTTGTTGTGGAACCGGGATGGCAAGCCCGCAAGATCCAAGACGGAATATTGGAGGTCACCTGCGGTGACGCGGACATGAAGCAGTGCGACTTGGACCTGAAAACAGAGCAGCAAAAACTCACATCAGACCCTGTTCTGTTGGAAGTGATCGCCCGACGACTGCAGGGTATTGCTGATGCAATGGGCGAGGTTTTGCGCAGAACATCGATCAGCGTCAACGTCAAAGAACGGCGTGATTACAGCTGCGCGGTGTTTCGGCATGACGGCTCGTTGATTGCCAATGCACCCCACGTTCCAGTTCACTTGGGCGCGATGGGTCATACCGTTCGCCAAGTCATGCAACGGTTTCCAGAGATGTCTCCGCACGACTGTTACCTCAGTAACGACCCCTATGCCGGTGGCTCACACCTACCTGACGTGACTGCGATCACGCCGGTCTTCTGCGACGCTGACACGACAAAAGGATCACCCGATTTCTACGTGGCCTCACGGGCACACCACGCTGAGATAGGTGGACGCACACCGGGTTCCATGCCTCCCAACGCAACCTCCCTGGTAGAAGAAGGTGTAGTAATTCGAAACTTCGCGTTAGTGAAATCAGGTCACAACCATGAGGGCGATCTGAAGCAGTTGCTGTCGACAGGTCGCTATCCCTCGCGATGCGTAAGTGAGAATCTGGCAGACATTGCCGCACAACAAGCAGCAGGTGCCCACGGTGTTCGAGCATTAACAGGACTAGCTCAACAATACTCCGTAGAAACTGTTGACACATTCATGGGTCAAATCCTCGACCTCGCGGGAGATTCGATGCAACGCTGGATACAGACATTGCCCGACGATCCAATCAGCTTTGAAGATCATTTGGATGATGGCAGCCGCATTGCTGCAACCCTACAACGAGACAAAAATCATCTGGATATCTGTTTTGATACCTCACCCGTCCATCCCCATGGATTCAATGCAACGCCGGCGATTGTGACAGCAGCTACTCTTTACGTCCTACGCTGTGTATCTGGTTCCAACTTGCCTCTTTGTGACGGCGTGCTGCGAGACGTGACTGTTCAGATTCCCGAGGGTATGTTGGATCCACCTTACCACGCGGACCCCGCGCAGTGTGCTGCAGTCGTGGCCGGAAACGTCGAAACAAGCCAGAGAATCGTCGATGTACTTTTGGGTGCTCTGGGTGTAGCGGCTGCCTCGCAAGGCACCATGAATAACGTGCTAATTGGTGACCGAACCTTCGGTTATTACGAGACCATTGGTGGAGGAAGTGGTGCCACAGCATCGCGACCGGGAGCAGATGCAGTACACACACACATGACCAATACTCGCATCACCGATCCTGAAATCCTGGAATCAAGATTACCCGTGCGTTTAAGACGCTTTGCCATTCGACGAGAGAGTGGCGGCTCAGGCTTACACCGCGGCGGAGATGGTATGATCCGGGAGTTCGAGTTTATGAAACCTCTCGTCATATCACTGCTCACTGGCCGGCGTAACATCGGACCCTACGGGGCATCAGGTGGAATGGCGGGTAAAGTTGGACGAAACCTGCTTGTGCACGAAGGTAAAACCGAACTACTTGGCGCAACAGCATCTCTTTCGGTGGTCGCCGGTGATCGACTGATAATTAAAACACCCGGCGGTGGCGGCTGGGGAAATGCGCCCGGCTGAGGTGATGGCAAGAAAAAGGACCGCAGGTTGGCAAGCCAGTTTGATGTGGGTCAACTTTCACTTCAAACGCATGTTCCAACCCATCAAGTCGATTCATGGAGGCACCTGTCATGTGGTGAGCGACGAACGCAACCAAAACGCGTCCTGACCCGGAAAATACTGCAAAAATCGGTTTTCCCGATTGTAGGCTTTGTCCATCCATCAACTCATCAGAGCCATTGTTTGTTCGCTTCTCGTTTTCCGACGGTGGTAAACGGCGGTAGACTGTAGTGAGTGGTAACCCAACGTCATTGCCATCCTGTTTCCTCCTGCATCTCAATTGTCCCTGACACATGCTCCATCGGCCCCAACTCGTTGCCGTGACGCTGCTCGTTAACTTGGGTATCACGGTCTTTCCGGTGTTAATGCAACGGTCTCTGGCAGAAAAAGCCGAGCCAATCGATGCACCTGATTTCTCGAGGGAAATTCGGCCGATTCTCTCAAATCACTGCTTTGCATGTCATGGCCCCGACGAACAGGCACGAGAAGCTGACCTGCGACTTGACACTGCAGAAGGGCTGTCAAGCGTCGTAATCGCTGGCGATGCATCCAAGAGTGAATTGCTATCGCGAGTCAACTCCAAGCATGTTGACCTTTTGATGCCGCCGCCGGAATTTGAAAAACCGTTAGCTGCACCACAGCGGCAACGCCTTGAACACTGGATTGAATCGGGAGCGAAGATCGAGCAGCACTGGTCATTTTGCACCCCCGTGAAGCCTGACCTTCCCGCCCATATCGGCAAAGACAGTCCTGCGGTGATCGACTACTTGATCAACCAACGTGCTCAGGCTGCTGGTCTGGACCTCACTCCGAGGGCAGACCGCCGAACGCTGATACGCCGAGTCAGTCTCGACCTGACCGGACTACCTCCTACTCGCGAACAGGTTGCAGCGTTTCTTACGGATGACTCACCCGATGCATATGAACGACTTGTTGATCGCCTGCTGAGCTCTGCAGAATTTGGGGTACATGTGGGACGTTACTGGCTTGACCTCGTTCGCTACGCCGATACACATGGCTTGCATCTCGACAATTACCGTGAAATGTGGCCCTATCGCGACTGGGTGATTCAGGCGATCAATGACAATATGCCCTTTGATGAGTTCATGACCCAACAACTTGCGGGTGACTTGCTTCCAGACGCAAAGCAATCACACAAAATTGCCAGTGGCTTCAACCGCTTGAATGTCACTACAGGTGAGGGTGGCTCCATTTACGATGAGGTCTTCACAAGAAATGTGATCGATCGCACCGATGCATTCGGAACCATCTTTCTTGGTCTCACCACAGGTTGTGCAGTATGTCACGACCACAAATTTGATCCCATCTCAATGAAAGATTACTACTCACTATTTTCGTATTTCAATAGTTTGGACGGTCGGGCGCTGGATGCAAACATTAAGAATCCAGCCCCGGCAATTCCAGTTCCCACGAAGGAACAGGAACAACAAATCGGTGACTTCGAAGAAAGCCTGATTGACCTGCAGCAGCGAATGGTCCAGCCAATTGGGACCGTAGATTCAGCTCAGCGAAAATGGGAACAGGCATTGGTAAACGGCATTGAACCCAGGATGAAACGATTGATGCCTACGAGTGTTGATTCCAATGCTGGAACCGAGATGATCATTCACGAGGATGGATCGTTTGAATTCACCGCTACACCTGCCGCCAAAGATACCACCACGATCGTTGCTCCGCTAAGGTCAGGAACGCAATGGCAAACGTTGCATCTTGAAGCCTTAGTGGATGAAGCGAAAAATCGAGTAGGTGGCTCAGCCAATGGCAATGCTGTGCTGTCCGAAATCGTTGTCGAAATCACAGATGACTTGCTCGAAGGGCAATGGTTGAAGGTCCCGATCACATACGGCTTTGCGGACTTCGAGCAGCAGGATGGTTCTTTCAGTATCCGCCAAGCGTTTGACTCCAAGATCAACGACAGCACTGGTTGGGCTGTGGGTGGACACCAGAAACCCGGTGGACGATCAGCATGGTTTGTAATTCCTGCACTGATGGCAGAAGGGAAAAATGGAAAAGTGCGCATTCGTTTGCACTATCAGTCAAAATTTGCAAAGCATCATCTAAGACGTGTTCGTCTTTCGGTGAGCGATACCAGTCCAAGAGTTCCCGTCGACCAGCAGATCGCACTCGGGCGGGTGTCGGCGGCAGGGCCTTTCACTGTCGAAAGCGCGATTGCAGCCTACGACCGCAATTATGCTTCGCAGCAAGCTGCGTTCAAACCGGATGAAGTCTTCAATCATGAAGACCGACCTTACGGTTGGCAGGAACGCGCAGATCTGACAGAAGTTCAGATCCTGAATCTTCCCACCGTTCGGGATCGCAGTAGTGTAATGATACTGCACCAGCGTTTGTCGGCACCCAAAGCCACCAAGATTACGTTGCTATTTGGGACTGATGGTGGCCACGCGATCTACCTGAACGGCAAACAGATTGCCATTTCCAAAGAGCAGCAGGAGCTCAATCCACTTGCTTTGGAATACGAATTGGATCTCAAGCGAGGAGACAATGACCTTTATTTCAAGGTGGTGAACTACAGCCCCCCATCACGTCTCACCTTTGCATTCCGTTCACCTGCCATCGATACTCCGCGGCAATTGAATCAACTGCTGAATGTTGCGGAAGGAGAACGCAGCGAGAAAGATCGGATTTCGTTGATGAACTTCTACCGAAAAATACATTGCCTGCATCCTGATTGGCTTGCTTTGTTGGATCAGGAAAGGGGAGTTCGAAAAACGTTGCAGAGATTAAATGACAGCGTGTCAACAACACTTGTCTGGAAAGAGCTGGCGAAACCTCGGCAATCCCATGTACTGGTTCGGGGGCAGTATGATCAGCCGGGTAAACCGGTTCCCCGAGCAACACCGACCTTCTTGCCAACCATGCCGGCCAGCGCTCCGGCCAATCGCCTGGGGCTCGCTCAATGGTTGGCGATGGAAAATCATCCTTTGACTGCCCGGGTCGCGGTTAACCGCTATTGGCAGCAGATATTCGGAACCGGTTTAGTAAAAACCAGTGAAGATTTTGGCAGTCAGGGTGAACCGCCAAGCCACCCAAAGTTGCTTGATTTCCTGGCTGTCGACTTTCAGACACACGCCTGGGATGTCAAACGCTTTCTCAAGACATTGGTCATGACAGATGCATATGCCAGGTCATCCAAGATCAGCCCTTCAGGATACAAAACGGATCCTGACAATCGCTTGCTTGCCCGAGGTTCACGCCATCGCCTGGATGCCGAAGTTCTCCGCGACCAGGCATTGTTCATTGCTGGACTGCTGACCGATCACCCCGGTGGCCCCAGTGTTAAACCGCCACAACCAGATGGACTGTGGAAAGCTGTGGGCTATTCGGATAGCAACACTGTTAGCTTCAAACCGGACAACGGCGACAAAGTTTACCGACGAAGCGTGTTTACGTTCTGGAAACGCACGAGTCCCCCCCCGCAAATGTCGACCTTTGACGCTCCAAGCCGCGAATCATGCACCGCTCGCCGCGAACGAACCAATACACCGTTGCAAGCTCTGCTATTGATGAATGAAACCCAGTATGTCGAATCGGCCCAAAAGCTGGCGATGCGGGTGCTGAATGCAGCAGAGATTCAAAGTCAACCCGAAACAGAGCGATTAGCTGCCCGAATTGACTGGCTCTACGAGACGGTATTATCTCGCCCACCATCCAAAGCGGAACAGTCTGAAGTTCAGAGCCTGCTGCGTGACCTGATCACCTACTACTCCGATCAACCTGCCTTGACCGTAAAGGTTTCAAAAAATGGTGATTCCACTGAGGCTGCATGGACGATTTTAGCCAGTACCGTCCTGAATCTGGATGAAGCAGTTTCCAAGTAAATGACGCTCCCTCTGCAACCAAGTTGAAGATTGTTCTTTAAAGTTTCATCCCATGCACAACGATCCAAGAATCGCCGCTCATACTCGCCGAGCATTCTTTTCACGCACTTCGTGTGGAATTGGTGCCGCAGCATTGGCGTCCTTGCAAGCGGAAGAATCAAATGCCGCCAATCTTGGTGTGTCGACTGGTGGACTGGCTGATTTGCCCCATCACCAACCAAAAGCACGTCGTGCGATTTATCTGTTCATGTCCGGCGCACCGAGCCAGATGGACATGTGGGATCATAAACCCAAAATGGCAGATTGGTACGACAAGGATCTTCCCGATTCGATTCGTCAGGGCCAGCGTTTAACCACCATGACCAGTGGTCAGGCACGATTTCCCATCGCGCCAAGTATCTACAAATTTGCACGTCACGGTTCCAGCGGCACCATGGTGAGTCAACTTTTGCCTCACATGGCGAAGAAAACAGACCAGATTGCGTTAGTCCGCTCGATGTACACTGAAGCGATCAATCACGATCCGGCCATCACCTACATCTGCACCGGAGATCAATCACCTGGCAAAGCAAGTCTCGGCTCATGGCTCAGTTATGGCCTCGGAACCGAAAACGAAAACCTGCCTGCCTTCATGGTCATGACCCCCACTTGGAGCGGTCGTAAGCAGGCTCAAGCGTTGTACAATCGATTGTGGGGAAGCGGTTTCCTGCCGAGCAAGTATCAGGGCGTCGCCCTGCGCAGCAAAGGAGACCAGGTACTTTACCTCTCCAATCCTGACGGGGTCGACCCGACCGTACGTCGCCGCATGCTTGATTCGCTGTCCCGTCTGAATCAAGTAACAGCGGAGCAACTCGGTGATCCAGAAACCCACGCCCGCATCGCACAATATGAAATGGCATTCAGGATGCAAATGAGTGTTCCTGAACTGTCAGACATCAGCGACGAGCCTCAGCATGTGCTGGACTTGTACGGACCGCAAGTTTCTACTCCGGGAACGTTTGCTAACACTTGCCTGATGGCGAGACGCATGGCCGAACGGGGAGTTCGGTTCACCCAAATCTTTCACCGTGGTTGGGACCAACATGGAGGCATCCCCAAGGACCTACCAAATCAATGTCGCGATGTTGATCAGCCATCCGCAGGTCTGCTAACTGACCTCCGCCAGCGCGGGATGCTGGATGACACACTTGTGGTTTGGGGGGGAGAATTTGGACGAACCATCTATTGCCAGGGTCCACTAAGCAAAACCAACTATGGTCGCGATCATCACCCAAAGTGCTTTTCTATCTGGATGGCAGGGGGTGGCGTGCAGGGTGGTGTTGTACACGGCGAAACTGATGAATTCAGTTACAATATCGTGAAAGATCCGGTGCATGTGCGCGATCTGAATGCGACCATCCTGCACTTGATGGGGATTGACCATGACCGTTTTCGCTATCCCTTCAAAGGGCTCGACCAACGCCTCACAGGCGTTGAAGAATGTCGGGTCGTACAAGAAATTCTTGCCTGACACATCGGCAATTGTGACACCAAGCTTCTCACCTGCCAGTTTACCAAGAAAAAAAATGAGCTCATTCAAGCTAAGTTTCTGCCTGCAACTGACAATCGCAGTGACACTACTGAGTGCTCCAACGCAACTGGTCGCACAAGACAAGAAGCCCGACAACTTGGATCGTCCAAATGTGCTATTCATCTTTCTGGACGACTATGGTTGGCGGGATTGTGGATTCATGGGATCCGACTATTACGAAACACCGAATTTGGATGCATTGGCCAAGTCGGGAATGATCTTCACGAATGCCTACTCTGCATCAGCCAACTGCGCACCGGCACGAGCCTGCTTGCTATCCGGTCAATACACACCCCGTCATGAAATTTACAACGTCGGCACGTCGCGTCGAGGCAACCCGAAGTTTGGCAAGTGGATGCATGTTCCCGGCACAGATACATTGCCAGAGAGAATACGTACCTGGGCTCATCAGATCCAAGCCGCAGGTTACCGCACGGGGACGATTGGAAAGTGGCATCTTAGTGATGATCCGCTCCCCTACGGTTTCGACTTCAACTTTGCGGGTACCCACAGCGGAAGCCCACCACGTGGTTACTACCCACCGCATCCAAAAGCACCTGGACTAAAAGACGCTCCCACCGACGAATATCTCACGGATCGTTTGACAGATGAAGCGATCGGCTTCATTGATCGCAATCGCAGGCAACCGTGGTTTCTGTACCTGACACACTTTGCTGTACACACTCCGCTGCAGGGCAAGTCCGATCTTGTGGCAAAGTACAATGCGAAGCCCAAGGGAAAACTGCATTCACACTCCGTTATGGCTGCCATGATTGAGAGTGTGGATACCGGTGTGGGACGCATCATGGACAAGCTTGAAGAGACCGGATTGAAAGAAAACACAGTGATCTTTTTCACCTCTGACAACGGTGGATACGGTCCCGCTACATCCATGACTCCACTAAAAGGCTACAAGGGCACCTACTACGAAGGTGGTATTAGAGAACCGATGTTTGTGACATGGCCAGGCGTGATTGCTGCTGGCAGTCAATCCGATGAGCCCATCATCAATGTTGATTTCTATCCCACCTTTTGTGAGATCACCAACGCTGAATTACCCAAAAACCAACCGCGTGACGGAGAGAGCCTGTTGCCAATTTTGTTGCAAAACAAAGCCACTTTGGGCGACCGGGCCTTGTTCTGGCATTTCCCAGCGTATCTGCAGAGTTATCAGCGGATCGATGGACAACGGGATCTGCTGTATCGAAGTCGTCCCTGCAGCATCATCCGACATGGTCACTGGAAGCTTCATCAGTATTTCGAGGATGGAGCGGTCGAACTTTACAACCTCGAAAATGACATTGGCGAATCGCGGGACCTGTCGAGCAGGAATCCCGAAAAAGCTGCGGAACTGCTTTCCCAATTACGCACTTGGCAAAGCGAAATCAAAGCCCCTATTCCGACACAACGAAACCCACGACACGACCCTGCCGCCGAGGCTGCAGCTTTACAGGACCTGCAGCGTAAACAAAGCAGAAAAAAATGAATGCGGGCCGCATGAAGAATTACCTGTTCGCGACTTAGCGGGATAAGACCAAACACTTCTGATGAGCCAAGGCTGCCCACCGGCCTTAGCTCTCAAGCACTTGTGCGACTGCAGAACAGAGTTGCTCCATTCGATTTTCACTCATTCCAGCGACGTTGATGCGACCACTCCCAACGATATAGATACTGTGTTCATTCTTGAGTTGGTCAACTTGCATCTTGTTCAGGCCACTGTAGGAAAACATGCCATTCTGCGACAGCAGGAATGAAAAATCGTGCCCCGACCCACTGGTCTTCATTGTTTCGACAAACTGGGTTCGCAACTGCTGAATCCGCNCACGCATCGCGGCAAGCTCTGCGTGCCAGCTCGAGGTAAGATTCTGATCACCAAGAATGGTCGAAACAATGGCGGCGCCATGGCGAGGTGGATTGCTGTAGTTACAACGAACAACTTTCTTCAACTGACTCATTGCTGCCTTTGCTGCGGAATCATCTGCGGCGACGAGAGTCAATCCGCCAACACGTTCGCTGTAGAGGCCAAAGTTTTTCGAAAATGAATTGCACACGATCGCCTCTTCATTTTCTTTCAGGACCGCATGAATGCTGGCAGTATCTTCCTGCAGTCCTTTGCCAAATCCCTGATACGCAAAGTCAATCACAGGCAACAGATGCTTGGAAGCTAGCACTTTGGCGATTTCCACCCACTGCTCAGGAGTAGGGTCGATGCCAGTTGGATTGTGACAGCAAGCGTGCAACAGAACCGCTTCACCGGGTTTGGCCTTGGATTGCAAATCATCGATCATTCCTTCGATGTCAAACGAAGTTCGGTCTGCTGACAAGTAGCGATAGGATTCCATGGGCACGCCTTCCGAGGCGAATACCGGGAGGTGATTGGCCCAAGTCGGGCTGGGCGTCCACAAGCGAATGGGAGCGAGTTGACATGCCAGGAAACCGGCTGCAACTCGCAACCCACCGGTCCCGCCGGGTGTCTGCAAGGTTGCTAGGCGAGATCGATCGATCGTGTCGGCAAAAATGAGATCTCCAACTTGCGAACAATACTCAGGCACGCCACTGATGGGCAAATAACCTTTCGTGACCTCGCCCTGAACCAATTGCCGCTCTGCCTCTTTGACACACTCAAGAATGGGCGTCTTTCCAGTGGCGTCCTTGTACACACCAACGCTCAAGTTCATTTTGGTAGGACTCGGGTCCGCAACAAACGCCTCGGTAAGGCCCAAAATTGCATCGGGTGGAGCCGTGGTGATCGTGCCAAAGCGGGAAATTTTTGGTGAGCTCGCAGATTCGGTCATGACAATCAGCAGTAAAAAATGACAGGAAGGCCGTCCAAATACCAGTAACGTGCCCGAAATCGTAATCAACAAATGCCAAATCGACCATTGACCATAAAAATGCTACTCAAAACAGGCTGAGCCCCCTTTCCTTAGGCTGAATATCCTTGGAAGCTCGTGGACACGTTGACCATGCTGGGGGACACTCCTCAAGAAAATAGAAATTGCTTTGAGCACGCTCTTTCGTTTGTGCAATCCATCCCAGTCTCTGAGAGACCTGAGAAAAACGAGGAAATGTGGGAGCCGATGCCAGCATGAGTAAAACAGACTGGATTATCGTAGGCGGCGGATCGGCAGGTTGCGTTGTCGCATCTCGTTTAGCGAACCAGACCGATTCGCGACGTGGCAAAGTCACCATCATTGAACCACCGACAAGCTCCGCAAGACAAGTCGATCGAGAACGACCTGCCAACTGGTTGAATCTGCTCGGCTCCGGTGAAGACTGGAATTTAGCGACGTCAGAAAACCCTCAGCTCGCCAACCGAATCCTTCGTTGGCCACGTGGCCGAGGTCTGGGTGGCAGTAGCCGTATCAACGCAATGATCTGGTTTCCTCCGACACGCAAAGATTTGCAAATGTTGGTCGAGGCAAGCAGTGGTGCGTGGAGCATCTCGGAGCTGCAAAATGATTTAAGCAACCTGACCGAATTGATCCGTCCTGAAAAACCCGCGTGGCAAAGTGAAGCGGCTAAGCGTTTTCTCTTTGCAGCAAAGCAGCTTGATGCGGGCGCCGCTTGGGCCTACAAGCGGCTTAATCGATCGGGCCGTCGCTGGAACCCTGCAGAGCTTCTCAGCACAGCACAAGTGGCCGGAAGCATTCAGGTCCAACGCACAACAGTGAACCGCTTGATCTTTAAAGGCGATCGTATCATCGGTGTGGAAACATGCGATGACCACGGGAAGAACGAGATCCTCGCTAACAAAGGTGTCATCATCTGTGCCGGGGCAATCGCTACCCCCGCCATCCTGATGCGGAGCGGGATCGGGCCCCGTGACCAGCTTGAAAAAATTGGTATTGAAGTCCGCCTTGAATCAGAGCAAGTCGGTCAAGGTCTGCAGGATCACTTGATCGCGCCAGTGATCTTTCAGGTCAGGTCGGGACGATTTTCATCACATGCTTCAGTTCAAGATATCGCGAGATGGCAAACAATGGGTACAGGTCCACTCGCTTCCAATCTGGCAGAATGTGGAGGCTTATTCCTGCAGGAATCCATCCAAATCCACGTGACCCCAACGCATTACCTCAGCTACCCAAAACTAACAGACTGTGCCTTCATGACCCTTGGTGTGAATGCAACCCAGCCACAATCAACAGGCATGTTGCAACTACAGTCTTCCAGTCCACGAGTGCCGTTGAGCATTCATCCCCACTACCTTCAAGACCCCAGCGATTGCGACGTAACGATTCACGGAATGCGGCTGGCCCGACGGCTTGTTGCAGAAACAGATTTGTCTCAATGGATCGTTACTGAAACGCTTCCCGGTGAGAAACGCGACACCGACCAAGCTTTGGAAAGAGCGATCTCCCGCTACTCACAAACACTCTATCACCCGGTTGGTACTGCGCGACTGGGTGCAATGAGTTCCTCAGTGATAACTCCCGACTTTCGACTGAGGGGATTCAGGCAAGCATGGGTGGTAGATGCCAGCATTTTGCCAAGGCTGCCCCACGGTAATCCCAATGCAACGATCATGCTGCTAGCGTTCAAAGCGGCCAATAAGCTGCGGGATTTGGTCGGCTGAACAAAACATCAAAAATAGTACCGATGCTCGCGCCATAATTTTAGTTGATCCTGAACCGCCAATTGACTAGCCTTCATGGGTTACGCCCAAGGCCAACATCTCATCTTACTCGGCTGCGCTATGCGTTTATCGTCGCTACTAGCGGTATTTCTCATGCAGGTATTGGCTTGGTACTCGATTCTTTGTGCTGAACCTCCAAAAGCACCGAAACTGGATTGGCAAGCTGCATTCACTGTTTTGTCAGCAGAAAATCAAGCCAGCAAACTCGTCTTGATGCTGGTGACTAATGATGATGCATTCCACGAGGTGCAAGCGGCCGCAAATGGCCCCAAACCGGATGCTGCGCAACTCACAGCCTCAACTCGACACGGTTGGTGCGCTGCCGAGTTTCATCATACTTGCCAGCGGATTCTGACACGGCGTCCCGATCTGGAAGACAAGATCTCTCTTCAGTCAGTCGTTGCTGGCACACCATCAGAACTCTCAGGTGGGAAAGCGGACGACTCACCGAAGCGGGTTGTGCTTTTTGTCTGCGACAGTACTTACCACCTGCTTGCTCTCTCCATCGGCATCCCCAGTGCGGATGACCTGCTGACACTGATTGAAGATGCTCAAGAAGTCAAAACACTGCGTGACCTGAACGAGACCACTCCAGATCAGACCGCCAATGCAATTGTTCAACGCAACGAGATAAGGCTGGGCCGTCTTTGGAAAATGAAACTGCAGCAAATGGTTGAGGCAAAGAAGCAAGACGACGCTTTGGTGGATGATGCAGCAGCGCCACCAACCCGACCTTTGCATCTGCTGTACAAACTGTTTTCAGCTTTGCAACCGACTTACAACTATGATGTCCAAACACGTTTTGGTTTAACGACAGAACTTGATGCCAGAAGACTTGCCATTCTGGAACAACATTCCGAGTCTCGTTATGCATGGTGCCAAGCGATAACACCGTTCATCATAGGGCTGGACATCCAGCAAGACTGGAATTTCTTCGTCGAACTTCTCTGGCAACAGTGCGCCGTTGCTGCGGGCAGCGATCAAACAGACTTCTTGACTTGGTTTGATGAACAGAAAAAGACTGGGCCCTTCGTCATGGCAGTCACACCTCCGAGCCACATTCAGCATTTACCTTGGCCGCCCGCAGAAGCTCCAAAAAGTCGAAGGGGCACCTCGTGGCAGACAACGCATGATTCAGCAAACGAATTTCCATTTCGCACAATCACCACGCAACAACTCACCGCGCTCGTCCGCCAACGCGAATTAAAACCGATCACCTTCTTTTCACCGTCAATGGTTCGTTACCTGCTAGTCTCACCCAACAACCGCCTCCCCCAAGTCATTCGTGAACAGGATCCTCCTGCACGATTCTGGGGTTTGTTGAGAAGAGCCAAGGCATTTGACAAATCTGGTTTGCACCCTATTCAGAATGAGGAAATCCGATGACCAGATCGTTTTTGAGGCAACTGCGATTCCCAACCATCACCGCCAACCTGATCATGGCCCTCACACTGATCACCAGTGCTTGCCTGATGGCGATCGAACCCAATGCGATTGACCTGCAGCGTATTGAGCAGCAGCGTATTGAGCAGCAGCGTATTGAGCAGGGCAGATTACTGTTTGAGCGGGAATGGAAAAGTCGCAACCCAAGCTTAGGAAATGATGGGTTGGGACCACTGCACAATGCGACGTCGTGTGTCGCCTGCCATCATCAGGGTGGTGTTGGGGGCAGCGGTGCTGCACCTTTCAATGCCAAAAGTCTCGGAATCGAGACACTGCGAGTCAGTAGTTTGAGGGCCAGGCCTGATTTGGTTGCGAACATGCTAGGTACTTTTCATCCAGGATTTGTGGACGCAAACGGAGGCATGCAAAATACCTTGCCGCTTCACCATCGTGGATCCAACGCGTTTCTCAACGCGAATCAGGCAATCATGTCAGGTATACCTGCCCAGTTCAGCCCGTTTGGCAGTCCAGCCAACCCTGAAGAAGTTCGGATCGCTAACGCGACACCTATCGTGTATTCGCTCAAAAAAGGAATTCACAACATGACTCTCAATGCGCGGTTATTTCAACGAAATACCCCGCCTCTGTTTGGGACTGGCATCATCGACCAAGTGAGCAACAAGGCACTGGATGCCATTGTCAAAAAACAAAAATCGCATCCAGAAATTAGCGGCCGACCATCGACACTCAAGGACGGGCGATATGGAAAGTTTGGGTGGCGAGCGAATATTGGATCGCTGATTGACTTCAACGACCAAGCATGCGCGGCAGAACTTGGACTGGAAACCAAACGAAGAAAACAGCCCACTGACCCCCTTTATCCGAATTACAAGAACATGTCCGTCGACATCACAGACAATCAAATCCGCACCTTGACGAGTTTTATCAGGTCGCTTCCAGCACCCATCCGTGATATGCCGACTGACCGTGTTGAGCGTGAACAAGTCGCCCGCGGTGAAACAATGTTCTCATCGATTGGTTGTGCTGTTTGCCACCTGCCCAATCTTGAAAATGCAAAAGGCATTTACAGTGACCTGCTCCTGCACGACATGGGTCACGCATTGACGGATATTAATGCTGCAGAACCGTTTCGAATAAGATTTACACCTGTCGTCAACGCGGAGAATACTTTTCCACCAACCCGCGTGCTCCCAAGTGATTACCTTGGTGGGGGAGAAACAATCGTAACGAACACCTTGGGTGATACAGAAGACGCTCTCAACAACTCACAGAACGGCCGTCAAAATCCACGAGTTTTTCTTTTCAAGGCAGCTAAGAAACCGCAGAGATTGATGTTCGTAAATCTAGCGCAATCGATACAGATTTTACGTGAAGGAAATGGTGCGAAAGAGGAAGTTGCCATACACAGCCAAACTCACACCACACGAACTCGTGAACACCAGCTGAAAATCCAAATCGAGCCAACCAACTTCATGCAGGAATGGCGAACGCCACCCTTGTGGGGCGTGAAAGATTCAGCCCCCTACATGCACGATGGCCGGGCTGCGACCTTACTGGAAGCTGTCAGCATACACGAGGGTGAAGCAACCGGAACTCGTGATCGATTCCTAAATCTCTCCCACAGTGATCGTTCCGCGCTTATCCACTTCATGGAAACACTTGTGGCCCCTACCAATGTTCCCAAGGTCAACCACTGATGTCTCCCGACGCAAGCCTCTGATGGGAACACTGGGACATCCGCGTTTGTTGCAGCCATCACGAATGTCGTTCTTTCCCGAAGCCGATGAAATAGTGACAATTGGCATCACTATTGATGAAGATTAGCGTTAAAGGTTGGAATTCAATCGGCGATTCACGAGTCAGGCCGATGGCCAGATTCAAATAAATTGCCGTGTGGACGTTGGCCTCCGGTGTTGGATCACCCATGAATCAGCGGCATTATCCGCCCCTGATTACCATCTTTTGGCAAAAACGCTTGGATAAGATGCGTTCAAGTGACCTCACCAACTTCACCTCCAACCACTATATTCCCTCTCAGCAACGTGCTTCCCAAAGCGTTCCTCGTACGATGAACGCTGACTACATCCCTGCTCACTGATGTTCCAAACGGCGGAATATGACCGAACACGAACAGAAAAGCGGCATCGTCCGCACCTTGATTGACAACTCATTTCTGCTGATCGCAGGTGCCGTCGGGGCATTGATTTGGGCAAACATGGCATCGCCAATTCCCACAGGGTCTGACGATTCATCTGCTCCTCCCGAAACCAGCTACACTCGATTTGTTGACTTCGACCTGACCTCCCTGTGGAGTGCTCACGAGGACGATCACAGCGGGGACGACACTCAAACAACCGCATCACCAAACGCGACTGAGCAAACAGACGCCGCTGAAGAAACGGGAGAAGAAAAGCATGGTGGGCATCATGGCTTGACCATCCATTTTGTTATCAATGACATCTTAATGGCTCTCTTCTTTGCAATCGCAGCCAAAGAGGTGTGGGAGTCTCTGCTACCAGGCGGCGCGCTTTCCAATCCCAGAAAAGCTGCGACACCACTGCTTGCGACGGTTGGTGGGATAGCCGGCCCAGCTCTCGTGTACGTTGTGGGTTGCTACTTCACCGGTACTCAGGATATTTTCGGCAAGGGTTGGGCGGTCCCCTGTGCTACCGATATTGCCTTCAGTTATCTGATTGCGAGAATGATATTTGGTGTTGGCCATCCCGCCATCGCCTTTCTGCTCTTGCTGGCGATTGCCGATGATGCTGCCGGTCTGATGATATTGGCAGTATTCTATCCGCAAGCTCCTTTGCAATACTATTGGTTTTTGCTTACCGCTGGGGCAATGGCCTTGGCGTTTTTTCTACGCACAGCAAAAGTACATTCGCATTGGGTCTACCTGCTGGGCCCCGGAATTTTATGCTGGTACAGCTTCTATCAGGCAAACATCCATGCCGCTCTGGGCCTCGTTCCTATCATCCCGTTCCTGCCACACGCCCACACGGACTTGGGCATGTTCGCCAAAGCAGAAAAGAATCGCGAGGATACATTGAATGAGTTTGAACACTTCTGGAAAACACCTGTTGAATTTTTCCTGGGGCTATTTGGATTAGCCAACGCAGGTGTGGTGATGAGTAGTCTTGGCACAGGCACATGGCTTGTGTTGGGCGGACTGTTACTTGGCAAACCCCTGGGTATCACAGCGATGACGCTGTTTGCCGAGAAGGGCCTGAAGCTACAAAAACCGGCGGGCATGGACTATCGACATGTTGTCACATTGGGCATGGTCGCGGGGATTGGATTCACTGTAGCACTCTTTGTATCGGTCGCTGCTTTCACCCAAGCCGGTCCCGTTCAGGACTCGGTCAAAATGGGAGCTCTTCTGAGCTTTGCTGCGGCTCCCCTCGCAATTTTAATTGCCAAGATGCTTGGGGTCCGACCAGAGCCACGGGCCAGCGTCAATCCACAAATGGATACAGAGGCCGGTTGACCGAACCGACCAACCAAGCTGCTCGTCCAAACACAAGAAATCTTCCCTACAGGATTATGATCGCATGAATCAGGACGACCTCCCTCTCGAAGCGATTGGTGAAGACGAAATCCAACGGCCACAACCGGCCGATGACCCCATCAAGCCAGTCGACTCGCAGGACATGTACCGCGTGATGCGGCACACGATCAGCCGGCTCGAAAAAGACCAAACCGCACGTGGTGACCTCAAAATTCTTTCACGAACTTTGAGAGAACTTCGTTACGCCTTTAAGGTATTTCGCCCCTTTCGACGCCGCCGAAAACTCACCATTTTCGGTTCAGCGAGAACAGACCCGGATCACCCCGAGTATCAAGCTGCCGTCGAACTTGGTCAGCGGATGGCCAAGCATGGATGGATGGTGATTACCGGTGCTGGCGGTGGCATCATGGAAGCTGGCCATCGGGGCGCTGGACGTGCAGCATCACTCGGCTTGAATATCATGCTGCCGTTTGAGCAGAGCGCGAATGAATACATTGAGGGTGATCCAAAACTAGTCACCATGAAGTATTTCTTCACCCGCAAACTCATGTTTGTTAAAGAATGCAGTGCAGTTGTTTGCCTGCCGGGTGGTTTTGGAACGCTTGACGAAGCAATGGAAACGCTGACCCTGATGCAAACCGGAAAACAGACCATGATTCCCTTGGTCCTGCTTGATCACCCCAATGGAAGCTACTGGAAGGATCTTGGAGAGTTCATTGAAAAACAGCTTCACGCCGGTGGCATGATCAGTCCGGAAGATGTGCGACTGTATAAAATCGCGAACTCCGTCGATGAAGCGATTGAAGAAACTTTGAATTTTTATCGCGTCTATCACAGCATGCGCTATGTCAAAAACCGACTGGTCTTTAGACTGAAATCACCGCTTGCAGAATCAAAACTTGCTTTCATTCAGGAACACTACTCTGACATCCTGGTTGATGGAACCTACGAACAAACGGCTGCTTTAACTGAAGAAATCGGTGAACCCGATTTGAATGGGTTGCCGAGACTTGTGTTCCACTTCAATCGGCGTGCTCTGGGCCGGTTGAGAATGCTGATCGACTGCATCAATGGTCGACCTGACTGAGCTAAACTGGCAGCGTCTACAGATGTTATCAAAAACGGGCTTGGCAGTTGAAGCCTGACCGCAGCACGATGATTCACATGCGTGGATGCATAAGGCCTATGAATCCGTATTCACAAAAAAACGCGTCGAGCAAATGCTGCGACGCGATCGTTTTGTAAAGCGATCTGACATTTTCAGATCAAAATTCAGCTAGGCAGCCATTACTACCTAACTTTTCTTTTCTGCAGGGGCCTGCTGGCTCAGACCGGGGCGAACCCGTTTGTTGATATCTGTCTCCAGAACACCAAAAACCGATTCGTGACGTGCAACTGACATCTGCAATGCAGCCAACAATCGCTTGGCAGTGTAAAAGTTGACAATGATGCGTTGCTTTACCTGAATGGGATCCTTAGGAACTCCAATCGGCTGTGGATTCAACCCAAAATCAACAATCAATTCCTCTGGCGAACCTGTCACACGACAAAAGTTAGCATAGGTTGCCACTGCATGGTCGGCTTCGACTTGGACCTGCACTGGCTGTTGTGCTTGTCCTGCTGCATCAGACTTTTCCGCATCTTCTTGGTTGGTCTCATCTGCCATCGTTGAATTCTCCGAAAGGTTTGGAGTTGGTGGTATGACAATCACTCCATTAAATCTGTGATCGCCAACAAAAATGAAAAAGCGACTTCAGCAATTGAAGCCAAAAAGGGGCGTTTGGATCATCTTTTGGTGCTGCCCGCTAATACACCGATTTGTGATCTGAGCTAAATCAAAAACAGCTGCACGATTACAAAGTGAGACAATCTGTTTCGGTTGAATTTTTTTCTGCTGTGCAATTACCTCAAGCGACTTCGTCAACTGCTGAACCATGATTCAGACAGCTTCTGCATACTAAAGTTCAAAATTGAATGTTTTTGCGATCACACGCCATAGCCTGCTCCCCAGCGATGTGGGATCAACATGGATCTTCGCTGATCCCCGATATCCGGCTCGCAGCGGCATGCCATCGATCACCAGAGGTACACGAGCTTGGTAGGAGACACTTCTTGGCATGATCATGCCTGTTGTCGGATCAATCTCGGTCTGCAAATCACCACCTGTTTGACTGGACATTCCGAGCGAGGCAGCATCAAGTGGTTCATTTGATTTTTCGTCAATGCTCCCTTTGAAAGTTTCAAGTCTTCGAGAGTCCAGCTTCATTTCGACTTCCTGTCCTTCACGGACCAGTTGGACATCACCTTGGTCGATAATCAAAACAGCTTCGAAATCCTGATCATTACCGATTTCACAAATCACATCACCTGGGGTCAGAAGCGCGCCTATATTCTCGCGATCCAGCGGGGATCCTGTCCAACCAGGCAACCTTCCATCGTTCTCTTTCTGTGGTTCACGAGTGGGTGGTGAAATGACGACACCCGATCGCTTGGCGACCACAATCAAACGCTCGACCTCCTTTTGGGTCTCGGCAATCATTGATTGAATCGACTTGATCAATTCTTCCTGAGTATCAATCGATGCCTTCAGATAAACATCCTCACGACTCCTCAGTTGAATCGTCTTGAGCTGCGCATTGGCAACTACTTCACGTCCCTGAAGATCTGCCAAGCGAATTTCGAGCTCAGGATTGATCAACCTTGCGATCTGCTGCCCTTGTTCGACGGGGGTGCGGGGTTCAATAGCCCACTCAATTCTGCCAGACGTGCCGGCATAAACCGTCCCGACTTTGCTGGGTCGGATTTCAAATGCGCAATCAATGTGATGAGGCAGCGGTATGTAGCAAACACCGATCACAACACTGGTGGCAATTCCCAATGTGATTAGTAGGGGAGTGCGTTTCACTTTGGACAATCTCCCAGGAGTTCGACAAAATTTCCAAGTTTGAATAACAGGCTGACCGACTAAGCCTGCAAAACCAATGACGGCAACCATCCGTCCGATCGCTTGAAGCCCATACGGTTCAAGCACCTTGATCACAAACCAACAAATCGAAAAGACAACGACCCAACGGTAAATGACACTTGCAATGGTGAACAATCCAAACATGAATCGGCCGCGGGTCGGCTGAAAAGGATCGTCTTGCAATTCCAATCCGAGGCATGTTTCCTGAAACCAACGTTTCAAAACCTCAGTACTCTTTTGACGCAAATTGGGAATTTCCAATGCATCCATCAGAATGTAGTAGCCGTCAAAACGCAGCAGCGGATTACCGTTCACCAAGACAGTGCTGACCACGTTGAGGAACATCATGTTCAGACACAGATCATTGATCGTTGTCCCAGACTCTGTGAACCACCAGACGTACGTCGCAATCGATGCCAGAATCATCTCGATGTAGATACCCGCTGCACCAATCCAGACTCGCTTCCATTTATTTGGCAACATCCACGAATCGGACACGTTGCAGTACAGACAGGGTGTAAACACCAACAGCATGAAACCAATTTCATGGCACTCACCACCAAACTTTTTACAACTCAATCCATGCCCGAACTCATGCAACACTTTCACGATTGCCATGGTACAGGCAAGGATCAGCCATCGATCCGCTGCAAAGAATTGCTGAAAAGTTGGCAATTTGGCGTAAACCGTTTCGTATTGAGTCGCGAGTAATAACGCTGCGGACCCCAAAAACATGGTGAAGCAGATGAGTGCCGGCACTGTGAAGAGCCAGCCAAACCACGGCAGGATGGCATTCAAAATCTTTTCAGGATCAAAACCCCGATACCGAAGCGCAAAGACATTGGCAAATTTGCCCATGGTCTCTTTGTTCTTTTTCTTGCGACCACGCTCCCGCAGAGCCTTTCCCTGCCCGGGTGAATTACTGATCACAAGCCCGCTTCGGTGCAACATTCCAATGAATTGTTGAAGATCACCGAAAGTGATTTTCTGAGGCGCAAAACGTCTCTCAAAACCATCTTTGATTTGCTGGAGGCTTACATGGCCATCAAGCATATTCAAAATGAAGTATTCTTCTTCATGAAAGCGAAAGTACTGCAGTCCAACCGGCTCTTTCACCACCCAATAAGCAGTGCCCTGATAGAACTGACGGTTAGCCGTCAGATCAGGGCGAGTGCGTACCGTCAGCGGCCTTGATGAGCTGCTAACGAGGGATTCGGCTAAGGTAGTCATGGAACGCTAAGCAAATTATCTTTGCGAGACGGATCGATACGAAGAAGAGATTTTATAAGTGCAGGACCATCGTGAACGCATCGATTCAGCGACCCGGCAAAGGGATTACGGGATTGCTATATCTGCGTTCATTCCAGGTTTGTAACGCCAAACACCTTCATCTTTGACGTTATCAATTTCTACCCACACCCGATGACGGCCATTCAAGTCGATTTCCATACTCACGTACCCGAGTATTCCTTCAATGGGCTTCTGCTCAGAGCTTGAGCTTTCGTCTTTGTCGAAAATTCGCACTTCGACCTTGGTCCCTTTGACAATTTCCCGCGACGCCAAGGCGTCGATGTCACCTTCCACCCGCAATTTGTCCATTTGTATCAATGTCAGAATCGGTGTCCCGGGCTGCACCCATTCCCCAAGTTGCCCTCGTCTGGATTCAATGAATCCATCCCACGGAGCGAGGACTTGGCGTCGCCTCAACTCATATTGCGCTAATGCAAGCTCCTGTCTTTTCCCAAATGCCTGCACCTCCGCAATGCTCTTTTGCATTTCGGCGAGATCAATCCGCAGTAAAGCGCGTTCAGCTTCCAGTTTTTTCTTCTCGAGCTCCCAGTAAGGGATGGCTCTTTCACGCCGCAGTTCCTCATAAGCTTGAGCTTCAGCCTTAGCGAGTTCCTCGCTATTCTTGGCATCATTCAGATTAACTTCATTGGTCGCATTCAGAATGGCCTCTTTTTCCTCAGCCTGCTTGAGGGCCAAGTTAATTTTGGCGGCAGTGTCATCGATCACTGCAAGGACCTCATCTTTGGCCACAGTGAGCCCCTCATCAACCTTCAAGACCGTCAGCGTTCCCTCTGCCCGTGCTGGAACATCAACCTTGTTGATGTACTGCACTACGCAGTTTTCAACGATATGGGTCTGCTTTGGAAGCGCCGCCTGCTGTGCAAATGCAGGACTCGTCGCAGCGATGGCGAGATACAAAAACAATAATGTAAACCGCATCTTCAAAACTCCGGAAAAGTTAGATATTGAATGGCAGAAGTGGCTTCGTTCTAAAAAAAGAACTTATGGCACCACTCATAAATTTCGTGGAAGAAGACAAAACCACTACTACGTCGACCGCAGTAGATCTTCGCGATCACTTTGGCTCCTGGACGCGGCTGCAGGCCTCGAAGCGTCACTTGGTCTGGATTAGCCCGCATTTTGATCACTGCACCGTGCTCTTCATTTGCATCAGCGCGCTTTGCAATGCTGTCGATCAGCAACTTGGCATCCATCGGCTCATCAGGATCAGTGGCCAGGATATAAGTCACCGATAACTGATCAGTGTCGCTCAAACCCTGCTGAGCAATGTACTCATCGAGATGCCCTTCCCGTTTCTCCGGCAGCTCTACCTCAAGCACCAGATTTTGCTCGAGGTCAGCGACTTCCATCAACACCTGCCCGGTCATGATCGGTCTCAGTCGTAGGTTTTTCTCGACGTCCCAAGAAACAACCGTACCCTGAATAGGCGATCGAATCATTAACTCCGCTTTACGATCATTCTGCAGTTGAAGCTTGCGTTGCAGAACCATATCTTTGGCCTGCAATTCATTTTTCTCGGCCTGAAGTGATCGCAATTCAGACGGTTTCAAAAGCTGGCGGCGGCTCAACTGGCCCTGCACCTTTGCTTGCTCCGCCAGATTGGTTTGAATCTGCCCCTCGATGTCAGCGATTTGAATTTCAATATCCCGATTCCGCAATTCGATCAGAACATCATTCTGCTTGACGGAATCGTCATGGTCAAAATTGACTGCTATGACCTCGCCGTCAATTGGTGCAAAAATTTCACGTTTTTCAGACGGGACCAGCGTTCCTTCGGCTTCTAGGTTGAAATCTTTTTTGATGAAAGTCAGACCAAAAACCACGGTCAGTAGCAATGCTATGACACCGATGGTTTTGGGCAATGTTCGGGCTCGGAGAACCCAGGTCGCCCGCCCTAAAGCTCTCCACAATGGCATCAGGAATAGATTGGAATGAGCCCGAGCATTGGCAATTGCGCGGGTGCCGTGCTCATAAACCAGATCGCAACGTGCCCGGAACACATCCTCCGGAATATCGCTTTCAATTTGTTCAACAATCAAGGCACCTATCACTTCGCCTCGATGAGCATTGTCACGGTCAATCTCTCCTGCGGCTCCGGAATCGTTATCCACTCCTAAACGACGTTCAGGCTCACGCAGTGGCAGAACGGCAATGTTGCGTCCATATGACTGGTCAACGTAATCCTCCAACGCTTCTTCAATCTGAGGCGGTAAATCCTCCGTCGCTCCATCGTGCCACAAAGGCTCCCCGGCAGCGACAACCCGCGTTGCCAAATTGTTCAAAGCAGTGACGATGTTGGAACGATTCTCAATCGTGTCCTGACCACTGATTGCCTGAACTTTGCATTTCCGGCTTTTCTTGATTGCCACACTCACACGGTCACAACCAATCAACCGCCGACCTTCGTTGGCGACAATGTAAGCCGTTTCCTTCAAGTCCAGCGATTCGTGCGTCGCACGGGCGAACGAATCCGCCTGCTGCCACAAAGTCTGACGATCACCCAAAGTTCGCAACTTTTGGCTTCGCAACCACTCAGCGGCCAACTCACACATCTGCTGAAGAAAACGGAGATAACCTCTCTGTGTGTCAGGTGCGGTGCCCGGACGCTGAAAAATTTCAATCAGCCCATCGTTGTGACCGTCATGCTGCAAAGCGCCAAGACAGAGCAGGAATCCTGTCGGATTGCCCTCTCCCTCACCATCAGTGGTGCCTGAATAAGGCGGCACCAACAGTGACTGTCCCGTATTTGCGACACGTTGAATCAAGCGGGTGTGACGTGCTGCATCCTCAGAGTCATCATCCAAAATCGACGGTTCCGCATTAATCTGATATTGCAGATTCAATTGCCGATCTTCGTCCAGTAACCAGATCGCGCCTCCTGCAGCAGCCAACGCAGTGATGATTCGGGAAAGCAGCTCTGGATAGAACTCTTCCGCCGTAGCCCCACTTTTGGACAGCTGGGCAATTTCGTTCACCAGCCCTCGGATTTGGGCCTTGGTGTCCTCAACGGTTTGTTGATTGACCGACATGAGTGTTCAGCGATCTTGCGAAAGGGGAAGAAGGATCAGACAAAACGGGACACTAATGAATTTGCGGTTTTCCCGCCACGTTGAACTACGCGAGAAAAAGGCTATCTATCACGCGATTTATCGGAATTTTTTGAAATTTATCGGCATTCGAGCACCGAGGTTCCAAACACGCACTGGACATGTTATACAAATTGTATAACATGTCCAGTGCGAAGTGGCTTTCGATTTCTAAATCTCGCCAAACCGATACTGCTCCCAATTACTGAACATTCGAAACATCGGCATGTCAGCCTCCCAGCCAATCTCGCCCGCCGAAGCCGAAACGGTCTTGCGCGAATTGAATCAGGAACTCAATCGCCTGCAGCGAACGATTCGTTTGGCGATTCAGGCACAGCTGTCCAAGATGGTCGGTCGATCCTTTGACGACTTGCAAAAGAATCGTGAGTTAGCCGATTCGATCCATCAACTTCTGGACAGCCACGGTTTGCGTGTCACCTGCTTGGAATGCGGCCATCCCGCCATCCTCCGTGTTTCGCCTCGCGGTGAAAGCAGCGGCGTATTCGTTTTTGACCACACCATCGAGGGCAAACGAACCTTCCACGGCGGTCGAAAAACTGTTCCCATCATTCGCCTCGTGGCAAAGCCACGGCGAAAACCACGTCAAATACTGGCCAGGCAAACCACTACTTAAAGGCTAGCCGAAGTTGCCAATACGGGACACTTGTTTTCCTGCTGCCACAGCTTGGCAAAACTTTGTCCGCAAGGACATCGAAGCTGGTTTTCTGTGAGTTACCAAAACCGCATTGGATCAAAATGAACAAATTCAATTAAAGTTCCTCCGACCCAAATTCACTATCATCACTTTTTCGTCCTGAGACCAATCACGATTAAACCCATGTCAATTCCACGCCATCGCGCCCTAGCGATATTGAACCTCTGTGTAGGCGACGAGATATGGAACGAGGAGACATGTCACCGTTCAGGAATTCCACAGAGCTGGATCAATGAAATGTCAGACGCCAATGAATCCGGCTACAAGGTCGACACAGAAACAATCTATGTGGATAACAGGCCAACGAACCAATATCACGGCGTGCGTGATCTGGACTTAGCAGTTCGCGTTGGAAAGGTCCTGGGTGTCGATGTTGAACGAGCAACGCAATCGTCGATCGGCCGTCGAGCGATGGTTCAAGCCATTAAGAACGCCGTGTTCGATGGTGATTAAGCCGCTTCAGTGAATCCAACGACAATCTGTTTGGATGACATTCCGCCAGAGAGCTCGATCAACTGTCCGATCAATTCTCATTGCATACCGCTATTTGGGTTCGAACCCTGCTACACCTTGTTTAAGAAATCAACTCGCACGAGTCCCAATGACTCCTGTACGATATCCGAGCGATTTTGCAAACCGAATTTTGGCAGGCACTTGAACGGAAGACAGCGAGGCTGGTCGAATCTGGATTTGAAATACAGGATCTAAAAGGCAAAACGAAGCCGAATCCCGACCACCATGGGACGTCGAACTGGCTGACCCCGATCAAGACGACCACCTAATATCATCCAGATTGCGGACAAGGACTCTTCCCACACGTGGCGATGTCACTTTCATACAGGCAAACCTGCTGTTGCAGATTGGCGTTCTGTGCACCCAGTGAATTCCAAACCTGCTGAAGCTTATAATTTTTTGCGGGATCATGTTGATTGACCGCGACCAAACCTTTGATCGCGGTCAGATGTTTCCCGATTCGAAGTTGATGAAGGCGATACCGTAATTCATCATTTTCGATTTCCAATGGGAATTGCCCCATTTAACATCTTCGCCCTCTGTCACATGGATTTTCGAATACATGGATTTTCGAA
>NZHC01000074.1 GCA_002689655.1 Rhodopirellula sp. | reverse complement strand
GTTCACGCTGAAAATCCGCATGGCTACCTTTCCGAGTATTCCGAACCCTATTACCCAGGCACTACCTTTCCAAAGTTGACAACTCCGCAGTGGGTGGGAGAAAGCGAGGTCGATGCAGTCGTCACGTTGGCTATCGATGACATGCGTGATCCGGCACTGTATGAAGCTTATCTGCGGCCTATTCTCGAACGACTCAAAGCCATCCAGGGTCGCGCCCCGGTCAGCATCATGACGTGCACCGTGAACCCTGACGACCCGCAACTGCAAAGCTGGATCAAAGAAGGTGTATCCATCGAGGTCCACACAGTGGACCATCCCTGCCCCTGTTTGCAGGGGGATCAATTCAGCACCGCCAAATCGACTTACGATCGCTGCGTGGACCTGATGGCTTCGATTCACGGGAATCAGCCTGTCGCTTTTCGAACCCCCTGCTGTGATTCACGCAATACGCCAAGCCCGCGTTTATGGAGCGAGATATTCAATCGACGTACACCTCGGGGAAATTATCTGCAGGCAGACAGCAGCGTCTTCAATGTGTTCAACAGTCGAGATCCGGACCTGCCAAAACACCTTGTCACCGACAGCGATGGCAGTCCCAAGATGAAGAAGTACATCCCGTTTCCCTCGTTTGTCAACACAATTGAAAACTATCCCTATCCCTATGTGATCGGAAAATTGTGCTGGCAATTTCCCTGCATGGTTCCCAGTGACTGGGAGGCCCAAAATCTACACCAACCCAACAATCCGATCACTGTCGCCGACATGAAATCAGCACTCGATGCGACTGTGATCAAAAAGGGCATGTTCAATCTGGTGTTCCACCCTCACGGGTGGATCAGAAACGATCAGATCATTGAATTGATTGACTACGCTCACAAAACGTACGGCAAGCGGGTCAAGTTCCTCAATTTCAAGGACTGCATGGATCGGCTTAACCAAAACCTGCTCGTCGACCAACCGCTCCGCTCACCAGAAACCGGTGAAGACAATGGAGTACGCATCGCAGATCTGAATAACGATGGATTCCTTGACGTCCTGATCGGCAACGAGAACAAAAAAACCATGCGTGTTTGGCAACCAGCACACCAACAATGGCGATCGACCAAACATCAAGTGACTTTCACATCTGCTGAAGATCAGCGACGTATAAACCACGGAGCACAAATAGGAAGGATCACACCAGACTCTACCTTTTCGATCCTCGTCAACAACGACCAAGACAAAGCCACCTATGAGTTTTCTGATGGCAAACTCAAACGCAAGGCACTCCCCAGTTCTTTACTGAACATTGCAACCGTAATTGGTGGTATCGACCAGGGTGTCCGCCTGCGTGACATTGATGATGATGGCACAACAGAAATCATCATTGCCAATGAGAAACTGCAGATGATCATGCGAATCGATGAGCAGGGTGAATGGGTCAAGGCGGGCTCGTTTCCGGCGCCTCTGGTGAATGCTGCTGGCCAGGACAATGGCTTACGTTTTGTCGACTTGGACGAGGATGGAAATGATGACGTCATCTTCAGCAACGGAAGGCTTTCGGGCATTCAGTTGTTTGACACAGAGACCGGACTTTACTCGCGCATCGTCGAGCACGAGGACAACATCCCCTTGATCGTTCGCAATGGCACCAACAATGGGGTCTGGTTTGCCCGGCAGCACATGTGGGTTCAGAACGAGAACACGAATCGCCTGCCAGATGGAGTGGATCGTCGATCTTTTGCTCAGTTGCTCGGAAAAACCGAACCGTTACCAAGAACTCCCGAACGCTCACTTGGATCGATCAAAGTGCAGTCAGGACTCAAGGTTGAATTAGTGGCTGCCGAACCGCTTGTAATGGACCCGGTGGCGATCGACTGGGGCTCTGATGGCAAACTGTGGGTCGTCGAAATGGCGGACTATCCACTTGGCATGGACGACCATGGCAAACCAGGTGGAAGAGTACGTTATCTGGAAGATACAAACGAAGACGGCAAGTACGATTCGTCCACCTTGTTTCTGGACAACGTTCCCTATCCCACGGGAGTCATGGCTTGGCGGGATGGCGTCATCGTCAGTGCCGCGCCCAGCATTTTCTTTGCTGCTGATCGCGATGACGATGGCAGAGCTGAAATTATCGAAGACCTGTACCGCGGCTTTGGCGAAGGCAATCAGCAACACCGAGTCAATGGCTTTGAACGTGGACTGGACAACTGGGTTTATCTTGCCAATGGTGACAGCGGTGGCAATGTCGAATCTCTAAAAACTGGCAAACGTGTCAATTTAGGTGGGCAGGACCTGAGAATACTTCCTGATCTTGGCGAAATCGATTTGCAAACAGGCCGCACCCAGTTTGGACGCCACCGCGATGATCATGGCAATTGGTTTGGCTGCAGCAATCCGCTGCCGGTTCGGCACTTCGTGCTGGCAGATCATTACATGCGTCGCAATCCTTTTGTCGCAGCACCCGCACCACGTCGTGACATTGCACGGGTTGACAACACACGACTGTATCCAATCTCGCGTGTTCTCAGCCATTGGTCAGGATATCGACCACCCGCTGCGGGAACTGGTCATAAATTCACTTCTGCCTGCAGCACGATGATGTACCGAGACACCCTACTGGGCGACGATTACCTCGGTGACACCTTCACTTGTGCCCCCGTGCACAATCTTATTCACCGGCGAAAACTGATCTCGGACGGCGTTTCTTTCAAGAGCACTCGTCCCATAGAAAGTCCCGACCACGAGTTCCTGGCCTCGACCGACAGTTGGTTTCGACCAACCACTGTCACGACAGGCCCCGATGGAGCATTGTGGATCGTCGACATGTACCGCCTGGTCATTGAGCATCCGGAATGGATAGACGACGAACGGGAGAAAGAACTTTTCTTGCGTGCGGGGTACGATCGCGGACGAATCTATCGCGTGCTACCCACTGACACCCCACCACGTCCTATCGCCAAGCTGAACACACTGGACTCAACCAGCGTCGCCGATCTGCTGGACTCTCGTAACGGGCGAGTCCGTGACCTCGCTCAGCAAGAACTAGTAGCAAGACGCGACTTTGCAGTCACTGAAAAGCTGAAGCAGATGACAGCACATGGGAAATCAGAGATGGGGAGATTGCATGCTCTGTGCACGCTGGCTGGCATCACTCTGCCAACACCAGAATTGTTAGCAACTGCACTTCGTGATACTTCCGCCACGGTTCGCCGCCATGCAATCCGACTTAGCGAAACCCACATCTCATCCACAGAATCTCTTGAACAGGAACTTTTGCAACAGCTTGAACACATCACCAGCGATGAAGATCCGATGGTGCTCATGCAACTCGCCTACTCGCTCGGGGCGGCAACCGGAAACGAAGGTGTTCCGGGGCTCGCTGCATTAGCCATGCAGACGCAAAACACCCCCTACCTGAAGGCCGCGATTGTAAGTTCACTGCACCGCGAAAATCTGGCTGGCTTCTATGCTGCGATTTCAAAAAGGCCTGTTATCGCGAAGTCATTTCGACCAACCATCCTCGAAATGGCATCACGAATGAACAATGTGCAATTTCTCACCCGGCTCGTCAGCGAGCTTTTAAAACAGCTGGAATCCGCGCCTGCATCCGTCGCCAGCATGCGTTCACTTACGTCGACATTGACTGTAATGGACCGCCAAAGCAACGAACTGCCACAGCAGACAGTGGCGAGAATCGACAAGGCGTTGGCACGGGCGTTGATCACAGCAAACGACGATAAAATGGCGCTCAGCATCCGGCTTGCGGCAATCGAATTATCAGGACGCAAGGCCAAGCATGCCGAAACATTACTCGAACTTTTATCCAGTAACGAACCAATCGAAATACAGACAGCAACCACAAGAGTTCTCACCCCGACAAACCCTCAGAAGATACTAAAGCGATTCACTGGCATGAGCCCGGGGGTTCGTGCCGCCGCAGTCGAAAGCTTCTTGTCCCGCGAATCAACAGCGCATGATCTGCTCTCGGCAATAAGCACGAAGGAAATCCCCCTCAACTCGATCAGCTTGCTGCATCAGCAAAGGCTTACCAGCCATGTTGACAAGGAACTACAAGCTGAGGCAAAAAAAATATTCAACTCATCTCAGACATCAGAAGAACGCACGCAACTCATCAAGAAATACAAATCATCGATATCCCCCAACGGCGACTTGGAACTTGGGAAACAAATGTTCACACAGCATTGTGGTACCTGCCACCATTTCAACGGTATTGGTAATAAGGTTGGGCCTGACTTGACCACTCTAAAGGACCGGTCAGCCAATTCGTTAGTGACAGCAATTCTCGACCCGAACGCAGCGGTTGAGGACAAGTACCTCAACCACAGCGTGCTTACATTTGACGGTGTCGTGCATACAGGGATCATTGCGGGAGAAACTAGCACTGCGATCGAGGTCCTGCTTGCCGATGGGAAAACGAAAACAATTCTTCGCAGCGATATTGAAAGGCTACAAACAACAGGGCAGTCTTTAATGCCAGAAGGCATGGAAAGAAACATCACACCGGAGCAAATGAATCATCTGTTCGCATTTCTCAATGGTGGATCGCAATTCCCAGAGGTCGGTTCATACACGCCGCAACCTGGAAATTTGCCGGTAACCGTCAAGGCAAATAAAGACGGCACACTGCATTTGAAGGCAGCAGCATGCCAAATGCACGGCGAACAGTTCCGCTTTGAACCAGCTTACGGGAACATCGGTTTCTGGAATCAAAGCGATGAATATGTGACATGGCACATCGAGGTCCCCGCAAGTGGTGATTATCAAGTCATTGTGGATTACGCTTGCCCCGATGTTGCCGCAGCGAACACTTGCCGTTTGAATTACTCCAACCAAACATTACGAGCAACTGTCGCTAGCACCGGCAGTTGGGACAAATATGAAAAATTCAACCTTGGAACACTTGCACTAACGAAGGGAGCAGACTCGATTCGGTTCGGAGCAGAAGATGAGATTACCGACTGGCTCATGGACCTGCGAGAAATAACCTTATGCCCCGCAAACTCAGATACCCCAACGGAGCCCACCGGCGGGACGAATAACGAATAAGGCCATGTGTGAACTGAATTACTTTACTCTGGTGAAAACGTTTCCCCACAAACAACTGCCCACAAAAAAATCACCAGTTCACTTTTACGATGATTGTGTTTTTAGGTAGTAGCGACGGCCAAGCCAAAAGCAACTGTCCATCTAGCAACCCATCACAACGTCAGCTCTTATGACGATGTGGGATCCCCCACTCCGTTGAGGCTCATCTCACGACTGTACATCTTCAATCGCGGAAAGCAGCAAAACGATCAACAACCGAAGCTCACATTGTGAACACACAGTGTCCAAACAACCTCACTCTCACTCCGCGACAACTTCTATGCTGCGTCAAGACAGTTCGCCCAAGATCGTGACAGACTCATTCCAAACAACCCCACGGATGTACAAATGACGGAACTGCCGCGTGAAACGGACAGGAGGACACTTTGACAACTGATGCGATCCTGAGTGAATAGCTTAAATTAAGTGGTGCCGCCGCATCGAGTCTGAGGACCGTACCACCGATAGAACATTGACTATCGCAAAAACCATCTGTTGCAATCTTGGTTTCCGAATCGCGTGACGTGCCTGCTGAAAGAACTCAAGACACATGGATTGATAAAAACAGCTCATTCACTGCACGTCTCAGCAAGCCTGCAGCACTCCAGCAGACTCAATGCCAAGAAACCTCATCTCCCCGGCATCCCATCGCCACGCGTGTGTGCAAATCCACCCCAAAAACACGTAGTTTCCGGAGGCAACACCTCGCTCTTTCTCGAGAGAATGTTCTAGAATAATTGGGTATCACACTTGGCTTTACTTACGAAAATGAACATGTCATTCAAATTTCTGATCGCACTCACAGTGCTGCTGATGCATCCAGCAGGCTCAAACATGTTCGCGCAAACCCCTGATCCATCTGATTCGCTGCCGCCAAGTGAAGATCGTGTTTTGAGTAGCGTCCATGCTCATGACGCTGATGAACAAAAGCAGGAAACGTTTTACGCTCCCAATCAAGTACAAACCATTCATCTACAAATTTCTGAGATGGATCAACAAAAGATGAAGGCAGCCCTGCCTGAGTGCATCTATGTTCCTGCTCAACTGAAATGGAATGATCAAACCGTGGAGCAAGTCGGAGTACGATTCAAAGGCAATAGTTCTGCCAATCCCAATCAGAAGCACAAACGCAGCTACCTGATCAAACTGAGCAAATACAAAGACCAGCAACGGTTCCTCGGAATGGAGCGAATATCGCTGGACAACGGAATTCAATTCGGCAGTCTTTTCAGTGAGCCAATCATCACTGACATACTGAGGAAACTGGGGCATAGCACCCATCGCTGCAATTTCGCAAAACTGTATATCAACGAGAAATTCGCTGGTGTTTATGTGAATGTCGAGCGCATTGACGATTCGTTCATCAGTCGCCACTTCCCGGGCAAGCCAGGTGGTCTATGGAAAAATGACCTCGGTGGTCCCGGGGGAGACTTACGGTATGTGGGTGACAATTCCCAAAGCTACAGTAAAGCATTTGAACCCAAGAACAAGCAAGCAGAGTCAGAGAAGGAAGTCCTTCAACTACTGTCACTCATAAAAACTATCAATCAGGTGCCAGACGAAAAATTCGAGCAGATGCTGTCGAATGTTTTTGAGCCTGACAACTTCCTGGAGACGACTGCTGTCATGCTTCTATCAGGGGCCTTCGATCAACTAACTGGCTGGGGTCCACACAACTATTATCTGTACCATGACCCCACCGCAAAAAAATGGCATTATCTACCATGGGACCTCGATGTTGGATTTTGCGAAATAGCCTTTGGAAAACTCTATGTGCTTGAGGATTGGAATGCCGCTTGGCCGATCCCGCAGGGAACAAAGAACCCCCTGCTCGAACGTATTGTCCAGAATCCGCGACTGCTCGCACGGTACCGAGCAATCGCATTGGAAATACTGGAAACCCATTTCAACCCGCAGCACTTGTGCAACATCCTCGATTCAAAATTCGCGCTCGTACAAGACGAATTGAAGAACGATCCCTTTCCGACGCGACGTATAACCGTAAACAATGATGAGAACTATGAAGACATCGTTGCGTCGATGAAACAATTCATTCACAAACGATACCAAAGTGCCAAACAGCAGCTCATGAATTCCGGGGATCGTCCTATTCCCAGGCAAGGTTTGAACGACAATGGCCGTCAACAAGCGATCGTGCAACGCTTTGAGAAATCTGTGCGAAAGGCCGAATCACTTCAACAAAAACTTCATGAAATCCAAAGGACGATGCAGTTGATCCACCGTTCTTTACAGCAGCAAAAATTCACCGAGGCAGAGCAATTGCTAGAGTCCATGGAGCGTCTCACAGACGACGCACCCAGCAAGGAAAAGAATCGTTGATTTTGCTGCACACAACCAGTTCCTTGCTTCCTCTCAAACACAGGTTCATACACCAGCATCGATCACCTGATCAGCAGAGCGCTACAAGAGAAAATCCAGAACGTCATTTCGCCGGGTAAACCGCGACAGGTTTTGAGCACAAAGGTGTTACAAAACGCCAACCGACATGCGATTCTGACTAAATCCATTGATCCTGATTGCCGCAACACGCTGCATCCATTCAAATACTGACGACAATGCCGTTGGTGGATCGCCAGCTCATCATCCCGCCTCAGGAACGCCCACACAAACGATGGTTAGTCCAAGACTCTATAAGAGCAGTCAGGCTTACGATTTCTGCCTGAAATCCATGGGCTTTGAGGGCGGAATTGATCGTTTCCTGCGGGACCTTGAAATCGAGATTCCGGCAGGCAGTCGCATACTCGATGCTGGTTGCGGGACTGGATTGTTAGGGCTCCACTTTCTAAATCGCATCCCCGGTTCCACGCTTTTATCAACTGACCTGCAACCGAATTTCCTGCGGGCAACACTTGCCAAAGCAGCAAAACGCCACTTGGCATCAGAACGGCTTGAAGTAGCTACCGCCGATATTTCAACGCCACAGAAAATCAACTTGATGACTGACGTGGCAACCAAACAATACCTCCACTCAGGTGAGTTAGTCTCCGTAAATCATGGAGATTCAATCGCTGAGGAATACGGCAATGAATTTGCACCGACCACTACGTTGGAAGATGGCATTTTTGGACTCATTTGCGTAGGTGCAGTCGTGGGATACGCACAAGACACAGAAACCAGCCTGAAGCAACTTGCGGCTCTGTTGGCGCCTAGAGGCGTTTTATTGAACTTGGAAATGAGCCAAAGCTTGACGGGACGACTTGTTTCTCATCGCTACGATTACCACAACCTAACGCATGCAAAGATCTGCAAAGTTCTTGAGGATTCAGACTGCCAGGTAAGTACTCAGAACCTACGTATGCGCCATCTGCCAGCAAAACTGACACGTACCGCAATCATCGCCCAGCGGAATGCTGCAGCGGACGAAAGCCATCCCTGCGTGTAACACCAAGTCACATTTGGGTGACTCGATACAGCTTGAAAAAGTAAAACAGAAGGCTCAGGTGGTCACCAAGGTCCTTCATTTTACATTGTGACTTATTCGTCAAGTGATCCGTTGCCATTGTGAGTCACGCTTGCACGATCAGGGCTTTGGGGGTCCATCCACAACGAGCCGGTAATCCTGCTGATCAGCGGACGGATCAAGCGTATGACCACTCACAACCTTCTCGATCTCCGATCCTCCAGATGCCAAATCACACAGCAGCATCCGGCCGGAACAATCCGCGCATCGTGGGGTATTGCAACGGCAATGCAGCTAACCCGTGATGAAATCTGTTCAACCCCGCGGTAACTTTTCAACAACAACATTGGGTTGCCGATTATCGGTGGATTCTCGTTCAAACCAGGTGCCGGGTTTTCCTGTTTCATCAAAGAACCCGCAGTTCCTCATGAAAAACGAATCCCCTTTCGCGCCTCCATTGAAATCCAACCGATGTTTTTGTCCACCTGTCGCATCTACTGAGAAACGCGCCTTGGTACATTCATGCCAGTTACCTTCTGTATCTGCGACCCACGTGTTGCCATACATCGCCCCTCGACCGATGTAGCCAAGATTAGGCGAAAAGCTTTCGAGGAAAGAATGGAATCCACTCAAGTGTGTGTTCGTTTGTGGCCTACGAAAACTTGCAATCAACCGCCATGCATCTGCGTCCTTCTCACCAAACCACGAGGTGTACACCGTGCTTCCGTTGCCGTCTGGCTCGACTTCAGTGAGAAAACGATAGGTCACCCCGGCCTTCCAAGGAAAGACAAGATAACTTTGGCCACCCGAGCCTTCATTGCCAAACTTACCGACATGAACCCCCGCCCCATTTCCGAGATTTTCAATACGTTGATCAGCGGGGATGTCAGCGGGATTGTCGGTCCTGAAGGGGCTCCAAACAGAAAATAGGATTCGCCGCTCGGTTGCACTATTGACCTGGATTCCAAAATAACCCTGGCCGAACCCATTGGCCATGAAATAAGAGCCAATGGGATCTTGTCCCTCCGGCACCGTGATTTCGCTGTACGCATACTTCAGTTTGACATCGCGAGGGACTTGATACCGCAGATGAACCGACGGCCCCCTTCTGCCCCAATAAAACATGCCTCCATCACTGGTCTTCACATAGTCAACCACCAGTGATTCTGTTTCAGACGAAATCAATACGTCTGCAATCTCTCCAAACGTTTTTCCCTGACGCTTTAGACCTCGCAAGTCGACACGAACGTAACCTGGCTTCACAATCTGAAACTCCCCAATTGGATACTCTCGATCATCCTCTCCCATGAGTTGTTTCTCGACACTCCGATCACCAATCGTCGCGCTGATCGTGCATGCTCCCTCCGGTACCTTGGCTTTGATTCCCAGAGCAACCAACGCGGGTCGGTCCACACGAAAGAAGATCGAATGAACCTCATTCTCACCACTCCACGCCAATCGTCCTGAGCGTCGGAGGGCACTTCCCCCCGAACTGGGCGAGGTACGATAAGCATTACCACCCACTGGAATTGACCAGGTTTCAGCAAACAGGTCCGGCGTGAATAACGGCAGCAGCGATACGATCAACACGGCCAAGCGAGAACAAGAGCATCGGGATGGTGACATGAGCATCAACGTTGAAGGCCAGAAACCAATTCAATCCTGATANAGCGTTNGCAGGATCAGGAATTCANNGGAGACTGCAAGGAGGGTCGAAACTGGGTTCGGGCAGTTTAACCTGAACAGCGCAGCAACGCGACAACTCGGAATCCAGGCGGTGGTGCAGATACTGCACTGGCGACTCGCCCATCCTTGACTGGACGATCAAAGTCGATCAAGAAAGTCGTTGATATGTTCTTCCTTCTCCTGCAAACCGGATTCTGTTCCAGTGGACTCATGGTCATAAGTCTCGCCGAGGTACTCTTGCATCACCTTGGCAAAGACAGTGGCAAAATCTTCCTTGGGTTCCGACTCACCGTAAGATCTCGCAAAACCAGATGATTCATCATGAGTCCATCCCGCGATGATTCCCCAGCTCCAACCACTGAGTTTTTTCCAGTCGCTCCAGCTTCCGTGCTCTTTATCCCAAAAGTGGCCGATTTCATGAAACACAAGACAGTGGACATGGTTGGCATCATCGCCCTCGACAGTGATCCCGTCGCCATTTTCATCCATGCCATTTTCTGTGACGTAGACATCCCGCCCATCATTCCATCCGTCGATCATCGCGTTTGACGAACTTCCCACGCGATAGAACCTGATCTGATCCCCATCGGCAGTTTTCAATAGATCGGTATCATTGGCGCGGTGGTGCAGAGCCGCCATGGCTTCATCAATGACTTCGATCTCATTTTCAGTCCAGTCGGCACCCTGCCACGTGATTCGATTCANGCCGAGCCACGAAGTTTCACCATTCGAATTCCTGAATACGATTCTTGCATCTTCATCATTGACAGCGTTGACTGTATCACCACTTTGGGTCAGGAATCGATCGGCACCGCTACCTCCATAGAGCACGTCATCGGCGCGTCCACCAAACAGTCCATCGTTGCCACCATTGCCACGCAGCTCATCTTTACCACCATCGCCATACAAGTTGTCAGCGCCTGCACCTCCCTGAATTTCATCGTCGCCACCATTGCCATGGATCGTATCATCACCATCGCCACCACAAATCAGGTCATTTCCTGCTCCGCCTTCGATGTCATCTGATCCTGCTCCACCATCAATATTGTCACTACCACCTCCACCCCGAATGGTATCATCCCCATCACCTCCGAGGATATTGTCGGCATCATCCCCACCAGAAATATGGTCAGGACCATCTCCACCAACAAGGTAGTCTTCACCACCATCACCCTCGATTGTGTCGGCTCCGTCCTGACCATAAAGCCGATCTTCACCCNATCCTCCACTCAGTGAATCTGCTGAATCGCCACCGTAGAGGCGATCACTGCCGCTGCCNCCTCGCAAGGTGTCACGACCATTCTCGCCGTACAGAACATCACTCTCTTCACCGCCAGAAAGAACATCGTTGCCCTCACCNCCATTGACTCGATCTGCCCCTCCACCGCCACTGAGCACATCGTTTCCACGGTCTCCATTGAGAATGTCGCTACCGCTGCCNCCTGTCAAAATATCGTCACCCAAACCGCCATGAGCCTGAGAGTCGTACTGCGTATCGTTTGTAAATGAATCATCACCCGCATGTCCATTGAAAACAATTTCTGACACACTCTGATGCCGATTCAATACGATCGACTTGGTTGTTCCATTGAGGGTTGCCGTGAACGAACGCGATCCTGGGTTCAGCTGACTGACAGATCCGGTATCATTGCCCACCGTTCCGTCCAAGGTCAACGTTCCCGAGTTTGCATCCCAGACGATTGATCCGAAGCTTGAAGCCGGAATTCCATGATCAAACTGCTTGGCAAGAGTGGCATCAAACATCGCGGCAAATACCCGCCTGNTTTCCAATTGCTCAAACAGGATCTTCCTCGCTCGGGCGCGCACGGCTCGTTTTTGATTCATCCCAGTTCGCGTCCTGAACGCTGATTGATTCCGCGAGAAAAACAAGCACATATTCGACTCCTGAAAAGNTTGAAAAGNGGATTAGCAACTGGCTGCCACGCGTGTTACCCACGTCAATCGCTACCCTTTCAGGAATTCTTTCCATTTTTTCAAAAATCTCATTCTTCACCGCAAAACGTGCCATTCAGCGGTGGTCTGTCCCTTTTTGCACGTGTCTCGTGAACGATCTCCACTTTGCACAATTTTCACCCTCAAGGAGGCTCATCTACCTGCCACCTCAAGCAACGCGGTTCTGCCGAGAAGGAACCTGCGCGACAAACCACCCAACGATGTATCTCAGTATTCCGGGTTTCCGCTAAACTACGTCTCAATTGCAATGCAAAATGATCTGAAAGCTGTCACACCCGATTTTCCGAATTCCCAGCAACGGGCAGCTTCATTGACGGAACTTTTTCCTGACACCCGAGAGTGGTAGAGATACCTGCGGCAANTTNGTTAATCACGTTTTGAAAACTTCATGGAACAATCACCAGAAACCCGTCCCAGCCTGCTTCTTCGAATCCGGGACTTCCGTGACGAGGATGCGTGGAATCAATTCATTGAACTNTATGCNCCNTTGATTTANGNNTATNTNCGAAANCGCAATATNCAGGATGCNGANGCNGGNGACTTGACNCAGGATGTGCTNAGCAGNGTGACNTCNGCNGCCAANGAATTCACNTACGACCNNAAACGNGGTTCNTTCAGNGGNTGGNTNCTGACCGTNACNCGAAACAANATGCTGAATTTNNTNTCNCGCAAGAAAGCNCTGGCNGGNAGNGGNGACANTGGTGTTCAACGTGCNATTGAAGANANNACAGCGGAAGANGATGANCGNACNCAGTGGGACCTTGAGTACGANCGNCGCCTTTTCGACTGGGCNGCNGNAAAGTNNCGCTCCGAATTNCANGATNCNACNTGGCANGCATTCTGGATGACGGCAGTTGAAAANCANACNGCNNCTGCNNCAGCNGANACNCTNAANCTNTCCGTNGGNGCNGTTTANGTTGCNAANAGTCGCGTCACGGCCCGTCTTCGTCAAATCATTGACAACGTCGTCGATGAAGGTATCCCAGGTTAGCCCAAGTTCACAGCACACGTATCAAGCACAGGAAACTTGTGGCATGTCCAAACAAAACTGCCTGACAGCTGCCGAGCTCAGGTCGCTGTTGACCGCTAACCCAACTGTCGATCAAAACAGGTTCCTCGAACATTTGGACAATTGTACAAAATGCCAAGGCCAACTTGCCGTGTTGGCTGGTGATTCATCCTGGATCGAAGATTTGCAACTCAACGAGGCTGTTCCCAATCATCCTGACCAAACCAAACCTGCTGTCCACGAAACCGAACTGGTCAATGTGATGGATCGGATGTCCGCAAGGACCAAAACGGCTGCAACCGCCGCTGGCAAAACGGAGGGATTATCCTTCAAAGGGTTACCATTTACGCAACAGCTTGTTGCGGGGCGAAGGTTCGGACCGTATGAAATCCAGTCGCGACTGGGCACAGGCGGCATGAGCGTCGTCTTCACTGCCCACGACCATGTTTTGGACCGACAAGTCGCCGTCAAATTTCTTTCAGCGGAACTTGAGCACAGTAAAACAGCCCGGCAAAGATTCCTGAGAGAAGCCAAATCAGCAGCTGCTGTCGAACATGACTTCATTGTCCCCATTTATTCTGCTGATGAAGTAGATGGCTATCCATTTCTGGTAATGAGTCTGATTGAAGGACAATCCTTACAACAGCGGATCGATGAACCCACATCGCTCTCGACCGAACGAATCACCCGCATCGGAATCCAGATCACAAAGGGCCTCGAAGCTTTTCACTCGCGGGGCCTCGTCCACCGCGACTTGAAACCTTCGAACATTCTTTTACAAAAGCCTGACGGTCGAGTTCGCATCACTGATTTCGGATTGGCAAAATGTACTGATGACAACCAACTGACTAAATCGGGAACAGTTCTGGGAACCCCCAATTACATGTCACCCGAACAGGCCATGGGACAACAGGTTGACTTCCGCAGCGACATCTACGGACTGGGTGCAGTCCTGTACGCGTGTGTTACAGGACGGGCGCCGTTTGAAGGCCCCACATCGCTGCAAATCCTGAATCAACTCAGAGAGAAGCAACCCCACAGCATCCTTGATTTGAAGCCCGAGACGCCGCATTGGCTGGTCGAGGTCATCGAGAAATTGATGGCACGCGACCCCAATAGCAGATACCAAACTGCCGCCGAAATCATTGATGCACTTTCCCAACATTCGCACACAACTCGCAAGTCTGCATCAAGGTCACCTCTTCCCAATTCACCTCTTCCCACCCGTCCAACCCTCATTGCTGCATGTACCCTCATGGTGTTGATGGGTGCGAGCTATCTTCTGTGGCCCAGCAATCCGGTTTCACCTGAGCAAGCAGAGCCAGATCCTGTCGTCATTGGGCCCGAGCAGACTGACTTCCGAATCACCATCAAAACCAAGGGTGACACCGCTCGCGTCTTTTCAACACTCAGAGAAGCCGTCACCCAAGCCAGCAGTGGTGATATCATTGAAATCGAAGGTGACGGAAAGCATGAGATTGAATCCACCATTGAGACAAATGGCAAGGAACTGACCATTCGTTCTTTGGCTGGCAGTGAACCCGTCCTGACAATCAGCAACACCGAGGTAACCAGCGGAATCAGATCGAATGTAGATCTCGTGCTTGAAGGCCTTACCTTTCGAGTCATCAACCAGAATGCAGCCGGTTTTGCTCGCCAGCCAAGGCAGACGGCCATCCATTGCGTGAGCGGCAACCTTCACATTTCGAATTGCCGGTTTGACGCCATCAACAGCAGATCTGATTCACTCAACTGCATCACCGTTGCAAATGCCCAACAGTGCGAAATCAGAAATTCTGAATTTTACACGGGACCACTCAACACTGCCTTGGACATTGGCATGAACCCCGCAACTGACCTCACAGTCGAAAACAATCTAATCGCAGCTGGCTCAGCGATCAAAATTGCATTTCCGGTTCGTCAGGTTCCCGAGACAAAAACAAATGTGCATCTTGCATTCAACACTGTCTCGGCTGTATCTGGGTTATTGGTATTGTTACCGCCCCCACGGGCACGTCCTCCTGCAAAGCCAGTACCAGTGGAGACCCAAGGCAATCTTTGGGACGTGGACTTTGTTGTGTCTCTCGCGGTGCAACCGATCAAGGAAAATCAGGTGCGCCCAGAAATCAGTCAACGCGTGCTTGAGCAAATGATGCTTTGGCAAAGCGTTGACACTCGCTTCCGGGTCCGGCAATCATATGTAGGCATAAGTCCACCGAACCAAAAGATCCGAATGATGCGAAACCTGTCTACACGAGATGAGTGGGATGCACTTTGGGGACAAACTGAAACATCTTCTCTTCAGCTTCTGACGCCTCCACGCAACACAGGTTTATTCACTCGAGAACCCAGCACTCTTGGCCCGAAAGATTTTCTCCAGCTGCTTTCCGAACAACCACAAGGATGGCAACAACGAATCAGCGGTACCCGACTGGATTTTGTTGGACCGGGTTCCGAATACACCAACTGGATTCTGAGCCAAACCCCCACCCAGTGAATCACCCGCTGACCGCGACAAGTCACGGCCCCAGCCTGCCAAGCTTAAGCCCAAAACAAGCAACACTCCGTGGTTTTCTGTTTCTGATGATTTCAGTGTTCTGCAAGATCAGGCTTGTTGCTGGTCACAAGCGAGACACCAATGAATAGCAATAATGAAACAAGCAGGGCGACCGCACCGGAATCAATATTCAGAGGAACATGAAAGTTGAATGCTCTGATGGAGAAGTTCACGACCAGGCTTGACGCAATCGCAACGCAGGCCGCAGACGATGTGGCTCGCTTCCAATTCAAACCAATGGCAACGGTGGGCACGAGGGCGGCTGCAAATGTCCCCCACCCGAATGCTCCCAGAAGTGCCACCATTTCACGACTGTACAATGCGAAGAGCATGGCTGTACCACCAATCAAGACGGTAACGATTCTGGCCCATTTCAATTCGTTCTTAACCGGCTTTCCGCGAACAGCCACCGGAATGTCATGCACAATGGCAGCGGCGCCGATGTTCAGAAAAGCATCTGCGGTGGACATGATCGCTGCGAATAAACCAGCAAAAACGATTCCGGCAAGAACCGGGTGAGTGAAATACTGTAGAAAATCAGGAGCAGCACTGTCAGCATTCGCTAATTCAGGATAAGCATGACTGACCACGAGCGCCCGCATCGTCAAGCCGACCACAATCCACAACAGGGCCGTGACCATGTAGCCTGCAATCGTAGCGGGTAGGGTCCATCTGACATCCTCAGCACGACGCGTCATCATCAATTTGGTAATCACATGCGGTTGCCCTGCGACTCCTAACGCAAAGACAAAGTACCAGGACAGACACCCGATCATGCCTTTGCTGCCCCAAGGGCTCATTGATTGTGGATCATCACGAACCAGAATCTCGGATATCCCTGCCAATCCTCCGTCCACAGTCCAAATGGCCGTCAGCACAACCAGTACTGCGGCAACCATCATGATCACTCCCTGAATCAAATCGGTATAAACCGATGCAATGATTCCCCCCGTCACACAATAGAACACCAACAGTACGGTCGAAAACAAGGCACAGGAAAACAGCGACACTTCGCCATAAGCGGTCAACCCACTGACCAGACTTTGCAGTACCGTTGCCATGGCTGCAATCTGTGTTGCCAGATAACCCATGACGCCCAGCACGATGGCCACTGCAGCCAAAACCCCTGCAGTCGTACTTTGATAGCGGGCTTTGATCACATCTGGCAACGAAATCGAATCCCGCTTGACCGCCCACTCACGTAGTTTCTTTCCCAGCAAAAAAAAGCAGATGGCGTAACCAATGGTCGTTGAAATCACAATCCACAGGGAACTTATCCCCATCCGATAGACTAATCCTGGGCCTCCCACAAATCCAAAGCCACTCATGGCACTTGAGAAGATTGCAATCGAAGTCACAAAAATTCCCAGATCGCGTCCCGCCATGAAAAAATCACGGGCACTTTTGGTCTTTCGCATCGCCCACAGCCCGACAACGATGCAAAGCACAAAGTAAATGGCAACACAGGCAACAATGATCTGTGCACGATAACTTTCCATCAGTTCGTCCTCTCAGTAGTGGATTCACTGACATCCGAACAGACGTCTGTTTGAACCTTTCCGTCGACGAACCATTTCTGGAAACCTGCGACGTAAATTACGGTAAAGAGACCGGGCACCAGCCAGACGCCAAAAACCATCCACGTGACCGGAGCAGGGAAGGGGCCCCAAAGTGCTCGATCTGAATCAGCCGCGTACTCGCGCCATGACAACATCATCGCGACAAACGTCAGAACGTAAATCAATCCAACACCAAGGATCCAAAAGCGGAAACGCCTGATTTCTGGACTAGACGAATCAACTCCGACCAACAGCGTTGCAGTCAGAGTCACAATCACCACGATCCCGAACACAAGGCCCTCGTTCCAGCGAACGATGTCTTCTTCGCTGCGAGGCCCACCGACCTCCATGACAGAAAGAGAGAAATCGGGATGCTTTGCAGAGGGCACATGAGCCTGCTCAAAATCCATCGCGGCATAAAGCAACAAAGATCCGATCACCAGACACAAAGCCAACAACCAACGTACTGCGTCAAACATGAAACCCCCTTTCCGATCCTTGATCACTCGCATTCGACCTTTCTGGTCATTTTGTCCGGCCATCGCATCCCTCGACTCTGATTCACGGTGATAGCGCAACCTGTATCGCACTGCAGCATTCTGACCACGGTGTTCACTTCGTTGTTTCTGGTTTTGCCTGGCGTTGAAAATCGATCACTCGATCCATCAAGTCACATGCTTCAGCACGCAATCTCTGGCCTGGCTTGAGTTCGTCACCGATTTCCAAATGCTGATCGTTCTTCTGATCATAGGCTGGCCATGCGACCATTCCCTCGGCATTGGGATCACCCGATTGGGCGAACTGTGTCCAGTAGCGAATCATCGCACTTGCAATCGCTCGATCGACGTCATCAATTTTCGTCTCGTCCAAAGTATTGAAGACGTACGGTATTTCGGCGGCGTGAGCAGCTTTCAGCCATGGCCAGGAACGACTATTGCGTGTGAAGTGGTACATCCAAGCAGGAGACTCTCCTGCCTGCATTGCCCGCAGGTATTCCCGAGTAGGCCGCACGAACCAGACATCTGTGATTTCCTGAACCACCGAGTCACGGATACTCGATTCATCATCAACGCCATAAAGTTCAAGCACCTCCCCAACCTGCTCAGGGAAACGTCGACCGATCGCCTCGCGATGTTCCTCAACCGATTCATGAACCTTGGCTGCCGTGAACATGGTTCCTTCATCCCGATTGGTGCCCGCTATGGTGGGTACTTGATTGTGCTTTCCGGCGGCATAAATCGCTGACGGGAAATCAGGCAACAACCAACCCTCTCTGACCACTGGCAATCTTGGCTTCAATTTTTCCAGCACCTGCTCTGCAGGAATCGCTCGCAATTGCTCCAGAGTATTCCCTGCCTCAACCTCAGTATCGTCCAAAAGTTTGCTCACCTCAGTGACACCAACTTCTTCAGCTGATGGGCCATAGTAAGACGTTTTTTTGAGATCACGNAATATTTTNGGNTCAATCCACGCGCTCTGCAGGATCGCCTTNTGAAACANNCCGTTNGCAAGCGGNGANGCAACCAGCAGNTACACACTTGTGCCACCGGCNGATTCACCAAAGATGGTGACATTNTCTGGATCCCCACCGAAGGCGGCGATGTTGTCACGNACCCATTTCAACGCATGGATCTGATCAAGAATTCCGTAATTACCTGATGCCCCGTGCTCGGACTCTGCGGTCAACGCGGGATGCGAAAGAAAGCCAAAGGCTCCCAACCTGTAATTGATAGAAACCAGAATGACATCGCGTTTCGCGATTTCATCACCCATGTATCCCCATTCATGTGCAGATCCTTGAGTGAGNCCTCCGCCATGAATCCACACCATGACGGGCAGCTTCTCAGCTGGCAGCTTGGCGGGCGCCCAAACATTCAGGAACAGACAATCCTCTGAAAATGGACCTGTCCGCTTTCGCACTTTTTGCAAACATTTGTTACCAAACTGATCGCAGTCTCGCACACCCTTCCATGGCTCAGCCGGTTGCGGGGGCTTCCAACGTAACACTCCCACCGGCGGCGCCGCGTAGGGTATTCCCTTGAATACGCAAATGGACGAATCATCCTCAAGCAACGCTCCGCTAATACTCCCTGATTCTGTGCGCACGGTTCGGCTTTGAGCCGCATCAACCGCAAGCGGCGGCAGCCACAGAGCCACGCCACAGACNAAGCACAATGCCATTGTTTTCATCATCCTGTCCCAGTTAACTGCATCATATTTCATCGTTAAGCAATTAAACATTTTCTTCACTCGTAGAGCTGCCGAGTTGCATGATCATGCAGATCAAGCTGTCTCTGTTTCAAACTCGCTCCGGTGCCTGCTGAATCACCAATATTCAAAAACTGTTTTTGCTGTTGATAACTTGGCCAACGAGGCAAGCCAGCCCCGTTTGGATTTCCTGTCTCAGCGAATTTCGCCCACTGCGCACACATCGTATCCGAAACTCTCCGTTCCTCATCGGATGCATTTTCACCAAGTGTTCCGAACACGAACTTGAGTTCAATCGCGTGTGGTGAACCAGTGGCCGAAGCACCAGCCCCAGGTTTGATGAACTGATACTGATAAGCATCAGCGGGAACACTTTTCATCCCCTCCAAAAGCTGCCGAGTGGGATGCAGAAACCAGGCATCCGTCACAAAACGAGCACCGTCTGACTTGTAGTCACCACCAGTTTGACTGGAATAGAGAGAGATGACGGCACCGGCCTTATCACCGTAGAATCGCCGGAGCTTCTGCTCAAATTCCTCACGGCTCGGGGGCAAGAATGCTGTGAAATACTCGCCTTCATCTTTCGTTGTACCAATCATCATGGGTACCGGAGCTTGGTTTCCTNCTGCAAAGACAGCAGCTGGGTGTTTCTCCAGTACCAAGCCATCAATCGTGACTCGTGTCTTATAGTAGGGACGCCCCTGAATGAAATTTCGGGCGGGGATCTCTCGCAACTGCTGCGTCACCGGCTTGGCAGATTCTTGATCGACAAAATCTGCTGCCCATGATTCCCCAAGGGCCTCAGCGCTGGGCGTGGAGGAGACGGGCTGACGCAGTTTGACCACATTGGCTTCAGCCAAATTATTGATATATCCAAACATCCATGGGCTTTGAATGATCGCGCGATGAAACAACCCACTCGCCAGCGGTGACGCACACAACACGCTCACACTGGTGCCACCTGCTGATTCACCGAAAANAGTTACNTTNCCGGGGTCCCCACCNAAGGCAGCNATATTNTCACGAACCCANTTCAATGCTTGAATNTGATCAAGTAGCCCNTAATTNCCNGANNCANGCTGCTCNGACTCTGCCGACANCTCNGGNTGTGCCAGGAANCCAAGNGCNCCCAGTCGATAATTGATCGACACCAGGACCACACCCTGACGCGCAAGCTGGCTGCCATCATATTTGGCCTGGCTGCTCCANCCNCGATTCAGCCCTCCACCATGNATCCANACCATGACGGGACGTTTCGTCTCCGNTCCCGGGCTTGTCGTCCAAACATTCAAAAACAGACAGTCTTCGCTCATCTCCGGGGGCTCGCTACGTCCCGACATATTTTGCCACGCCACCTTACCGAATTCTTCACAACGCCGAATCCCATTCCAGCTAGCAGGTGGCTGTGGTGGTTTCCAGCGCAGATCGCCGACCGGTGGTGCCGCAAAAGGAATCCCCCGGAAGACGGTCAGTTGATTGGTCGCGTCCAAGCGAACACCACTGACACGCCCTTGCGCAGTGCTCACAGTCAGCCCCAATTCAGCGTCAACCTGATCATCCGCATGTGCGAAATGAACCAGCACGCCCGTCTGCCAAGCGTTGCCACAGAACACAACGCAAAACACGATACGCAGCAGAGCAGTCATATGAATATTTCCTCTGAATAGTTGCCGCATTATTTTTTCCTTGTCGTCATCGAAGCGCAATCAGGAATGAATGACCACCGATTTCATCTCAGTCATTTCATCGATCGCGTATCTTGGTCCTTCTTTGCCCAAGCCACTGTCCTTGATCCCACCATAGGGCATGAGATCCGTTCTCCAGAGTGGCCCTCCATTGATGTGTACATTGCCACAATCGACCTCCTTGGCAAATCTGACAGCAGCATCGACATCCTGCGTGAACACACCGGCACTGAGGCCGAAATTGCTGTCGTTGGCCATTGCGATGGCATCATCAGCATCGCGAGCGGAACAAACAGCGACAGCTGGTCCGAACAACTCATCTTTGACAACTTTCATGTCTTTTCCAGCTGATAGCAAGAGCGTTGGTTCCATGAATGCTCCCTCACGTTGTCCCCCACATGCGATCGAAGCGCCTTGCTTTTCGGCCTCGCTGATCCAGTCGTGGACCCTTGCCGCATCTGCACTGCGTACCATCGGTCCCATTTGTGTTTCGCGGCTTAACTGATCTCCAGAAACGATCGACTCTATCTGCGGTATCAACTTCCCCATCAGCTCATCATGCACCTGGTCTGTCACGATCAACCGCTGTGCAGAAATGCAGACCTGACCTGCATTTGCAAAACCACTGAACACGGTAGCAGCAACAACTTTGTCAAGATCAGCGTCGGGCAGCACGATCAAGGGACTGTTTGCCCCGAGTTCCATGGTTACTTTCTTGATCCCTGCGATCGCACAAATCTGCTCACCCACTTCGTAACTGCCGGTGAAGCTGATTTTCCTGACACGTTTATCACTGCAGATCGCTTGCCCCACGCTTCTGCCGCTGCCAGTTAGACAGGAAATGGCGGTCCCGGGCAAACCAGCATCCAACAGTGCTTTGACTAAGTGTAAAGCAATCAATGGTGTGTCGCTGGCCGGCTTAAGAATCACGGCATTACCTGCCGCCAACGCGGGTCCGACTTTATGACAAACCAAGCTGAGTGGAAAGTTGAAGGGTGTGATCGCTGCAACCACCCCACAGGGAATGCGGAGTGTGAAGCCAAGTTTGTTTTGTACTCCCTGACCACCATCAAGAGGCAACACCTCACCACCGAGTCGCTTTGCCTCCTCGCCACTCAATTCCATCGCTTGTGCAGAGCGTTCTACCTCGGAGCTTGCCTCGGTAATTGTTTTTCCTTCTTCACTACTGAGAACCTGCGCTAGCTGATCGCGTCTTTCCAGCAACAGATCAGCAGCTCGACGCAGGATTTGAAACCGTTCATATCCTGTCAAAGCAGCCATCACCTTGGCACCAGCCTGTGCCGAATGCAACGCAGCCTCAATGTCATCAGCGGAAGCAACAGGGACAGTATCAATCACGTCTCCGTTGGCAGGATTGGTAACATCCAACTGTTCTTTTCTGTCCTGCCATTTCCCCGCAAGAAAAAACTTCATGATTCAATGTGCTCCACAAACCGTAATCGATCCAGCTAAAAAGTATTCCTACACAGACGCTTCCAGAATCGCCTTTAAATCCTCTACCGTGGGTGTCTTGGGGGACAGATCCAGCAGTCGCTGCAGCGACATGGCGGCGGCAGCCAGATCTGGAATATCCTCCCGTTTGCCACCCACAGCCACCAAGCCGGTTGGCAACCCAATCTGCTCGCGAACCGTCATGACCCACTGGATGGCTGACTGTGCTGCCTCTGGTACTTGCATCTTTTCTGCCTGTTCCACGCCGAGAAACGTTGCAATTTTTGCCAATCTGGCTTGGCGTGTCTCGGACCAGAAATGCATCACCCCCGGCAAGACGATACCGTTTCCAACCCCATGACTGCACTGATAATTGGCCCCCAATGGATACTCCAGAGCATGTGCCAATGAAACTCCACAGGAAGAGAACGCCGCGCCAGCAAGAGTGGCAGCCAAAGCCATACCACTACGAGCCGCAAGGTCATCGGGATCATCGATGACTCGTTTCAGATTTCGACCGATCAATCGAATCGCTTTTTCCGCATACATGTCGCCCAGAGGATGGCTGCCTTCGTAGGGCAAGCCATGATCAAGATCCTCGGAAAAGGAAAAGAAGTTTCGCACCAGATAAGCTTCAATCGCGTGCGTTAACGCATCAATGCCACTTTCCGCTGTCACCTGCGGGGGACAACTGATCGTCAATTGCGGATCAACGATCGCAACATCAGGACGGATGCGTTGGCTGAGAATCGCAGCCTTTTTTCCTGTGGAGCTTTCCTTCAGGATTGCCGAATGTGTAACCTCACTTCCCGTGCCAGCGGTGGTTGGAATACAGACCAGCTTGACGTCACGCTGAGGAGCCTGATCGAAGCCAAACAAGGCACGGACTTCACCATCACCGCCAAAGGCAGCGGCTGCTGCCTTGGCGAGGTCCATGTTGCTGCCACCCCCAAGTGCCACAAAAAGATCAGGCTGAAATTCATTGGCAGCGGCCACCAAAGTTTCCACCGTCGATGTCGATGGTTCGACCTCTCCATCACTGAAAACATGCATGGCGGTGCCTGCACTTTGGATCGCTAGCTCTGCCTGCGAAACGATACCCGCGGTGACCAAAGCCTGATCACTTACAACTAAAACCCGCTTGGTTTTTTCACGGTGCAATACACCTGTCAACGTTCCAATTGCACCGGGGCCAAATGTCAGTTGATTCCCAGAAAACAAATTCCAGGTGGTTCGTTTCAGACTGTCTGCAAGACTGTTCACATCGTTCTCCCGCCATCGACCACCAAGATCTGCCCAGTCGTCAAACTGGTTCCGGTGGCCAAGTAATGAATCGCATCAACAACATCGTCAGGTTGGGCCAAACGCGGAATGGGGAAATTTTCAACCCGATTTTTCATCTGCTGCTCTGTCATCCCACGTCTTAACCAACCGCTGTCGATCGGTCCGGGACAAACCGCGTTGACTCGAATCTCCGGTGCCAACGCCCTCGCCAGCGATTTGGTCATCGTGTTCAACGCCCCTTTGCTGGCACAGTAGGCAAGACAGGAACCGGCGCCCGAAATACCGGCCACACTAGCGACATTCACAATCGCAGCCTGTGCTTGCCGCTTCAGCAACGGAATGCATGCACGAACCACGAAAAAAGGTCCCTTCGTATTGACAGCAAGAATCCGATCCCAAGCCTCCTCCGTCATTCCTTCGAGATCCTCGTGCTGTACAAATTCTGTTGTTCCCGCGCAATTGACCAAAGCATCCAAACATCCAAACTCTGCATCGATTGCAGCAGCCATGCCACGCACATCGACATCACAACTGACGTCACATTTCATCAACACCCCACGAGCAGACTCTTCCATCACCAGACGTTTCGTCTGCTCGGCATCCCCCTGGTCCGGCCCTAAATAATTGATCACCACATCAAACCCTGATGCCGCAAAGCGGCGAGCGCATTGCCGCCCCACCCCTGTAGCTGCGCCGGTAATCAAAACAACGGGTCGTCCTTCTGAGTGGCTCATGCTTTTTCCAACAACATGGCAATCCCTTGGCCCACTCCAACACACATGGTGCACAAGGCATAGCGTGAATCGACTTCCTGTAACTGTCGCGCGGCCGTCAACAGGAGTCTGGTTCCACTCATCCCCAACGGATGTCCAATGGCGATTGCCCCCCCATGACGATTGACATGCTCCGCGTCATCTGGCAGGCCAAGCTCTCGCAAAACAGCGAGACTCTGTGATGCAAATGCTTCATTGATTTCGATCACACCAATCTCCGCAAGTTCGACCCCCAGTCTTCCCAACAGACGCTGGGTCGCCGGGACCGGGCCCATGCCCATGATGGTTGGCTCAAGCCCCACCACGGATGTGCCAATTACCCTTGCCATCGGATTCAGTTCGTACTTTGCCAATGCGTCATCCGAGGCCATCAACAACATCGCTGCCCCATCATTGACACCTGATGAATTGCCAGCCGTTAACGTGCCATCCTGTTTGACAAACGGCTTCAGTCGCTTCAGTGCATCGAGGTTGGTATTGGATCGTGGATGTTCATCTTGGGAGACGACGATTGGATCCTTTCTGCGGAGAGGCACCTTGACCGGTGTGATTTCACCGGCAAAGAACCCCCGCTGCTGCGCTTGATGGGTTCGCTGCTGACTGCGGAAAGCGAATTCATCCTGATCCTCACGGCTAACCTTGTACCGTTCGGCAACATTTTCACCAGTCTGCGGCATGGTTTCACATCCAAACAGTTCCTTCATCTTTGGATGAGTGAATCGCCACCCCATGGTGGTGTCCTGCAATGACAGATCACGACCGAAAGGCTGACCGGTCTTGGGAACCACAAACGGTGCTCGCGACATCGACTCAACGCCGCCTGCAAGACATAGCTCGGCTTCACCAGAACGAATCGCGCGTGACACGGATGCCACGGAATCCATTCCTGAAGCACATAAGCGATTGACGGTCATGGCGGGAACATGATTGGGCAACGTGGACATCAAACCGGCCATCCTTGCCACATTTCGATTATCTTCTCCCGCCTGATTCGTGCACCCAACCAATAAGTCATCCACAGCCTCCCAGTCCACCTGCGGTTGACGCTGGATCAAGGCATCAATTACACCGACCAGCAAATCATCGGGACGAACGGACGCCAAAGCCCCCCCATAGCGGCCGATTGCAGTCCGAGTCCCGTCACAAATCCAGGCACTTCTCATGGTCTGGTTACCTCTGTTTTTGAGTCGATTCGGTTGAGATGCGTTTTGTCTTCCGCATCAATGCTGTGAGCCAAAGCTGTCTGCCGTTCAAGTTCCCGCAACGTCGACAATTCGAGGTCGGAAGGGACTTGGGTTTGGGATAAATCCTTTGCGAACCGAACATCCCATCCGGTCGCTTCTGCAACCCTCTCTCTGGTCACCCCCGGATGCAATTGCGTAACCACCAACTCACGCGTCTGCGACTCTGGGCGCAGGACACACAGATCAGTAATCACTGCGGTGGGGCCCCCCGCTTTCAAACCGGCACGCTCACGCGAGTCACCACCGTCGAGGTAGCCCGCCGAGGTGATAAAATCAACCTTCTCGACCAGTTTGCGTCGATCATGATTGATAATGATCAGCGTCTCTTTCGCTTGTGCCGCAATCTCTGGCGCTCCTCCCGCACCAGGCAGACGCACTTTCGGTGCCTGATAATTGCCAATCACCGTCGAATTCAAATTAGCATACCGATCCACCTGCGCCGCACCAAGAAACCCAACTTCCACGCGACCACCCTGCAACCAGTAGGAAAAAATCTCGGAGGTCGACACCACAGTATCAGCTGTCACCGCCAATTCCCCATCACCAATCGACAAAGGAAGAACCGTTGGCCGGGTCCCGATCGTACCACTCTCGTAGATAAGTACCGCATTGGGAGCATGCGTCAACCTTGCGAGATTGGCTGCCTTGGATGGGATTCCAATCCCGACAAAACAAACGGTTCCTTCCTGCAACATTCGCGCTGCAACCACAGTCATGACCTCTGACGGTGTAGCTACCATCGGATCACCCCTCTTTCGTGACTTGTAAAACAGACTGTTTCCTCGACATCAGGCACCGCCCCTGACTGACACAGTGTCCATCACATTGTCGCGCATCCATCGTTGAAAAGTATCTCGATCACGCGAGACCTCATCCCAAGCCTGATAAAAGCGATTGTCACGATCATAATACCCGTGAGCATAAGACGGCGCGGCCCCGCCTGGAACATGACAAACAGCGGTCACAACCCATGCAGGCAAAACGCATGCATTTGACGGCGCTTCCAAGTCGTCAACGATCTCCTCGACAGTCACAAGCACCTTTTTGGCTGCCAACGCAATCTCCTTCTGCACACCAATGATTCCCCACAAATGGACATTGCCAGCACGATCAGCACGTTGGGCGTGAATGATCGCGACGTCAGGCCGAATCGCAGGAACAGCAGCAAGGCGTTCACCCGTGAACGGGCAATCGATGAACTTGATGTTGGGGTTGTGTTGGGCAAGATCTGAACCAAGAAAACCCCGCATCAGTCCACATGGCAATCCCGCAGCAGCAGCCGTGTAAGACACGGTCATGGCTGCGTGACTGCGTTCGTCGATTTCAATGGGATGCGGAAAGTGCTTTTCGACTGCATCACGCAAACGATGCAGCGAGCCGACGCCAGGATTCCCACCCCAAGAAAACACAAGACGTTTCGCGCAGCCCATGCCGATCATCTGGTCAAAAATGACATCCGGCGTCATTCGAACCAACGTTAGATCGCGTTTTTCCTGTCTGATGATCTCGTGCCCTGCAGCAAAAGGAATCAGATGAGTGAAACCTTCAAGCGCAACGCAGTCGCCATGATGCAAGTGAATCCGAATCGCATCGGACAAAGTCAACAGATTCGACATGGTGAATGTTTGGGGAGACGAGTGACAGACGGCCGCCACCGCGAGAGCCGAACCTTGAGGTAGCAATCGTAACGGGCGTGCGATAAACGTGCAAACTGTTCGTTTATCGCACAAGCAGAGACCAGCAAAAGCGGCACGCCAGCCCACCGGGTAACGGGTGCCCGAATCAGCTAGTTCAGATCGGCCAGTTCAGATCGGCTAGTTCAGATCCAATCACTCAGATTTTTCCGTCGAGTCCCATCTGATAATACTTGTGGGTAATCGAGTCCTGATTTTCCAACAACCAATCGATTGATGGCTCGCAAGCCATGGCTTTATGAATCGCCTGGGCCATGGCCTTGCGGTGAATGTCAAACAGAGCCTTGTGATCGAGGTTGTCATCATCGATCACACCGGGGTTCAGCCAGACACTACAAATGATCCCGAGGTCATTGGCTTTTTCTTTAGGCAAGTCTCCCGCCCGCACTGCATCCAACACTCCGTTGGCGATGGCGGCTTGTACTGTCCCCATCAGGATATTGGTATAGCGACTGTTCTTAACCGTCACTTTACTCACGCAAAGTGTTACCGGTCTTACTTGGATATCGGTATTCAGAATTGCGAATACCTTTGAATGCCCCATCGACTGATCACCCGTCAACGTGGCAAGCGCGGTACCCACGGGCCCATCCAGTTCACCAATCACGACCTCAGGCTCTGCCGCTGTGAAGGGTGGACCACCAGCAACGAGTGCTTCACCGGTTCGGAGAACGATACGATCGGACATGGAATGACTCCTGCGTCAATAACGGATTGGATTAAATTGCGAACGAGGTGACGTTCGGCAGAGCGGGATAACGTACAAAGCGGCAATCTTCAATTCAACTGCCGGGTGAATCAGATCGTTGGTTGTATCACATTGTATGAGGATGACGTCTGACAGCATAGTTAGCAATCGACAGCCTGAACCCTGCACCACATACCGCCGCATGGATCGGCGAAAGGACATTGAAAAAGCGGGCACTTTCCGTCAATGCTGTCTCGTTGGCGTTGGCTGTTTCGACAGGTAGGCTGGCTTGACCTGAGTGACACGTCACCGACTCGACGATTGGCTGCAAATTAAATTCGACAGCAAATTCTCCACATTACGCGCTGAACCAGGCAAAAGCATGTGTCTTTGGGTGATGAGGATGAAGGAACAACACTTCAACCAAAACATGCTCATGTGCATGCTAAAGAAAATTGTGCTGCGGTGCCTGCTAGTGTGCTTCATCATGTTACTGGTGCTCCCATCGACTGCCCAATCGCCCAACGGCAGCGATGACCAAGTTGACCCCAACACCTCCTTCTTCATGGAACGAATCCTCTTCATGGAACCAATCCGGTACAGTCGCAATAATGGCAACGATTGCCCAGGGGTCGGTGAAAACATGACCCGGATTGTTTCAGAAGCCTCAACCATCCGAATTGGACGCGAAACGGTTGTTGCATTCACAGACCCCAAGATTTTTGGAACTCCATTCCTGTTCATGAATGGGCATAATGATTTTGGGCGGAGAGATAATGAACTTGAAAGCCTACGAACTTACCTTGAACACTGTGGTTTTCTATTCGTTTCTGGATGCTGTACTAATCCGGATTTCCCGGCGGCCTGGCGACGTGAAATGAGCGGAATACTCGCAAGCACAACCACCAAGGTGCTGGCTCACGAGCATCCCGTTTATCGCTCTTTCTACAAGATCACCCGCGTGCCAAGTTTGCACAGAGTGTTGATGTGCACCTCGAAGGACTCTTCTATGAAGGTCACTTGGTAAGCGTGATGTGCGAGCACGGACTGTGCTGTGCATTCAGCATGGGCAACCGCTGCAATAAAGGACGCGGGGTCTCGCCGGAGGATGGGCGTCAGTTAGCATTGAACCTTGCTTCCTACGCGATGACGCACTGAGCTTCCTACGCGATGACGCACTGAGCTGTCTACGCGATGACGCATGAAGCAAACGTGTTGGGTGGCAATCAAGTTCGTCACGAATCAACGAGCATGCCATTCATCAGGCAGCTTCCATGGTCGGCCTCTCCTCGCCTCCGAGCATCATGTTAACGGCAACGATAGCCAGAAATAGCACCGCACCGCCAATGTCGAGTGCGAGCCCAACTTCCATCTCGCCGATTTTTGAGATTGGAGCCAACAACAGACCTGCAGAAACAAACATGCCTCCACGCTCGAGCCATCCCAGCGTCCTGCGGAAATATCCGGCAAGTCCTGTTGCAAGCGCAAGAATTCCGATCGTCGCCGCCAAGACGGCATGAAGAACTGCAACTGCGGTCAATTCACCTCCCACAGGAGCGAGCAGGCACAACGCGGGTCTGTACACGAACATGAAGGGAAGTGTGAAACCGACCAACGAAAAACGGAATGCAGCAAAAGAGGTTTTCATCATTGGGGCCTGCGCGATTGACGCACTGGCATATCCAGCCAGTGCGACCGGCGGTGTCACCATCGACATCATGCCAAAGTAAAAAATGAATAGATGAGCCACAAGCGGCAACACCCCCAACTCGCCCAGCAAAGATCCCATCAGCGTCGCCATCAGCAAATAACAGACGACCGAGGGAACTCCCATACCCAAAACCAGAGAACACACCATAATCCCCAGCAGCGCGAGAAACAGATTTGTTTCTACGACACTCTTGATCGTCGCGCTGAAGTCGGTTGCGATTCCTGTCTGCTGAACGATACCAATGATAATTCCGACACAAGCACTGGCCGCAACAAGAGCGACACCATTCTTCGCGGATTTAGTCATCGACGAAATGATTTCTGGACGCCAACCGGGCATCGCCATACCAACAATCAACAACCCAAACATTCCCAACAGCATTGAGTCCAATAACGAGTTGATAAACAACAGGATCGACATTGCATTGGTGCGTGGGTCAATCCAGCCAGTGGGCACAAACCATTCAAGAAAAATTGGAAAATCATCTCGAATCGGGATGCAAGCCTGAGACACAAGAACGACAGCACAGAAGAAGATCATTGCCAGCCACCGTTCTTGTTTGGAAATTTTGAGCTCGCGACGAAAAATCGCAAATACAAGAATGACTGCCAATGCGCCCGTAACGCTTCGAAACGGTGAAAAACCGAAAACCAAGAGCCCAACCAGAGTTCCCAAAGCGGCAAAAAAAACAGTTGCCTCAAACCCCTTTAGTTTCTTCTTACTAAGTGCTTCCGCACTCAGTTTTTCGGTACCCAACCGACGTGAGTAAAGAAAGACAAGCACCAAAATCGAGAAGTAATACAGGATGGCCGGCAGAATGGCGGCTTTCATGATTTCCAAGAATGTAACCTGCGGCTGCACCAGTTCCAACATCATGTAAGCCCCCGCACCCATCACCGGCGGCACAAGTGCGCCCCCGGCTGCGGCTGCTGCGGTAATGCCCCCGGCAATGTGATTTGGAAACTTCGCACTCCGCATCATCGGAATGGTAAAAGTTCCCGTCGTCACAGCGTTGGCGACTGCACTGCCGGACAATGATCCCATCAAGCCACTGGCCATGACCGAAACCATCGCTGGGCCGCCTCGAATACGCCCAAACGTTTTGGTGGCAAAGTCAATGATGAACTGGGTCGCTCCGGACATTTCAAGAAACGAACCAAAGACGACAAACAGAAATACATATTTGAACATCACCGAAGCGGCGGGACCAAACACGCCCAGCGACTGCAGAAAGGTCGTGCTCACAATATCCTTCACACTTTGCCCGGCATGCGGCAACATCCAGTCGGGCAACACCGGCCAATCGTAACGAAAACTGGCGTAGCAATAATACGAGTGGGCAACAAACGCCAAAGCCAATAGCGGGACAATGATCCCAATGCTACGTCGCGTCGCTTCGAGCACCAGAATGACTCCCACCAACCCAACCGCAAAATCCATCCCCGTTTCGCCTCCCGCACGGTCCCCCAGAGAGATCCCATCTCCCCAGAAACCACTGAAAATCGGCTGTGTCTGCACGATCACGTACATACAACACGCGGCAGCTAAGATCGCCAAAACAATGTCGACAAACCGCAAGGATCTCACACCAGCCAACCGCTTGTGTACCGGAAACGTGAGGTAACACAGGGCGAGGCCCACGCCTACGAACACAGCCAACGCGGACTGTGGCTGCAACGTGTTGTAATTAACTTCAAACAGCGTAAACAGGCATAGCAAAACCCCTAACGCCGTGACCACCGGCTTGACCAGTCGCTCAGGCATTGCTGGAACACCAGATCCGTCATCCCCCGAACTCGCTTCAGAGCTGTCTTTGGGGGGGCTGTATGGGCCTGACCCAGTCTTGTCTGCCTTCACGATATCCGCGTCTTTACTCACAGGTGTTTCCTTGTTTCAGCAGAAGCATCGCAGCAGGACAACGACGCGTTTTAAAAAGACACACAGCCAAAACGGCATGCAGCACCATCAGGGCTCCAGATCTTTTGAACCCAATGACAGCGCACCTGCGAATCGAAAACCGACAGGCGGAACTGGCATTGAAACGGATCGCCCTTTCACGATCGAATGAAGCCACCGTGACCAGCTCAGGAATCAGAAGTCGCCGTGGCATCTGCTTTTTCAGCCTCTGGATTTCCCGACTCATCGCTACCCCCATCGGCCTCTGCTTCCCCATCGGCCTCAGCTTGCCCACCGGCCTCAGACGTCGGCCACAGGCCGGCCTCTTGATAAAACCGCACTGCGCCGGGGTGATAATCAATACCCGTATCACGCGTTATATTTTTTTCATTGAGCGCTTTACCAGCGGGATGTTTCCCAGCGATTTCTGCACGATTATTCCAAATGGTTTTCGTGACTTCGTAAATCAAATCGTCTGGTTGGGCAGCTGCTGTGATCACATGCATGGAACCAACATTAAGACCTTGAAAGTCGGAGTCAAGACCTTTGTAAATACCAGCAGGAATGGTTGCTGGATGAAAGAAAGCGTACTTCTCGATCAAAGCTTGTCGCTTGTCCTCATCAAATGGAATAAAATTCACAGTAAAGGTGCTGGTGGCCTGCGTGATGGACCCAGTGGGCACAGCCCCGCCTAGAAATGCTGCGTCTGCTGACCCGTCGCCCAGTTGGTCAACGGATCCACTTTGAGTGGCATTGATCGAGGTGATGTCGTCCCACGCGACACCATGCTCTGCAAGAATTGGCTCAATGAACATTTGAAAACCGGCTCCGGCAGGTCCGGTAATGACTCGTTTACCTTTCAAGTCAGCGATACTCTCGATGCCGCTGTCAGCACGAGCAATGAACAGGGCAACATTGGGGGCCATGGTGGCGATGGCTCGAATGTCGTAATCCTTGGTCCAAGTACCCTCGCCCCGCGTTGCAAAGTACGAGATTGCAGCATTGGAGAGTGCCAATTCGAGATCCCCTTGCTGGAGACGCCGAATATTTTCCTGCGACCCCTTGGTACCTTTGGCTTGCACCTTCCAATCGAAGGCTTCTTTGTGATCATTCATCACTTCTGCAATCGCACCGCCCACGACTGGAAACGCGCCTCCAACGGGCGCGGTCCCCATGCTGAGGAATTGCTTTTTGGCGGTCACCCCAGTGCCGTTATCGGAAGAAGAATCTTGCTTGCTGCAGCCGATCATGGCGGCAGCAACAATCATCAAGCAGGGAATAAGTTGGTAAATTCGAGCCATCGGTCTGGAACCCTGTGGATGGTGAGCGTTCAGCGAAAGAAATTCTCGGGTCAAAAATGAGCCCAATCGTTAGCCCAAAAAGGGCCTGTCTCAGGCGGGAGATCAGGCAGCCACGATTGGCAGTGGCACTCCGCAAGGTGACCCTACTGTGTGTCAATGCGGCCTGATTCTTAGCTCTCCATCGTAGCAGGCCGCACATGCTGCGAATAGAAGCCAAAATCCAGCTTTGGACTCTGAGCGAGTGACCGAAAATAATCTGCCTACCTGGGACAAAGCTGAAATCAAGAGGTTAGAATAAGTGGATTGAAGCCCCACCCACCACCTACTTCTCACCGCACGGATTCCTACCGACCATGCCCATTTCAGCAGAATCACGCCGGAACTTCTTGAAAACCTCTGCCGCTCTGACAGGTGGTTATTGGCTTGGTACATCCACACCGGCAACTGCCGCATCACCAAATGAAAAGCTCAATGTGGCGTGCATCGGTGTCGGAGGTCGAGGGTCAGCAAATGTAGGTGGCGTATCTGGCGAGAATATCGTTGCCATGTGCGATGTCGATGAAACGAAAGCAGGCAAGCGATTTCAGCAATTCGACAAGGCCAACAAGTTCCAGGATTTCCGTGTAATGCTGGACAAACTTGACAAGCAGATTGACGCCGTTGTCATTAGCACACCTGACCACATGCACTTTCACCCTGCCCGCCAAGCCATGCTGATGGGCAAACACGTGTACTGTGAAAAACCCCTCGCCCATACTGCATGGGAATGCCGCCAATTGACCAAATTGGCAGAGAAACAGAACGTCGCAACACAGTTGGGAAATCAAAGACATGCGAACGCCGGTATGGCACGAACCGTCGAGGCCGTCCGGTCCGGCATGATCGGTGACGTCACCGAGGTCTATTGTGCGATTGGTGGTAGTCGCGGCATGCCCGCCATGCCAAAAGAATTCCCACCAGTCCCCAGTCATTTGAATTGGGAATTATGGCAAGGGCCCGTCAAAGAACGTCGTTACTCGCCAGAGTACTGCCCTTACAAATGGCGTTTCTGGTGGGACTATGGCACCGGAGAAACCGGAAACTGGGGATGTCACATTCTTGATATTCCATTTTGGGCTCTGCAACTCAAGTACCCCAATCGGATTGATCTTGATGTGATCCCAGCAGCGCAAGATATCGATCCCCTGCGGACTCCAAAAGCCATGAAAACCCGAATGGAGTTTGGTGCCGAGGATGGTCATGGTCCGCTCACGCTTCACTGGTGGCATGGCTCACTCCAAGAAGCCTTCGAAAAACACAATACCAAGCCGAATGGTAACACCCTCTTTGTTGGCGACAAAGGAACGATTTCAGCAGGCTTTGATGGCTACAAAGTGACCATGAAAGACGGCAGTACTCCAACGCCGCCCGAGCAGTCGATCCCAAAGTCACCCGGCTTTCACAAAGAGTGGATTCAGGCCTGCAAAGGTGGTCCAAGATCGACTTGTGATTTTGTCGAGTACACTGGACCACTAGCTGAATCGGTCCTGCTTGCCAATGCAGCTTTCCGTTCGGGGGCTGGTTTTGACTGGAATGCCAAAGCGTTTGAGGCAACCGGCAATGACAAGATCGAGCAATTTATCGTGCCTGATTTTCGCCCTGGCTGGGAAGTCGACGAAATATAGCCTCCAGGCATTAGGTGAATTTTTTTGCAACGCGGCGTGATTACTGCAAAACATGAATTTTGCGGAAACAGCAAAGCAGCGGGGACACCTTCTGCTAACTCTTAACTCTGCCATTAACAAAGTTGCTTGTGGGATCACCATCGTGCAATTGCGTGCTGCACCGAAAAATTGCGGACAAATGCGAAGTATTGCATGATCTTAGATTGCAGAAACCAAGTCCGCGACGAACACTCAGCCACGCCAATTCAAATCTGCTCGCGTGCGATCGCACGCGAGCAGACAAGGTGAATCCCGGGAAACGGAAACACACCGTCATAAAGCAAATAAATTCCAACGGGAGCTTACCTGTTGAACTCATGCCTGTACGGCGGGCGGACCGACATGCACGGTAGGCAAATGCATCGTTTTGCAAAGTGACTCGGTGTGATCGACATGACGGCGTCCATTCTGCACCACCACCTGAAGCCTCATCGCCAAGCTTTCGTTTGCACAGAATCATGCGTACATCCGCCTGACACGCGTGCACGAGCCGTATGCCAGCTTCCCAACCACAGCATTTGTTGGGATGCGTAAGTCCTTAACGAAATCTACCATCGACAGACCAACATCGTTTGCTCTCGGGTTAGGAAGCTCCCAACCCTCTTTTTTCAAGACCCATCGGTTTCCCACTCGTTCATCGGTTTCCCACTCGTTCATTGCATCGCTGCATCAAGAGTTGCAATTGGCACACAGTTTCAGGACAAGAAAACGCATGAGTATCTTGAATGCAGAAGTCAGCATAGAGCCTGTGAGCTTTCGGCCCTGAACAGTTCAGCGGCACAGTTCAGCGGCACAGTTCAGCGGCACAGTTCAGCGGCCGAAAAGACTGACAAACTCGCAATAACCGCACCCTCATCAGCGTAGAACTCCTAGATGAATTAGCGGCAGGAATGGAAGAATATCCAAAACACGATTCAAGCTTCCCATGAAAACCAACCAAACTCGCATTAAACTGCTCTCATGCTAGACTGGATTCCATTCCCCCAACGCCCTCACTCTCTGGAGCCCCAGGTGATTCGCTTTCGACCTCTTGGAATTCGCAACGTGCTAAGCCTACTCGCTCTTTTTCTGTTCTCCATCGTGATATCCAAACTCACGGAGGCCCAGGAGAACCAATCTTCAAAGGCGACGCGTCCACAAGCTCAGGAACAAAAGAAGCCTGAACCGAGTGATACCAACCTGGGGGAACGCCAAGAAGACGCATCTGACACAGAGCCGGCACATGAGAAGGAGAAAAGGAAACCTGTTCCACCAAAGCCTGCACCTCTTAATGGCATCAACTCCATCTTTGATTCTCAGATCATGCTGTACGCTGAACCGCCAATGAACAAGATGATCAAGGCAGGGCAGGCGTTGACCTGCACTGAACTGGAAGCACAGGCGACGGATAAAAAATGCAATATCACACTTGCGAAGCCGAATAAAAAACAGCGGACAAAGCCAGTGCTTTATCGCGAAGCAAGTAAATCGGTTGTGGCAATCCTGATCTCCCGCGAGCACCTCGACCATTGGCATATTGTTCCTGCGGCGACAGGCTTCTTCATTTCGGATGATGGCATCATCGCTACCAATCGACACGTCTTCAACAAGAGTGATGAATACATGTTTGCCATGACCTCGGACTACGTCGTTCACCCGATCCAGGAAGTGTTGGGCGCAAATACGGCGAACGACTTAGCGTTCTGCCGCATCGATTCCTCCGATTATCAAGGCCTGCCATTACGACGAAACATTCCGGTCGGAAGTGACATCAGCTTGATCTCACATCCAAGCGGCCGTTTTTACACATACAGCCATGGTGTCGTTACCCGTCGCTACGTCCGTCCACCCCAACGTGGACCTTCAAAAACGGAGGAGAACAATGGCGACCAACGTGCCCCCGTGAAAATGCCAACACGCTGGATCACCCTTAGTGCAGAGTTCGGAAAAGGATCGAGCGGTGGTCCCGTCTTTGATCAACTTGGAAACGTAGTCGGAATGGCAACTTCCACCAACAGCCTCCGCGTCGGTAAAAAGCCCGACACGGTATCCCAAATGGTCTTTCGAGATTGCGTGCCCGCTGGTGTGTTATTGGAATCGCTAAACCCAGGTCCTCCCACTCCCTAAAGGCCCCGTGGACGATGCCGGCAATCCTTACCGACACAACCAGTCACGAGGTGCATTAGAAGCCCTTACTGGAAGGTCAATGCCGCCGGTTACTCATTCGAAAGTGACGACCACCGAACAGCAATAACGCTTCAAGGTCGACCCTTCTTCGTTCCAGATCGTTAAAGGATCTCGAAACCCCCTCAGCAAGTGGATCCTGAATCGGTTCGCCTCCTACCAGAAATGTTGAAAGGAAAGCAGATTCACCAAGTCCCGTTCGGGCAATGTCACGGTCACGTGAGGCTTCGGGAAATCCAACATGCAGAAATCCAACCCCAGTTTCATCACGGTGGCACCCGGAACAGGTATTCAGAGCAAAGCGGTGCCGTACTTCCGGATCCACGTTGACGGGAGTTTGCCACGGCATGTTGACGACAACCGTGGTCTCTGGAATGGCAGTCACAAGAGGAGCGGACTGATACAACTGAACTAGCGACATTAGAAATTCTTCATTCATGATGCCAAAACCTGCAGTTGCGCGGGCTGCCGAAAGGTTAGCGTCCAACATGGCAGGATCCTGTGTCGGACTCAGATCAAAAAATGGACCTGCAGGGGCGACCGCTGCAGCCAACTCGGTAGGCAAACGAAAACTGCCGTCAAGAATTGCATCGGCATTGTCATTCAATAGATCCGCCAGCTCCGTTGTATTATTCATAGTAACAAAGTCAGGCGTCTCAGCGACAGAACCGGGGATCAGCAAACCCAGTTCCTTGTCGATGACCCACTCGCGCAGTTCCCACGGCGTTGCCAACGCAACATCGTTAGTACGAATTTGATTCAAAGCACTTTCATTAGGGCGTCCAACCCCACGTCCGCGATTGGTGAAACGTTGTGTCAACATCGCCAAGTGCCGATTGTATTCTCGACTCCCCAGTTTCATTCTTCCAAGAGCATGCCAATCTTCTGCCCATCTCTTCAAATCTCTCAACGAACTCGCCGGCAAGTCATATTCAAGGATGATGGTCATTCCACCAACGGCGGGTCCACCAGTTGGGGTCAAAGGTTTACCGTTTTCATCAAGCACACCAAATACAAAACGTCCCTCTCCCGCGCTCAAAACTTCATCACCAATAACCTGCCGCAGGTCCATTCGATTGACAATTGCAAGTAATTTGACGGGAGCGAAACGAAGATCCAATTCACCTCCGCCTTTGGCAAGCCACGGCTCAATGATGCGTTCCCACACGGCGGGACGAGAAGGTGCAACATGCCCATTGATCAATCCTTCTTCACCATGCGTGAATAAACTCAAAGCAAATTCCGCTGGATCATTTTTGCCAGCCATCTGCTCGATCAGGTACTTGAACGACCAGACACCTGACCGCCTTTGGCTTGAACCTGTTCGTAGCGGATCCTCAATAACGCGCAAGTCAGTGATCATTAACTCACGATCAATGCTTACCTTGGGATCAGCAACAGATTCGTGTGATCCCCGTTCACCTCGTGGCAGTGTACTTTCACGAGAATGCGGAATTCGCCCTTGCCCTGAGGAAAAAGAGGCGGTCAAAAACAAGATAGAAAGGGATCGCGCAGCGGTAGCCAGAAAAGAATGCATGGGTCAACTCCTGCAGTAAGAGAAGCCTTCAACGAGGCAGCAAAGTTCAGGGCAGTTAGCGTGAATACGCGGTGACAAGGAACGCCCTCAACACCTGTAACGAAAGCGGGCCAATCATCTCCACTGCTTAAGCAATTTTTTTTCAAAATCAGTGCAAGAGGCATTTGAACAAGCATGGAAATCAGCTTCAGGAGATCCAAACCCAACGCCCCATCACAAACAAAAAAAAGGCATCAAACCAAGCCAGCAAAGTTCATCGACCTGCCTTTCTGTATAGGAATCATTGCGATTAACCTTGTCACGCCTAAACAAGAAAAGGTTCAATTTTCCGTCACAAAAAGCAGACTGGTATTTTCTCAGCAAATCGCGTCGTCAAGCTCATCAGTGCGGCTTCATCCACCAACTCTTTGATTTTCCCTGATAGCAAATAAAAACTCCCGCAAACACATGGGCTTGCGGACGTTTATCTGAATGCGAGCCTACGCTGATTTCAACGAGTAGCGAACTGCGAAGATCCAAGCTTGTAAGCTACTGCTATTAGTTTGCAGATCGCAACGCATTCTAAGAATCCGTTTGAATAACAGGCTGTGTATTACGATCACTACAAAGCACAACAAGCAATTCCGAGACGGGGGACGCAGTGGAACCGCAGTGGAGAAGCATCAAAATGAATTAGCTATTCTTGATAAGCGACGTGGGCAGGCCCCTGATTCAGTTATGGCCGTCGCGAATGGTTTCACATCACTAACGGGCAGATTACACCGGTTTCCAAGGTTGGGTCACTCTCTGATTCCCAAAGCTTTCTGACACGTCTTGTGGGATTCTGGGGCAGCGACGAAGGCAGCAACACGCGAACGCCTTGAAGGAAAAACAAGTGTCCAGTAAAACCGTTCAGGCGATCAATCAGGACGCTGGCCATCCGTCAACTTCTGCTCAAACCGATTGACAACAGCAGGTAAGTCAGCGACCGACTCTATCACTTCGTGTGCTCCCGCTGTCCTTAGAGTTGACGCTGCGGCCTCGCATTTTTCAGTGCGTTCCGTTTCTGAGAGCGTCTGAAATTCCTCCCGGGATAACCCAACGCAATTCCCGGTACGCGTGATGCCAACGGTCCAACACCCTGCATTGCGACCGGCTTGAATACCAACTGCCGTGTCATCGACTTTGACAATGCTGGTCATGGGATAGATGTCGAGTCGCATCGCAGCTTCATAAAGCAGAAAGGGAGCGGGGCGTCCTCGAGGTGCGTCTTCTGCGCAAAGCACGCAGTCAGGAGTGTAACCTTGTGGGGTTGCCGCTGCGGAAACGACTTCCATCAACTCTCGCGTGTAACCAGTCGAGGACCCAATCTTAAGTCCGCGTGCCCGCAACTCATCCACGGCCTCGGCAGCCCCTTCGATCAAACCACAATGTTGATCAAGTGTTTTCAACTGCAGCGGCAAAAAGTCGGCATACATAGCTTGGATATCGGCATCGGCGCACGGTTGACCATACTTGGCCAACCAGGCTTCAGCGACTGCTGGCATCGCGGCAATCGTGGCAATGTGATCAAGCTTTGCCATTCCCATCGGTTCGCGAGCTTGCGCCACTGTTATTTCCACGCCTCGACCGCGAAAGACCTCTTGAAACACCATGGCTGGAGCGCGACTACCGTGATCCACCATCGTTCCTGCCCAGTCAAGAACGACGCCACGCATGTGTTCATATTTACTATTCATTACTGATCATTTTCCCATCGTTGCCAAGCTTGCTCAGCCAAGCCAAAAGACATGGTCATTCCAGCACCACCTGTTCCTACAAACAGATGAACCCTTGGTTCAATCTGCTTTTCGAACACCGGCAATGTTCCGTGTTTGGCATAAATTCCGTGCCAGCGTTGTTGAATCGCCCAATCATCCAGATGAATCACTTTTCTCAGTTCATGGAGAATCAGATCATCAATCTCGGTTTTGTCAAACGGTGAGATATTCTCACCNTACTCNTGNGAATCCCCCANCACNACTTCGCCACCGGGNAACACAGATGCCATCACATGAATNCCATAGTGGTCCAGTANAGGTGAGTCTTTTTGTATCCGCTCACGCANCTTCTGGTGTGCACGGCANGACTCAAANGANGTGTAGTGCCTCAATGTCAAGCCGCTNGCAATNTGTGGTGTCTTCTCGTCAATTCCCTCCTGCGGCACGGTCCNCAGCATTTGCAGCTTGCATAACTTCAAACCCGAGGANGCAAACTCATCNGGGTAAAGCGTTTGCAAATCGCTNCCACTNCAGACAATGACCCNATCAGCATTCCACTGTTTTCCATCNGCAGTCGTGATCTGCCCATCCANCACNCTTGTGACGTGNGTNTTGAAACGACACTCAACCTGGTGCTCTGCAGCCAACCAGTTCGCGATCGAATGACTCGCTGTTCTGGGATCAACTCTCAATTCAGTCGGACTGTACATACCACCCAACAGACCCGTCTGATTCGCCAACCTGGTCCGTTCGGCGATTTGCTGGACAGTCAGCATGCTGACTTGGTGAGTTTGCTGGTGGCAGAACTCCTGCAGCACATCCAATTCATCTGTTTGATGCGCCAGATGCAAGGAACCACAGGCCTCAACCGAGGTAACGCCCTGGTCTCCCAACTGCATCCAGAAATCGCGTGATTGCAGGGCAATCTGATAGAGTTCCCCCGCAGGCTGGCCCACTGGCCAAATCATGCCAAAGTTTCTGACGGAAGCCCCTTGAGCAAGTTGAGTTCTTTCCAGCACGAGCACTCGATGCCCCCGACTTGCCGCTCGCCAAGCATGAGCAAGTCCGACAATCCCGCCTCCCACAATGGCAACATCGAAGTCTCCGAGCTGATTATTGCTGGTCATGCCTTCTGCGTCTCCAAAACGTTTCTCATGTAGATTTTGAAATGCTCGATACTGGGCGTGACCATGCCCTCAACCTTGGCAAGATCATCCCAACGTCGCAACTGCACGGCATCCCTCCAATATCGCAAACTCTCAAACTCTTTCATCTCGGCGACCATAAACGGACCACCTTGCAAACGAAGACTTACCTGCGAAGCCTCACTCAAACGCCCCAGGTAGTCGTCTTCCACCGCACAAAGGTATCGCTTGGCCGCAACATGCAAACGCACAGGAGTTGCGACTTGGTCACCGAAGGATGACTCAAGGTAAGCTTCTCCCAACGCTTCATGCTTGTCATCAANCCCNTGNTCNGNTGAATTTTCAGGCAGATCATGGATCAGGTGTCCGNTATCATGCAACAACGCAGCCACGATCAACAGCGGGGTGGCGTTTTCACTTTCCGCGAGTGTTGCCGCCTGAAGCGCATGCTCTCGCTGGGAAATCAATTCACCCCCATAGAGTGAGTCGCCACGCTGAGCAAATAGGCTGACGATGCCTTCAATGATCCTCATGGCTTACCCCCGGACGCACGGCAACCCGGATGGGCCGGTGTTTTTCGGCGTATCGAATAGCATGATCGATTTGCTCCAATGAAAACTCGGCTGAGACCAGTTCAGCAAATGGAAAGGACTGATGTTGCTCNCGCAGGAACTGTACTGCATCAACAAGATCAGCCGGAGCATAATTGTGAATCCCGTGGATCTGCCAGCATTTCCGAATGACCTGCTCCGGATTCAGCTTCATATCATCACACTTCATGACCGATCCGACGAGAACGATTTTTGCACCGATATTCGCAGACTCGATCGCAGCCTCAATGGCATCCACAGATCCTGAAAAATCCATCACCACATCAAATCCACTGGAATCGATCCGGCCGTCAGCTCCAAATTGCTGTGCCAGACTCAAACGNTCGGGTGCAGGATCTGACATCNCCGTCGCATGAGCCCCCCGATATGTTGCCACAGCNGCTGCTGTTAAACCAAGNAAGCCCGCNCCAAGCAACAACACTCGTTTTCCCTCCACTGANCCAACCGCATTGAATGCAGCCATGACTGTGGCAGTCGCACAATTGGCCGGACAGGCAACATGATCGGGAAGTTCATCGGGCACTTTGATGATCGTCGAATNGGGACGCANTAAAATCGCCTCNGCAAGACCACCNCTAAGTGCAAAGCGTCCCTCGGCTCTGCCATGTCCATATTTGTGAAGGTGACGACATTTCTGAGGCAANCCACNNNGGCATCGNTCACAGCGTCCNCAGGACACACANATGGACCANGTGATNCGATCTCCTGGCTTCANCGGATCCNCATGAACATCNACCGCCGGTTCGTCTGACACTTCCTCCACGACACCCAGAATCTCATGACCCAGAATCGAAGGACTCGATTCGTTTCNTCNGCCNGCAATNGTNTGNAAATCACTNCCACACAGAGTGCAACANACNACCCGCACCAANGTCTCACCNGGCTGAAGCTCTGGCCGCGGCAAGAGACAAAACTCCANNGGACGCTTTGCNTCGTGNAAAACNGCCGCNAGAACNCCTTCCTCCGAACTCTCTTCCTGTGAAGTCAGAACCGGAGGGTNNTCCTGCTCTGGAGTNAANGANTCTTCCATCTNTTTTCTTTCANGCACTTTCAGTTCNGANAANTTGACAANAATCCCATCNCAACGCAGATCGACATTCAGCAGTGACGAACATCGCACCCATCAGTCAAGCGTTTCTGCATGATCATTCCCATGCTCGAGCGAATCGACTTTCTGGACTAGCACGCGTTGAAAATACACCAATGCCAGCAGCAAAGCCACGAACGAAAGGACAGCAATCACGGCCAGAAGTTGCAGGAAGTACGGCAGCACCTCACGGGAATTCCCCGCAGAATTACGGGCAACCAGCACCACACCATACCCGAGGTAACCCAGCGAATCAGCCAAGTACAGCATGAATCCCATGTTGGCGGGCCGTCCCGACGCTGCAACCAACCGCTCAAAAATCGTTGTGTGAAATGCAACGTAGGGCAAATACAGCCCAATACCACAGGCAATCATGAAACCAAGCGGTCCCAACCAACCCAGGTATTGCATTGCAGCAGACGCACCGACCAACAAAAAGGCTACACACATCATTCCGAGCGTAACTCTCAGAGCAGTGAGATTATGGGATATCCAGATAGCACCGGCGTTCAAAGCGGTAACACAAATGGCAACGACAAATTCGGAGGTTGCATAACCCCACGGTTCTTCCGTCACCCCCATGTCACGCCAAAGCTCGACCCCAAAATCATCACGCACCGTGCGCAGTAATGTGATCGCCATATACACCAGCAGTATCAAACAGAAGCCAGGCCAGAAGGCGGTAAAAAAACTCCAGCGTGCGGCGCGATCCATTGCCTTTCGTTCTGAACGCTCACGAAGATCACTGGAATCAGGCCGAGGTGTCTTCTGCAACACCCACACGGCAACCAGCAGTGGAAGCAGAAACAGCAAACCAGTGACCATTGGCATCTGAAACTCATTGACCCCCATGTCCTGAATCAACCACTGACCAATCGACTTCACTGCCCCCGATGACATGATAAAACTCGCACACAGAACGGCAGACATTGCCTCGGTATGTCTGCGGCCTTCCAGGTAGGACATCACGAGGCCAAAAACCATTCCCAAAGGAAGCCCGTTCAAGAACAACATGATCGGTTTCCAGCCCAGCGGAGCAAACGCAAATCCGACCAACGCCAACTCCGCAAATACAATCAGCGCAATGATGGTGCCAGCACGATTGCGTGTCTGCATCTCTGAAACCACTTTGATCCCAATCACTTTTGACAGCATGTATCCCGTCAATTGCGAAATGACCAGCATGGTCTTCAGCCCCAGCACAAGCAGTGGACCACCAGCGATCGTCAGAAAACCTAATTCAACAGCAGGGTAATCTTCGTAGGTTGCTGCGGTGAATGGTTTCCGAAACGCATACATGCAAAAGTAGGTTGAGAACGCAGCAACAGCGGCAAACGCCAAATGAAGCTTCGAATTCAGAGGGGGCGTATCCGGCTGGGGCGTCTTCATCAAAGCTTCACTTCCCAAGGAGGCAGAAAGCAATTCAACCATTTAAAATCCGGCATCGGGCACGAATCCGTGCACCATTCATACCAACTGGCCAGCCAGACCGTAACCGTCTCACGAGCCTGGGTTGGCATAATCAGATGTGGATTGCACTCCAAGTTCAATCGCAAAGGCCGTTTGTGTTTCAAACACAATCTGGACAGCCTGCAATTCAGATGAATCTGCGGGAAGGGGTTTTTGGCACGCCTGAATCTTCGACTCAGATAGAGAGTTATTTCCTCCACCCACCAGGTTTTCTCCACTCACCGGGTTTTCTCCACCCAACGGGTGGTACGTCAGGATGTCGAAATGCAAACGATTTTCTCTGCGAGTGTATGAACTGGGCCTAAAGTACTGCCACACTTTCGTAAAAAACTGAAACTGCTGACACCCCATAGGCTGTCCTATCCTGCTCCACCTTCGACGAGATGCTATGATCCTCGCACTCCAGCAGTTGGTTGGGGACCCAAGCAGAAAGATAAACGAACAGGTACTGCACAATGACTGACATGTCGGTCTTGATCATGATCGTCTCAGCGACCGCGATCATATTTTTTGTCAAATTTGGTCTGCTGCGTGGAATTGACAACATCGCCAACGCGATGTCATGGAGTGCCAAAGCCCGCGGACAGGTAACCGGTTACGCAACTTCAGTCCCAGAATTGGTGTGTCTGGTATCGGCTGGTCTGGCTGGGGTCTGGGAAGCGGGCCTTTGGAATATCGCCAGTTCCAACATCATCAACTCCGGGCTGATGCTCTGCGCAGTCCTGTTTTACCGACAATTCGGCGAACTGTTCAACGTTCGATTTATCGATGAAATTGGGTTCGCAAGTTTAGCTGTCCTGGTCCCCATTTTACTTATGCACTTTGACATGGATCAGCAATGGTACCTCGTTCCTATCCTACTCGGATTCTTTGTAATCTATCGCTTTGTCGATCGTAGAATTAACCGCACCTCTCCAAGTGCTGCCAGCGATTCGGGGCCTGATGAGCCAGCCGTGGGCAGTCTACCATTCGGGATCATCCTTGGAATCTGTGCATTGATCGCAATCGCTATCGCAGGGATTTTCCTGGGTGAAGCCACCGCTGACGTCGTTGACCAAATGGGTGTGAGCCCCGAGGTAGCGGGCTGGATCCTTGGTGTCGTGACGAGCATTCCTGAACTGGTCAGTTTCTTTGCCATCTATGCAGCCTCCAAACGTGCAGGGAAGTCCCATTCCCTTAATGACACTCAGGAAGCCCTCGATAACCTGACAGGTTCCAACATGGCAAACGTCAGCATCGTCTACCCGCTTGGCCTTGCTGCTTACTTGCTGGCCCAACTGATCATGAGCAGCTGATCTTGGACCTCGCCCTGCGTTTAGCTTGCACTCGTCCCGCGTTAAACTTGTACTCAACTTGCGATTGACTTGCGTCTCGCAAATGAATCTCCTGCCTGCTGGAGTTGCAGACCTGAGCACAAGCCCGCGGCTGTCCGCTGACAGAATCCACCACAGTACTCCAAATCGCATACAATCCACACTTTTCCCTCTGATGCAGGAACCCCATGTCTGCTTTGTCCGAAACACAAATCAAAGCGTACAACGAGGACGGGTACTTCTTTGCGAGAGGCCTGTTCTCTTCTGAAGAAATCCAGTTATTGCGTGAAACAGCAACCAATGATCACGCCATGGATCAGGCAGCCTCACTGAGAGATGATGGTAATGGCGCTAGCATACGACTCTCACTGTGGAATCATCCTGGTGATGGTATCTATGGTATGTTCGCCCGCAGCCATCGTGTGGTCGATGCGGTCGAGCAACTGCTCGATGACGAAGTGTATCACTACCATTCCAAGATGATTCTGAAAGATGCAAGGGTAGGCGGTGCGTGGGCCTGGCATCAGGACTATGGCTACTGGTACCAGAATGGGTTGCTGTTTCCAGACTTGTGCAGCGTGATGATCGCCGTCGATACAGCAACCGAACAAAATGGCTGCCTCCAGGTGCTACAGGGTTCGCACCGCATGGGCAGAGTGAATCACATCCTGTCGGGTGATCAGGCGGGCGCGGANCTGGAACGTGTTGAGCATGCCAAGGAAGCATTCCCTCTGGTCCACTGCACAATGACTGCGGGAGANGCCCTCTTTTTNCATCCCAATCTNCTGCATGCCTCNGCTGCCAACCGCTCTGACGATCCGCGTTGGGCNTTGATCTGCTGTTACAACGCACGCAGCAACAACCCCTATAAAGAGTCCCACCATCCGTCNTACACCAAACTGGACAAGGTAGNNGATGAGATGGTCATCCGAGTNGGNCAAAACGACGCGCAACGTGCTCGAGTTGACTTTGCCAATCTTGACTCGGATGATCGAAGCGCCACCAGTTTGCCCGATGACCCAAACCAGTAGGCAAAGAAAATCCAGCCTGCTTCGCAAACCTCATTTTTCTTTCACTCCCACAGTCAGCCTTTCGCAGCGGCCTTGCGATCCTCTCCCATTTGAAAGCGGGATTTATCATGAAACTAGGAATCATCAACAGTGCATTCCAGCAGGCGGGCATCGACACACAAACCGGTTTGGAACACATTGCACGAATTGGTTTTGATTGCGTCGACATCTTCACCGAAGCGATGACGATTCCGCAGGCAGAGATCGATTTGATCCGACGCACTTGCGATGAGAATGATCTACCGATNGTATCGACCGTCGTCGTTTCGGCTGGGCTTATCGACTTCAATGATCCCGTCCGTGATTTCCACATGCAGCGAACACGCAAGTTTCTGGACCTTGCGCAGACATTTCAGTCGGACAATCTTTTACTGGTGATTGGTGAGTACATCTGGCAACGCGAAGTCATTCCCCCNGAGGCACAGTGGGAATGGGGAGTGGAATGNGTACGGGAACTGGGGATCGATGCAGGTGAAAAAGACATCGATATCGCTTTGGAACTCGAACCCTTCCGNNTAAGCCTGCTCAACAGTGTGCCCGAGATGGTCCGGTTCATTGATGACGTTGGCTTGCCAAACGTCAAAGCAAACATTGANATCAGCCATCTTGTGCTTTCCGACACGTCACCAGGTGATCTGGAAGCATTCCGCGGCAAAGCCACCCACGTGCACATCAGTGATTGCGACGGCAAGGTGCATGGTGACCTGCCACCCGGTCGCGGTGTCGTGAAATTTGCGCCATTTCTGCAGGCAATCAAGGACCTTGAATTTAATGGAGCGATTTCCCTGGAACTGGAATACTCACCAGATCCCGCCAAGATCGTGGAATGGGTCGAGCAAGCCTATCACGCGACTGCCAAACTGATGGACCAGGTGGAACTGCGCAGTCGCTAAAGAACACGTCGCTAAAGAACACACTGGATCNAAACTTGCCGACGCGAAACGTGAACGCAACCACCACGACACCATGGGAACCACCACATGAGTGACCAGGACGAAGACGAGTACGGGCTCAGCCCTACCAAACAGGTCGTTAACATTCCGTCCCCGGATGTCCCCTACCAACCTCCACAACCNGAATCGAAAGAACATGGGATCGGTCTGATTGGCGCAGGAGGCATCAGTGAGTTTCACTTACGGAGCTACCGTCGATGTGGATTCCCAATACGGGCAATCGCCAGTCGTTCCATAGCGGATGCTGAAAAGCGACGGGATGAATTTTTCCCCGATGCGGATGTCTACGACGACTACCGGAAAGTAATCGAGCGTGAAGACATCACGGTGATCGATGCAACGCCGCACCCCACAGATCGGCTTTCGATACTGCGGGACGCCATCACCGCTGGAAAACATGTCCTCAGCCAAAAACCGTTCGTCCTCGATCTAGCCGATGGTCGGCAACTCGTCGAACTTGCCAAACAGCACCACGTTCACCTGGCAGTCAATCAGAATGGTCGTTGGGCTCCCCATTTCAGTTATCTCCGAAATGCAATCGCTGGGGAGCTGATAGGCGATATCACTTCGATTGATTTTTCACTGCAATGGGATCAAACGTGGATTGCCGGAACACCAGCCTTTGAGAACATTCATCACCTGATCCTGTTTGACTTTGGAGTGCACTGGTTTGATATCACCAATTGCCTGATGGGCGAGCAACGCGCCGAATCTGTATTCGCTCAGGTCAAACGCTTTGATCAACAGGTCTTCCAACCGCCCGCGATCGCCTCAGCAATCATCCGCTACCCACGAGCCCAGATTCGCATGTCTTTTCACGGTCATACACAACTGGGCGAAGAAGATGTCACAACGGTGGTGGGAACAAAAGGCACACTGCGTTCACGCGGACCAGGCCTGAACGACCAACCAGAAATGCAGGTGTTCCTTAAAACAGGGCAATGTACCGTTCCGCTGCAAGGCTGTTGGTTTGATTCTGGCTTTGATGGTGCAATGGGGGAACTGCTTTGTGCAATCGAGCAGAACCGCGTCCCCAATCATAGCGCGGCTAACAATCTGCATAGTCTTGAACTCTGCTTTGCAGCCGTGCGCAGTGCTGATACCGGGCAACCAGTCGACGTCGGCACGGTACAAACAGCCTCACATTAAACTCAATTTGAGCCTCCCGCTGCCAACTTGTTCAATGCCGCGAAGAAGACCATTCATGTTCCCACTGCCGGGGCATATCAGCAAAGGTGCCGACAGACAGGCAGAGAAACTGCGGGTAAACTTCCTGAGGTGATGATTCCATCGGCCAGCTTATTGGACATGCTGCTTAACCTACTCATCACAATGGGGTTCTCGCAACTAACTTGTGCCCCTGTGTGATGAACCCCATTGCGGTANATTCACATCACGGCAGATCGCGACGGTCTACCGCTTTTCCAACTGATTGAGGAAAAAAATGCAATTCGTCAGATATTTGAAGTGGTCGATCGGTATGGCGATCTGCGTGATCGGCACAACAGGACTCGCACAGCGTCCGAACCAGCAACCCGCTCGACGAGGGCCGTGGCAAAACGAATACAAACCGCTGGAATTTGAGGGGATGCCTTTCCGGGTCCTGGCACCAATACAAACTGAGACAGGTAAAAAGTATCCGCTGATCCTGTCACTGCATGGAGCCGGTGGTAGAGGAAACGACAACAACAAGCAACTCAGGGATTGGAACAAACAGTTAGCCGAGCCAACGCGGAGAAATGACTTTCCCTGTTATGTGGTGGCTCCTCAAGCGAAGGGGCTATGGAGCAGCAATGATTTGGAAAAAATCAAATCCTATGTAAAAACGTTACCATCGGTCGATATGGATCGCATTTACATCATGGGCCACTCCATGGGTGGACATGGCACTTACATTTTCATTCAACTGGCTCCCAATTACTTTGCAGCGGCAGCACCTTCTGCTGGCAGTGGGCTGCGAAGAACGCAAGACTTCATCGATGCGGTCAAAATCAAGGACATTCCCATTTGGGCCTTCCACGGTAACAAGGATGGAACTTGCCCAATTGAGAAAGACCTGAAAGTATTCAAGGAAGTAAAAAAACTTAGCGGCGTGATGAAGCTGACAACGTGGGCAGGAGACAACCATGCTGTTTCCGGCAAGATGATTCCGGGTGCAGCCAATGGGAGCACCCAATCCAGCAGCACACGGTGCGACGAAGAGGCCGATTTCATGACTTGGCTATTTTCACAATCAAAAGAAAAGTCGTGATGGCAAGTCGCGACAAGCGTGTCTCAAACTGAAACTGAATTTCACAACTCACACAGTCACTTCATCCGATTTGATGGTCGGACGAGAAGGAACCATTAATAATGCCTTCATGCATTCGCAATCTCTTTTTTTATAGCATCGCTATTCTGGTTGGACTGATGACAAGTCCACTGCTCATTGCCCAGTCCGGATCAACACGCCCGGATTCTGGCGAGGAAACTAGACAGCCCACCAGCGTAGAACTCCGTGACATCCATGATGAACAGGCCGAACTGCGTCGCGAACTGAAAATGCTCAACCAGCATGTTGACCATCTCAAACGGCGACTTGAGAGTTTGGATCAGATCTCCGAAGTCCAACAGCAACTAGATCGAATCATAACGCGTCAGGAATCCGCAAATAGCGAAGAGGATGCCCGCAAGCTGGATCCGCAGATTGAATCTCTGGAGCGAAAAATCGATCGACTCAGGGAGGTAATGGAGATCGAGACAGAACTCGCTGACCGCATCGCGGAAGTCTTGGAATTAAAGGAGCGTCTGGGCGGCTTACCGAAAACAGAAACGACCACCAAGTCATCCCGATACCTGACGATCACCATCGGTAACCTCCAGAAAATGCGTCAATTTCATTCCGAACTTGGTAACCCGGCCGGTACTTCCGAAGCTCGTCACGAACAATTGGAGCGGGCGGTCGACGAACTTCAGGAACGAATCGACTTTGAAAGTGAATTGACCGAACTTGCCTTTCGCTTTGTCGAAGCGGTGCAGGAAAACCGGAAAGAAGAAACCGACGAACTGACGGATGAGATCCGCGACATTCTGGACGAAATGGAAAATCAGCCCCCCCAAAAAACACTCCGCCCAACTGCCGAGATGAGACAGAATGGCACAGACACTTCGGAAGATGAATCGGGTGACATCACGGAACCCAGCACGATTGCGGGGCAAGCAGGGACCCTTGAATCAGGGCAATATTTCATCCGACAATCGTGGTCCCAGGAAACTGATTACCCGCGGCCCTACTTTGTGAATGTCCCCGAGGGGGAAGCAGGCCAAAAGTTTCCCGTGTTCATCTTTCTGCACGGCAATGGTGGAAACGCAAAAGAGGTCATGCGAATCCTGCTGCGGAACCGCACAAAGATGGCGGCGAAGTATGTGATGGTATTTGCACAAGGATACCGCGAAAGCTGGAACATTGTCTCCGAACGCTCAAAGGCAGATGACACAGCCTTTATCGAATCCATCGTTCGGAAGCTCGCTTCCTATGACAACATCCAAAACGACAACTTCAGTATCATGGGAGCATCCAATGGTGCCGCGCTGGTGAATCAACTGCTGATTGAAAGCCGACTCCCCAATATCCGCAACTTCATCAGCGGAGTCAGCCCTTTGAATGTCTGGCAATACGATGGAAAACAGTTCAAATCCAAGGGAGCTAATAATGATTATCGCGAGTCGGCAAACCCAATCACGGGCAAACGCTTGATGAATATTTCAGGAACGAATGATGCGTTGGTTCCCTACGACGGCGGCATTTCGAGACACATTCCTGCCAAAGACGGCAAATTGGGATTTCTGGCCGCAGAAGAATCCACGTACGTATGGGCGAAGCAGATGGGTCACGCAGGCAAAAAGCTTACGACCCCCAGCAGGACCGAAGGACAACTGGAAGTTTTCAGTTATCTTGGAGGCGATGTGGTGCACTACAAATTCGTGGGCGCGGGCCATGGTGCTACCCACCAAATCAGTGAAGAGAACCTGCTCCGCTTTCTGGGCAGTGAAAAAAACACAAGCAGCAAGTAAAGATTCAGCCATGAGTGGCTCGCTACCACCGGAATAAATCAGCAAGGATAAATTCGAATGCACTCGCGATTGTTCGTCATTTCATTAATCGTCACCGGTATCTCATTCGGGTCTCATGCTGAGGCTCAGAACAACAGAGGTGCAAAACAACTCCAGCGTTTGCTTAAGCAATTCCCGGCAGCTGACGTAAATCAGGACGGAAAACTCACATGGCAGGAGGCGATTGCGTATCGCAACAAAATGGGTGCTGCTGGCAACGGTGCTGCTGGCAATCGGGGACGTGGAGTTCCAACGAGCTTCAACGTTGACGCTGGCTGGGACCTGGAACGATTTCCCGAGGAAGCCGTTTGCTACATGTCCGCCAGTCAAATCAAGGATACCTTTGCAAAAGTGGCGACCGGCAAAGGGCCGGCTGTGGTCTCCCACCTAAAACCAAATGATGGTGCCTTGAGAGTGGTTGGTGTTGGCCACAGCTTTATGATGCCTGGTTACAAAACCATGCCACTGATTGCACGAGGGGCCGGGATGGATCAACCGCTTTACACCCACGTCGGTGGAGGCATGACCGGCAGTGCCCGCTACAAGTGGGAGCAAGAGAACGGAATTTTTCAATTCCAAGGAAAGCCGTACCCGAAATTGCTCTCCTCCATCGCGAATGCAGAATGGGAAGCGATGATGTTCGGCCCCTACTTTCAGGACCAGCCCAAATACTACTCTTGCTGGATTGACTTCTGCCTGAAGTACAATCCTGAGATGAAATTCTATCTTTCTGATGCTTGGCCACAACTCTCACAACTGAAAGAGACGCCAAAATCAGAAGCCTTCTTCACAGATGAGGTATTAGATCAATTGGCCGAAGAGAGAAGAGTATTGCACGCTCAAGTCATTACCCCCCTTCGCAAGGCATACCCTGGCAAAGTTTTCATTCTGCCAACATCTGATTCCATGGTCCTGGCGGCGAAGCACTTCATTCGCGGTGAATTACCGGGCATCGAGGGTTTACACCGAATGATTGGCAAGAAAGAACGTTCACTCTGGAGGGATCAACTGGGACACCTCGGGCCAGGATTCGAGCGTCTGGAAGGCTATGTGTTTTACGCCACGCTGTATGGCAAGTCGCCTGAGCTCATCGAAAACAAAATTCCATTCGGTGGTAATACCACTTTTCCAAGTCCCAGCTTGGACAAGATTTTCCGCAAAATCGCATGGCAAGCTGTCACTGAACACCCCTACTCTGGAATCACCGACAAGAACAGTGACGGTATCAACGACGCGTCAGAAAAACCTGCATTACAGAGCTCACCCTGAAACAGTTCCGTTGAAACAGCGGATAGATCTTGTTCCAGGCTGATCACGCGACCGGAAAGCCAATACCAACGCGGCGTCCCTGTGCCCGGGCACCTGGTTCTCATTTCCAGATCACCTTTCTGAGGCCGGGCGCGCACCCCGGCCAGACGCATCAGGAACCGCTGTTGGTGACGCTGGACATTTCACGTTCACGTGAGCGTCGGTCGCATTATGACGCGGCAACCACGCAGCATGTTGCTTTATCAGTAGCGTTGTTCCGGCTTGCCCCACCAAGTTACTGCATTAGTGGGGATCGACTCGATGGTCATAGAATTCCTCGGAACCATCAGCAATCGTTCCCGGGAAGCACGGTCCCATTATTGTGATCCCAACATGGCGTCTTACTCTGATGGTTCGTGATCGCTCGGGCTATCTGAATTTTCGTCCTCTGGAACGGATCCCTTGATGGCCGACGCATCATTCCCAGGCTCGTCGCGAATCAGGATCACAGGCTCATCGCCCGTGATGATTCGCGCACTTCGACTGAAAGTGAGGTAATTCCAGCTCCATTGGAATAGAATCAGAAATCGACTCTGAAACTGCACAATTTGCAACAGATGGACGACCAACCACATCACCCAAGCAATAAAGCCAACACTTTCACGTTTGCCCACCTTCACCACCGCTTTTGCCCTGCCGATGGTGGCCATGGTTCCGCGGTCGTGGTAGACGAATGGTTGTTCTGTTTTTGTTCCTGAAATATTTGCGAGAACCCGTTTTGCCACATACTGCGCCTGCTGAATCGCCACGGGAGCCAAGCCGGGCATCTGCACCCCTTTGCCATCTGTGCAATCTGCGAGATCACCGATGACAAAGATTTCGTCCTGCCCCTCAACATTCATCATGTTGGTGACACCCACTCGACCCACCCGATCAGTTTCAATACCGCAGGCCTTCGCCAGTTTTCTTCCCAGCGGGCTGCCATGGACGCCTGCAGCCCACAGAACGGTTTGAGTTCGTATGACTTTCTCGCCACCAGCTGATGACAAGTGCACTTCCTCTTCCGTGACTTGGGTAACCCGTGTTTGAGTGTGAATTTCAATTCCCAATTCACGAATTTTGCCAGCCGCGCGCTTACAAAGCTCGGATGGATAATGAGCCAAAACATGTTCCGCTGCCTCCACGACCACAATTCGAGCATCTTCCGGGTGAATATGCCGAAAGTCATTTCGAATCGTGTGACGTGCAATTTCTGACAGCGCACCTGCCAGTTCGATGCCAGTGGGGCCTCCACCCACAACCACAAACGTCATCATCTGCTCGCGAATCTTTAGATCCCGCTCGCGTTCCGCAGCTTCAAACGCCAAAAATACTTTGCGGCGAATCGATGTGGCGTCCTGCAGAGTTTTCAAGCCTGGTGCAACAGAAGCCCATTCCTCATGCCCGAAATAACTATGCGTCGCCCCCGCAGCAACAACCAAGTGGTCGTACTCCAACTCACCATCAGCCAATATCAAACGTTTGTGCTCCAAGTCAAAGTCACGAACTTCGGCCATCAACACTTCGCAATTGGCCTGCCGCCGAAAGATGGAACGAAGAGGCGTTGCGATATTGGCCGGTGATAATCCCCCTGTCGCGACTTGATACAACAGTGGCTGAAAAAGGTGGTAATTGTGACGGTCAACGAGGGTTACCTGAACATCGGACTTTCGCAAATTTCTTGCTGTTTCCAGCCCACCGAACCCGCCACCAATGATCACGACATGGGGGACGGAGGCTGAAGTAGTATTGACCACAAGAGAACCCTGCTACGAAGAAACGAAAATACTTCGGCTACGTTCCGCAAATCATCCCTGTTGAATGCATCAGTGGCAATGGATGTTTGCGTCGAAATATTGCAGGATCGCCAGTAGAAACCCCAACGCTTCCGCGTGCAAACATGATTCCATCCGACTTGCCCCACTTTGCGAACATGTTCAACGAAGCCATTGAAAGAAGATTCAGGGGTATGCGATTTTTTGAAGAGATCGGGTGTAACCTTCGCTCATTTCACGTTATTAACTGATAATAACACAATCCCCCCATGAACCGCTCGGGGATGGTCTTGCGGTATCCTGTGGCAAAACAATTGATCGCGGCTACCGTTATCCCGCCAATACCAAGGGCTGAAATTGCGTATTTTCCAGATCAAGCAGTTTCTGATTTTAAGCAGACGCATTGGTAGTAACCCATTGGAATTGATACACCCGAACATGAATATTGAAATCGTCCCCTCCACCAACAGATTCTCATCACTCATTTCATTGCTGACCAGTTTTGTGCTGATGCTGGGGTCAGCGATTGCCCTGTCTGATGAGATCGAAGCTGAGATGCCCAACATCGTCGTCATTTTGACTGATGATCAAGGTTATGCAGACATCAGTTTCAATCCTCAGCACCCCAAAGAAGTCTCAACACCTAACATGGATGCCTTGGCAAAGGAGGGTGTCTTCTTTAGTCAGGCCTACACCAGTGGTCACGTCTGCTCACCCACCCGCGCGGGATTGATGTTGGGGCAATACCAACAAAGAGTTGGAGTTTATTCAGCAGGAGATGGTGGGCGAGGCTTCAATCCTGAACAGAAAATTTTTCCATCATTCCTGCCTGACCACTACGTCAGCACGGCCATTGGAAAATGGCATTTGGGTCTTGATGATGACTACCCCGAACTTAAGTGGCACGCCATGAATCGTGGCTTCGATGAGTGCTACAAGTTCATGGGACGTGGCGGGCATAGTTATTTTGATTTACGAAGTGATTCAGATGGCAAGTTCGCACATCCGATCTATCGCAACAAACAGCGTATCAACGATGAAGGGTATTTGACGAATCGCTTGACCGAAGAAGCAGTCGAGTTCATTGAAAGAAACAAGTCCCGACCATTTTTTCTCTACCTTGCCTACAACGCAGTTCATGCACCCGCAGAAGCTCCTGCTACTGACATTCAATCTACGATGGATTCGAATCCAGGCATTACTCCTGAACGAGCCATTTTGATGGCCATGTTGAAACATTTGGATGACGGAATAGGACAAGTCGTCAGGAAGCTTAAACAGGAGAACCTGTTCGACAACACGCTATTGTTCTGTTTGACAGACAACGGCGGCTCCAAAGCGATGAGCGCCGACAACACCCCGCTGCGTGGTTTTAAAGGCAGCTTTGACGAAGGTGGTATTCGCACTCCATTCATCGTCAGTTGGCCAGCCAGGTTCAAAGGCGGGCGAACCCAAACTGTACCCATTGTTTCACTCGACATCTTGCCCACCGCAATTGAGGCAACAGGTACCTCGCCCGTCAACCAAAAGTTTGATGGTAAGAGTCTTCTTCCGTTGCTGACCGACAACGCAACGCAGCATCACGAACACATCTACTGGAGCAAAGGTGGTGAGGGAGACTGGGCAATTCGACAGGGTGACTGGAAAATCCATGTCGTGAAGGGAAATCCAGAACTGATCAATCTGGCGAACGATCCGTCAGAAACAAGAGACCTCAGCGGGAAGCACCCCATGCGTGTGCAACAAATGACGGAGGATTACAGGAAATGGATCCAACAAATGCAAAATCCCATTACTGGGGGAAGCCGATTCTGGAAACAGACAGCAAACGGGGCGGCGCCCAAACCAAAGACAAAATCAGAGACGCGAGCAGCACAGAGAGCACAAAAGAGGGCCCAACGCAAAACGAGAGTTGGCGTTCAAAAGGACAACTGATCACTCGCCCCGAGACCATTCCTGCCCGGGAAACGCATGGCAACATCCAATCTCACTTAAACTTCGAACACAAACAAGGAAGAATCAGAGCGTATCTGGTCGCCATAGATCCCGGTCTCTGCACGCTTTCCTGCGGAAATCACCATACAGATTTCCGCGGTTCGCGGCAGGCCCAATAGCTTACGAACACGAGTTGGATCCATTCCCTCCATGGGACAACTGTCATATCCAAAAGCTCTCAGGGACAACATCAGATTTTGGCACCCCAACGCCGTCGACTTGTGCGCCCAAACCCGCATATCTGCTTTGCCAGCGGGTCCCCGCGGCATTGGCTTGCTGAGTGCCAACAACCAAAAGATTAATTTCTTGATGGGGCCAAAGACAGACAACGGGCCCTGTCCGTAAGCCAAAGGTACAAGCTTGCGATAATAACTCAATGCTGATTCAGGGACTTCGCGGCCTGAACGCTCCATTGCATCGAGCATCAGCTTGCGATTCCTGTTCCACGTATCCAGTCGCGCTACGCAGACCACCAATTCCTGTGCCGTCGTGGCTGCGGGCTGTTGCAAACACAGTCGGGCCAATTCCGCTTTTTTGGCGTTATCACGGACCCAATAAAATTCCCACGGCTGAAGGTTCGACGAATTGGGAGCCAACAACGTCAATTCAAGACATCGCCGCATTACTTCTTCTGGAATGGCTTCCTGGGTGTAAACCCGTGTACTTCGTCTCGATCTGACCACGGTTTCGAATGCCTGCGGGTCGGTGTTCGCCGCATTCTCAGAATGATCAAACGAGGGAACTTTCTCGAAAATCTCAGTTGTTTTCGCCATGAACAGTGATGGGTCAGAGGCTGTGGATGAAACAGGGAATTCTAGCATCAATGCCAAGTCGCAATCTCCGCTACATACCTGTCGTGACGTGCATCAATCCTTGAATCCCAGGACAATTGCTTGCGGACAGCCCGCTGGTCGTCGTAAACGCGTGAAATGTACAAATTATTGCGACATCCCTACAATACGCACCCAACGTTCTCGGCGAGACTCAGATTCCTCGCAGTCCTGAAGCGAGTAGGCAGCTTGAGGTGAAGACCGCCACTTTTTGCCTGATTCCGCCCCTTTCATCGCCTCGAAGCCCAGAGAGGAGCCAGCGTGGTCACCACTGTCGAAATCAGTATGTATCCCTTCGTAAAAAACTTTCGCGACCTGATTAAGGAGTTTATCGGTAAGCTGACAGAGTACGGTGAGATAGAAGTCCACACGGGGCCCACATGCACCATCCTGATGGGTGACCATGACCAAGTCATGAACTGTTTAACCGAGATGACGCGGTGGTCTTACCAGCAACATGGTCAATCTGTCTTTGTGACCAAAATATTGCCGGGCTACGAACCCACATGAACTGAAGTGTCGTCCATGTCGCGATTTTATCAAACCCAGCTTTCCAGTCCTCACCTTCAGTTTGCCCAAAGCTCAGCAGCTAAGATATTTCACCGCACTGATTCCCGAGCCATGAAGTGCAATTCGGTATATCCCTTGTGGCTCGCCCGTTTCTCATGAGTTCCCATGCTCTATTTATCCCACAAAACAGCCCCACCTCAACGGCATCCATTTTCTGGTCTTGGCCTCGGCATATTGTTATCCGGATTTTTGTTTGTGCTGTCAGACCCGAGCAGTATTTCACGTGCGCAGCAAGCTGCCCTCGCAAAGCCAGTGGTAGCAACAGCGGTGCAATACAATCGCGATGTTCGTCCAATCCTCGCCGAACACTGTTTTTCCTGTCACGGTCGGGACCACGAAGCACGCGAAGCAGACTTACGTCTTGACGAGCGTGCATTGGCGATTGAAGCAGGAGCGATCGTGCCCCACAAGCCAAACCAAAGCGAGTTGCTGGTCCGCATCACGGCGGAGAACGCTGAAATCGTCATGCCACCACCTGAAACAGGCCACAAGCTTTCAGCCGCGCAGATTTCAACCCTTAAGTCGTGGCTTGCTTCAGGAGCTGAATACCAGAAGCACTGGTCATTCGTGGTGCCCAAAAAAGGTACGATCCCTGCCAACGACACGAACCTGACACCAGTGAACCCCATCGACTCCTTCATCCTTGCCCGAGTGGAACAGGCCGGCTTGACACCGTCACGATTGGCCGAGCGTGGGACGATTGTACGTCGAACGTCTCTTGACCTCACCGGCCTACCGCCGACGCCGGAACTCGTCCAGAGTTTTCTAAACGACAAATCTCCGGACGCATACGAAAAACTTGTGGATCAGTTACTCGATAGCGATCGTTACGGCGAACACTGGGCACGCATGTGGCTTGACCTGGCACGTTACGCTGACACCAAAGGCTATGAAAAAGATCGACACCGTAACATCTGGCGATACCGTGACTGGGTGATTGATGCTTTCAATCGAGACCTTCCCTTTGATCAGTTCACCATCGAACAACTGGGTGGTGACCTGTTACCAGACCGCACAGATGATCAGATTCTGGCAACCGCATTCCATCGAAATACGATGACCAATGACGAGGGTGGAACCGACAACGAAGAGTTTCGCATTGCAGCAGTTAAGGACCGCGTTGACACAACACTACAAGTCTGGATGGGCTTGACAATGGGTTGCGCGAAGTGTCATTCGCATAAGTACGATCCGATTAGCATTCAGGACTATTATGCTTTTCTGTCGTATTTCAATCAAACTCAGGATGCCGACAATGAGGCTCCATTTCACACCACCCCCACTACGTCACAGGCTGCGGAACTTGCAAAACTGACAGTGAAATTGCAGCAGGCAACCAAATTGTCAGCCCAACGCCCTGCCGACTTCCCGGAACGCTTTGAAAAATGGAAAGAAGCGTTGAAGGAGCGTCCTCTCTGGCAGCCACTGAGTCTGAAAGAATTCAAATCCGAGTCCAATGTGGAAATGAATCAGGATGAACAGGACCGACTCATTGCCAGCGGTAAACGGCCACAGAAGGACACTTGGCAAATCACCTTTGACGTTCCTGCACTACCCGATGGCAATACCTACACGTCGTTTCGCATTGACCACTTTCCCAAATCGATCGGCGGAGGTGACTGGGACGATAAGAATGTAGCTATCCGTGAATTGACATTGGACATTCAACAGTCGGACGGTGAATTCAAATCAATCAAGCTGAAAAACCCGCGGGCAACCTTTTCCCAGCGTGGCTGGAATGTTGCTGCGGCGTTGGATGGTAAACCCGACGCAGGCTGGGGTTTATCCCCACGCTTCAAGGAGCCACACGCTGCGGTTTTTGATTTCGACGCCCCCATCACCGGCGGCACCTTGAAAGTCACATTGGAACAGCAATATGGCGAGGGACTTCTGCTTGCCAGATCGCGTTTTTCGATTAGTCAAAATCCTGTGCAATGGCTGCGTGCTGAACTGCAGCCTGACCCTGAGAAAGTCTTCACCGAAGCGGTATTCCCGGAGACAATGGGCCGCCTCAAGGCAATGCAGGCAGCTCAAGACCAATTACAGAATTTCAGAAAACAGCTTCCAAGTACACCGGTGATGTTTGACTTGGACGCCAAACGCCAGCGTACAACACGCATCCACAATCGTGGTAATTTCCTTGACCAGGGCGAGGAAGTCTCTGCTTCTGTACTGACGGCGTTCTCACAATTACCTGCCAATGCTCCTGCAAACCGGCTAGGTGTCGCCCAGTGGTTGATGAAGGCAGACAATCCTTTGACGGCTCGCGTTACCGTCAATCGAATTTGGGCGAGAATTTTCGGTATTGGGCTTGTCGAAACGGAAGAAGATTTTGGAACCCAAGGCATGCTACCCACACATCCTGAATTGCTGGACTGGCTGGCCGTTGATTTCCGTGAACAGGGCTGGTCACTCAAGAAACTGATCAAGACCATCGTCATGTCCCGAACCTATCGACAAAGTTCCAACGTGAATGACAAAGCCCTGGCTGTGGATCCAAGAAATCGCTTGCTGTCGCGCGGGCCACGATTCCGCCTCAGCGCCGAGATGGTGCGGGATCAAGCTTTGGCAGTTTCCGGCCTGCTTACCAATAAAACTGGCGGTCCATCGGTCATGCCACCACAACCACCGGGGATCTGGAAATCGACTTATAGCGGTGAAAAATGGAAGAACGCTGAGGGCGAGGACCGATACCGCCGTGGCCTCTACACCTACCTCAAACGAACCAGTCCCTACCCTGCCATGACAACATTTGATGCGGGCAGCGGCGAGGTGTGCCAGATACGCCGCATCCGAACCAATACCCCACTGCAAGCGCTGATCACACTGAATGATGTTGTCTACCTGGAGGCGGCTGGGCAGCTGGCAAAGCGAATGGAAGCTGCTGCTGACAAACTGAGTGCCCAACTCGCGGCTGGCTTTCAAATGGTACTGATCAGAGAAGCCGATGATTCAGAAATCTCACGTTTGAAAAAGCTGTACGACTCACTTCAAGATGAACTCTCTGATGGAAAAGAACTATTGGATTCAGCCAAACTCACCGCTGGTGATCCAAGGCTTGTCGTGATCGCCAGCGTTCTGCTGAACCTCGATGAGACACTGATGAAACCATAGTCGATGAACGAACCAATCATTGACGACAAACATCGCAAACCCATTACCAAAGAATCGCACCACGCACGGGATATTTTTCGAAAACTCGAGACAGTTCTGCTTGACACGTGATGCGAAGAACCGAAACTGAAAGACAACCATGAACCTCTCCCTGCCCCTTCAAAAACTTCGTGCTGTCACTCGACGACACTTTTTCGGGCAAACAGGACTTGGATTCGGCGCGCTCGCACTGAACTCCATACTTGCTCGCGATGGACAAGCGGAAGATGCATCGTTTCGCATCCCTTCCAAAGTCAAGTCCGTGATCTACCTGCATATGGCTGGCTCTCCGTCACAACTTGATCTTTTCGAGAACAAACCCGCACTGGCGAAACTGCACGACACGGAGTGTCCACAGGAGTTTCTGAAAGGAAAGCGTTTTGCCTTTATCAAAGGCACCCCCAAGATGCTCGGCCCGCAATTCAGTTACAAGCAACATGGTGATACCGGCCAATGGGTCAGCGAACTGTTACCCAATCTGTGCCGACAAATTGATGACCTTTGTATCATCCGTTCCATCAGCACGGAGCAGTTCAATCATTCACCGGCACAACTGCTGATGCAAACCGGCAATCCGCTCCTGGGCAACCCTGCCATGGGTTCATGGGTAACTTACGGTCTTGGCAGCGAAAACGAAAATCTGCCGGGATTTGTCGTGCTTTCGTCCGGCGGAAAAACGCCGAGCGCGGGAAAATCATTGTGGGGCAGCGGGTTCTTGCCGACCGTTTACCAGGGTGTTCAATGCCGTACTGATGGTGGTGATCCAATCTTGTACCTTTCCGACCCCAAAGGTATCAGCCGATCGGCGAGACGGAAAACACTTGATGCTTTGAATGACCTGAACCGTTACCAGCATGAACATGTTGGTGACCCTGAGACCATGACCCGTATCGCGCAGTACGAACTTGCCTACCGCATGCAGACGTCTGTCCCTGAGGTCATGGATATCAGCCGTGAATCCCAGGCAACCATGGATCTTTATGGCGCCAAGCCCGGATTTGTATCCAAAGCAGAAACAGCTGCTGATCCTCGCGCTCTCTACAAAGGCGATGATGCAACGTTTGCAAACAACTGCCTGCTGGCCCGACGCCTTGTTGAAAATGGTGTGCGTTTCGTTCAACTGTATGACTGGGGCTGGGACCACCACGGTTCCAGTCCAGGCGAATCCATTGATGAGACCCTGCCGATCAAGTGTCGCCAGATTGATCAAGCAATCGCGGCGTTACTGGCAGACTTGAAGCAACGCGGCCTGTTCGATGAAACGCTGGTGGTCTGGGGCGGTGAATTCGGTCGCACACCCATGATGCAAAACAACGTCAATAAGAAACTTGTCAAAGGCTTCATTGGTCGCGATCATCATCCCCACGCATTCACCATGTGGATGGCTGGGGGAGGGATCAAACCGGGCATGTACGGACAAACCGATGATATCGGATATTATCCGGTTGAGGATGCAGTCAGTGTACGCGACCTACAGGCAACAATCCTGCACCAGACGGGACTCGACCCCTATCGATTCAACTTCCCTTACCAAGGATTGAATCAGCGTTTGATCGGCCCCACGCAAAAAGGACGTGTCCTCACCGACATCCTGCTGTAAAAACTCTAAACCCCAGGAAGCCACACGCTTCGGTTTCAGATTGCGAAGATTAATAACGAGACATGGTGAGCAAACGATCATGACCATGCCGTAACTGACAATAATGTTTCGGTAACTCATCAATGGTGTGCTTCCATCCTTGAAAACACGGGCGTCGTTTCCTCAACCAACGGATCCTCCTACAGACACAGGTTTGAGCGACTACTGCAACACCGAGTCCGTGAAATCCAGAAACCAGTTCCAGTCGACTTCCCCCAGACCGTGTCCACCACTGCGAATATGGTAGCCCGTATTCCCCACAACTCTGGGCGTATTCAACGCCGGCATGGTTGTTTCTGTGATGGACTTTTTACCTAGCAGCTCAAACACGGGTGCAGCTGCGACCAGCGAGGCGTACTCGCCTTTGGGGTCTGCCCAAAGATCCTCATCGGAACTGGCGACATAGACCGACCGAGGTGCAATCAAAGCCATCACCTCGTGCTGATCGACAGGAAGTTGGGCCTCACGGTCAGCGTATTTCGAAAATGACTCGCAGAACCAGTGTGGAAAGCTGGAGGTAATTCGCCCAACGGTTTCCCCATAAGCACGTCGCGATAAGGCAGCACCGCCACACCCGGAGTTATTGCTATAGGCAACAGCAAAACGCGGATCTTCGCATGCCGCCCACAGAGAGGTTTTTCCACCCCGTGAATGCCCGACAACCGCTACCTTATCCGCATCGATTGCCGATACCATTTCCAAATGGTCCAACACTCGACTGGCAGCCCAGCCCCACGCTGACAAACTGCGCCATGCTGTTGGAGTAGGGGGTACACCACCTGCAAGAAAGAAACGAATCCCTTTTTCATATCCATCTTTTTTATCCGGATCGACATCAGAGGTATGAAAAGAAGCAGTGGCGTAACCACGCTGCACGATTGTTTTGGCAGGCCAAAATGGATCATTCTCGTCGACGGCTTTCTGCAACGGGATGAAGTACCGATTGTTGATGTGAATTACAGCAGGTACCCGTCCCTTGACATCATTGGGAAGGAACAAGACAAAAGGAAACTTGTACTGCTGTCCACCGACACTTAGCACTGCGACCATACTTCGCCCCGTCGCTAGTCCATCCCAGACATCAGGTTGCTCTTCAGCCTGCTCAAAGCTCAGGGTGTAGTTGATTTCGGGACGCTTGCCGTAAACTTGATTGCGAAACAGCGACAACAGTTCTTCACGCCTCGATCGGTTCCAATCATCCGCGGTGGCAATCAGCTTCCCCGCTGCACTGACAAGAGGATCAGGTAACGCATAATCGGGAACCTTCGCTTCCTGATAGTTGAACTCTTCACGTCTTTGCGTATTTTTTTGAACCAAGTCCAATTGAGCTTTCCACGGCTCAGCTCGTGGTTCGTAATCGGACACCACGACCTGACCACGACAAAGTCCAGCTGCCGTGATGGTTTGCAGCAGGCAAACCAAAGCCAAAGCTGGAATCCGGCTAGCATTTGTGGTCACAGTATGGGCTTTCTTCATCGCAAAGGCCTTGTGGATGCAGTTTGAGAGACAACGTTTATAATACTGTCAGACGTGGAACACAGCTGAACTTGGCAAATTTTTGGCAAAACCGATGCGGTTCAGAACTCGCGACACCCCGCGGTGTTCACAAACGTATCTCTAATGTTGCCGTAATCATTCGTCAAAACCCTCTCCAAATAATCGAACAGGAAATCCAATGAAAAGTCTCACAGGCTTAGGCGTCGCTCTTACTTTGACGATCGGCATCCAAGCCAATGCTCAAGATCAGCGTGAAAATCAGCCACGCGGTGTGCAGCAGGGGGAAAATGGCCCTGGCGGTCCCGGTCGAGGAGGTCCACGCGGTGGCGGGCCAGGTCAGGGTGGCCCAGGTCAGGGCGGGCCAGGCTTTGGCGGCCCAGGTCAGGGTGGCCCAGGTCAGGGTGGCCCAGGTCAGGGCGGGCCAGGTCAGGGTGGCGGGCCAGGCTTTGGCGGACCAGGTCAGCGCGGGCCGGGGCAAGATGGCCCAGGCTTTGGCGGACGCGGTCAGGGTAACCGTGGCGGTGCAACGGGTGGCCGTAGTGGCATGATGAGTTTCCTGCCGGTTCTTGTCGCTTTGGACGTTAATCGTGATGGTGAAATCTCAGCTATTGAAATCGAGAACGCTGCGAAAGCATTGAAAACACTCGATAAGAACAAAGATGGAAAATTGACCCCCGATGAACTCCAACCAGAATTAGGCGGTCGAGGCGGAGGCAATCGAGGCGCGGGAAATCGCGGTGGAGGAACCCGTGGCGGAGCCGAGCGTGGTTCGGAAGGTCGCGTCGCTCCAAACGGCGTTCCCGAGCGTGGTGGCCCAGGGGGTGGAGCAATGAACGCTGCCAGCCGCCTGATGGGTTTTGATGAAAACAAAGACGGTAAGATCAGTAAAGCAGAGCTGCCAGAACGCATGCAGCCATTGATGGTCCGAATCGATCGTGATAACGACGGATTTCTTTCCAAAGAAGAACTCGAATCAATGGGCGGAGCTGGTAGTCGGGGAGCTGGTAGTCGGGGAGCTGGTAGTCGGGGAGCTGGTAGTCGGGGACCTCGTGATGCCGGTGGTGCAAGTCCTCAAGGCGAACGCCCCCGGCGGCCACCCGTTGAGTGATTCTTGACGAGTCACCTGTTCTGAATCTCTAATCGATCCCAACATCCCCTGCGATTCACCCAATCGCAGGGTTTTTTATGAATGTGCAGGATTGATCAGGATTGATCCTGTGCACGACTTTTTTAACAATGCCGCCAGTTTGACGACGGCCTTTGAACCATGCCAACGCGTCCCCGAGCGTTGCTTTTGCCTGCTTATCTACGCCGCTGTCTTTCGTTCGAAAAGGCCAGGCCAAGCATGAATCTTTCCAGCTAGTTATTCTGGACAAATCTCTGGAATTGCTGATCGTCAACGCGAATGCGGTTTGTATTGGTGCGTACAGGTTGTCACACATTCCAACTCCATGCAACGCGGAGCGTCATCTGTTTCGTGTTGCAGACAAAACTGCGCCCTGATTCATCAACGTGAAGGCTTCAATTGCTCGAGCCTTACAGCAACGACGAAGTAGCCCATGAATATCGCCACACTCTGCCCCGGGAAAAAAACGAGGAGGTTTTTCGTTTATTTTCTGACTTCAATCGTGGCGTGTTGTCTTTTCCTAGCATTCAACGCGATGAACCTGAAGTCTCGTCAAATCAAAGTTCCAGCGATCGACAAGACTAACATCGACCAGACCGCAGCGTTGGCACATTTGTCAAACGCGATTCAATTCCCAACGGTGTCACACAGCAATCGCGCAAAAAACAATGGGGCGGCGTTCCAGGACTTTCAAGCAATGCTTGAATCATCCTATCCAGCCGTTACGACAAACTTGAACAGGTACACAGGTGAAGAGTTTGGTGATGCACAGAATTCCAGCCTGCTTTATCAGTGGTCAGCTGGCAGGAATAAGGGAGCACCAGCCATTTTGTTGATGGCGCATTACGACGTGGTTGCCATCGAACAAACGTCAGTTGCAGAGTGGCAGCATCCGCCGTTTTCCGGTGTAGTCGACGGTGGATATTTGTGGGGCCGTGGAACGCTGGATAACAAAGGTGCGGCAATCGCTTTAATGGAGGCGTGCGAACGGTTGCTCAAAGCTGGTTTTCAACCCCAACGTGACATCTACCTTTCGCTCGGGCATGATGAAGAAATCGGTGGCAAATATGGCAATCAACAGATTGCAAAATGGATGCGGAGCAAAGGAATCCGACTAAGCATGGCCCTTGATGAAGGAGGTGGCATTTACCAAGGTGTTCCTGGACTTGAGCAGCCAGCTGCATTGATTGGAATCGCAGAAAAAGGCTACTTGAATATCACAATGAGAGTTCAATTAAACCAAACTGATGCAGGACACGCATCCATTCCTTCCGAAGAAACTGCGATTGGCATCTTGTCGTCAGCGCTTACAAAACTACAACACACACCTTTTCCCGCACGGCTTGACGGTGGGGTTGGCAGGATGCTCGATTACCTTGGTCCTGAAATGTCTTTTCTCAATCGACTTGCGATTGGCAATCGGCAACTATTCAGATCGATAATCGAAAACCAGTTCAGCAGTACGCCAGCGAGCAACGCTGCTTTGAGAACCACCTTGGTCCCCACCATGATCGAAGCGGGCTTTGCTGAAAATGCCCTGCCATTAACAGCAGCCGCCAATCTACATCTCCGAATTCAGCCGGGAGAAAGCGTTGAATCAACGCTGCGATTCTTGCGTTCCATGATTAAGGATGATCGCATCACGCTTCAAACTGATCAGACGTTGGATGGTAAGCCGCGAGACCAACCGGCATTCCGGGAACCATCCAGAATATCTTCTGACACCAGTGATTCTTTCCAAGCCTTACACCGTACGATTAAGCAGATTTTTCCGAACGTAGCAGTGGCACCTTACTTCGTCGTCGCCAGCACCGATTCTGCTCACTATGATGACCCCTCGCTCACCAAAGATGTTTACCGATTTACACCATGGAAGTTAGACCAAGCAGGAGTGGCATTGATCCATGGCGTCAATGAAAAGATCGCTACCAAACAGTTCATCCAAATGATCCGTTTTTATGAGCAGTTGCTCCTCAATTTGGCCGGAAAGACTTGAATCGAGTTCAATTTAACAAAGGGGGATCCCTGCCACCTATACTTTCTCAGCTCGTCAGCAAAGATGAATTCCATCCGCTGCCGAGATCCGTCCTAAAAGTTTTCTTGAGATGCTCGGTCGCTCTATGAATCGGTCAAAAATGCTGAGCCTTGGTATTACCGCTGTCTGTCTGGGATTTGTGGGATATTACGGGTGGAAATTTACTTCCCGAAACGCCTACGAATCGGCGCGTTACCGCGTTGTTTCTTCGGACGGCGCTTTCGAAGTACGCGATTACGCTGATCTCACTTTGGTCACAACTGCGATGCGATTTGACGCACAGGGAAATGATGGCAGTTTCTCGCGTTTGTTCCGTTACATCAGTGGTGACAATCGTCAGCAACAAAAGGTGGCAATGACGACTCCGGTATTCATGGAACGAGGTTCCGCAACACTCATCAATCAGACAGCGTCTGACCAGAACAACGCGAGCAGCAGTAAAGCCGAGGTACAGGCCGGTCAAATGGCGTTTGTGGTTCCCGCGGCAGTTGCATCAGGAGGAGCCCCCCAACCCGGTAATGCGAACGTCGAATTGCGAGAGCGTGAAGGAGGTCGGTTTGCAGTCGTCAGATTTACTGGCCGCATGGGTGAAGAATCGCTACAGCAAAGAGAAAGCGAACTCCGTCGTTGGATGAAACAGCAAAACCTGACTGCCACCGGGCCAGTTGAGTATGCTGGCTATGACCCACCATGGACTCCCGGATTCCTGAGACGCAACGAAATCCTGGTTCGTGTTGAATGATCTCGTGAATCGCCAAAGAGAGTGCGGGTACCCCAGCAACCGCTTCACCAAACTCCGACGATCTTCTTGGGTTCTCGCCTTAATTCAAGCACGTGGTGCACCCTGTGCCGAACGCGTTTCAATGCTCGTTTGCAACTCAATGCTCTCGTACACCTCGTTGTCCTGATGCATATTGGTTCGGCTATACTCTCCCTGGTTGGCTCCCACTCCAAATGAAGCGATTCCCAAGATGCAAATTCATTGGTTTACTCTTCTTCTAACTGTCTTGATTGCGGCCAAAGTCCTGGGACGTGAACCGCTGGTGCACGTTTCCCTTGCCAAAGAAAATCGAATCGTGACTTTTCGTCTTAACGAAGAGGACGGCACTCTCACCCCAGTTGACAGTGTGAAACTCAACGGTGGCCCCGGAGCACTCGCTTATCACCCAACGCTGCCCATCCTCTTCGCCTCGATCCGAAGTCTGGGTAATCTTGCCAGCTTTCACGTTGATGAATCGTCCGGCAAACTGACACCTATCAACGAGATCCATGCTGGCGCTGACCCCGCCTACTTATCCGTCGACAAGTCGGGAAAATTGCTCATGAGCGCGTATTACCGCGAGGGAAAAATCATTGTGCACTCGATCAAGCAGCATGGCGCAATCGGCAAAGAATTACAATCCATCTCTACTGATGAACGTACACATTCGATCGTACCAGACCGTACAGGGCGATATTGGTTCGCTTCCCACACCCGACCGAATGCAATTTTTCAATTCATGCTTGATGATGGGGCAATGCGTTTGGCTGAAAACAAAAAACCAAAGTTGTTACGCAAGCCGAATACAGGTCCACGACATCTTTGGTTCCACCCGAATATCGACTTTGCCTATGGCAGCGACGAACAGGGAAGCAGTGTCTCCACCTACGCACTGGATTCCGAGAGTGGGCGTCTCAACCTCAGGCAAACGCTGTCAACCCTTCCAGAGACAGGAACACAGACCTTGGCAAACAGCACGTCTGACATCGAAGTTCATCCTTCAGGGCGATTTGTCTATGTAGCAAATCGCGGACATGACACCATCGCCCGTTACGCCGTGCACACGCATGATGGGATGCTAAAACGCCTGGGCAACACCCCCACCGAGCCAACAACAAGATCTTTCAACATTGACTCCAGCGGCCGATTCCTGATTGCTGCTGGCCAAACCTCTGGCAACCTTGCGGTGTTCCAAATCAATCCAAACAGTGGTGACCTTGAGCGTCTGAACACTCTTTTCGTCGGCAAGGCCCCTTGGTGGGTTCTCATTCGCTAAAGCAGTCTCGAGCCTGGTCAGCACTCTTTTCTTGACCTGCAGTTCTGCGTTTCAGCGTTTCTGCGTTTCCCAACGCGACGGCAACATCAGGAAATCAGTGTATCGCGAGCATTGCCTTTTGCAATCAACGCTGCCATTTCAGGATCCAGTTGCATGGTTTCCAGCACGAATCCCTCTTCCGTAGCCAAGGCATCGTTTTTCAGTACTTCCATCAGATTGCGTTCGATCGTGTGACAGATCGCATCGAGCGGCAAGTGATCCATTCGTCGAGTGTCGAATGGGTTTTGCAACTCCATTCCAATCCGATCAAGTGACAACATGGGCAGAGCCAACAGCATGACGAAGAGCGGGATCAGATAGATACCATGGTTAAAATCCAAACCGGCAATCGAAAAGGTCGTCGACTCAGCGAACTCGTTCATCAAAGCAAAGGGTAACGCGACCAAAAACATAAAGATGAATTGGCGAACCTGAATTGCAGAAGCACGCGCAAGAGGTGTGTTGCGAATCCGTTCACAACCTCCCAAGTAATCGATGACCATGCTGCGTTGCTGCTCAGCTTGTAAGAAAGCGTATCGGCTCATCCCTTCCCGCCGTCCCTCACTCAGCATCTGAGCGATGATCGTAGCAACAAAGGTTGGCATGTGGGCAGCCTCTGAAACTCGTTTCGCATTTGCCCGCCCTACTAATCTTGAGATTTCCGTTAGCGTGGGGTCTTCTCGCAAACTACATCGAATCACATGAGGCATGACTGCCGTCCAACGAATGAATTGATTTCTCCATTCTCCACTGGGTGGTCCATACGATGACGCAATGACACCCAGATTGCGTGACTGATTTACAATTCCGCCCCACAACTTCCGTGCTTCCCACCAGCGGTCGTAGCCTGCATTGGTGCGCAGTACCAACAGGAGACCCAGCACAGCACCTGCTGCTGACAAGACACTGAACGGTATTGCCAATACCACATCGAACTTTGCCTTCGCCAAAGTAGCAGTCAGAACGATAAGAAATGCGAGAACACCAAACTTAAGGATATCGACGACCACACGCGGAAATGCCGATCCTCGAATCGTCAAAGCCCCCACCCAAAATGAATAATTCAGGGACCGTGGCTCCTCAAGCGACTCGGTTTCGCTTGTTTCAGAAATATTGACTGATGAATCCACGTTTACTGACTCTCCAGGTTAAAAACGTTAGATCGGGAACATAAAACGCAAGAAACACCGGCACCAGCCATCACTACGGCAATGTGGCGTTGGGCGTTGATGGTGCCGCCTTGAAAAAAGCACAAATCACGGCCCGTCTCCCGTAAACTTGCGACACACGTCACTTCAATATTGTAAATATCCGTACCGGTCGGTCAACGAGCAGCAAGGTTGCACTGATTTACTAACGATTTGTACAGGTCTGCCCAACCACTTGTTGGACGGACAAGCTCTCATTCCCGCTTTTAATTTAGCGATGCCGCAGCAGCAGTCCGAGGCACGATTGTTACCCGCCAAGCCTGTTCAACCTGCCCCAACCACTGCGCGAAGCATGCGGCTTACGAGACCACACGAAACCTGCTGCCAAAGTTTCACACCGCTCGCTATCACATCGGATACTGTTCAGTTTTACCTTTCCATCATCACACATATAGCTGGTCGGCCTGCAGCAAATCATGGCATCTGATGCAACGGTTTTCATTACATCCGCCATGCCGATGTTGGGGAAGACACTGACGAAATTGCAAGAACACCAAACCCTCTTACAACCTGCCGGCAGAAGACTGCTACCCGATCGAAAAACCACGACTCCAAAAAAGCGGCAAATCCCTATGAATGACCTAAGCTAGGAATTGGCAAACACGGACTGTTGCAAACATGCACTTTTCAAAAGTGTATTCTTAAAATCCCAGCCACTTGAGCCTGTCCCTTTTTTGAGACGTGGGTGAATCATGACTTGGAGATTTTCAACCACGAACAACAACAGGCCTGGATGCTTCGGTGAAGACGGTCCTGCCCCGAACCAAGCAGAGAGTCGCAAAATCGAATCAGGCGGCTTCGTCGATTGCTCGCCAATAATTCTTGATCCACGGAGCAGGCAAAGTTGATTTCAGCAAGCCACCCTTGTAGCCTTCAATGGCTTGATCAGGCAGGGGATAACCATGGAATACCAGAATTCGCATATCGACTGGTTCCTGAGGCTCGCGAATGAGATTCAGTGGAAATGTCGGTCTACAACTACGCTTGAAACTACGCACCCATTTTTCGGGCCAGAACTCCAAATCATCGCGTAGCGTGTTACTGACGTACTGCTGCTCAATCCGGAAATTCTCGAGCGCCCATGCTTCATTCTCAGCAAAGTGAGAATAAACGTATCGATGTTTTTCAGGATTGAAACGAAAGATCGACGTATTCCCAACTCGACCATCTCTCCCCGGTAGATACTTTGCCCTTCGCTTCTCCAACCAATCCTGAATCACGCAGAATTTACTGGGTGCAAAGGTGAAGAAATCATCCATCGACCCCGTGATAACAATATCGAGGTCGAGAAACAGCGTATCACCTTGAAGATTCGCTAGCCCAGGTTGGAACAAACCAACCTTACGCCAGGTTGAGCCACCGGGGCGTCGATCAAACTCGGCTTCGTCAAACGGTGTTACCGGCAGAGGCAAGGCCTCAACCTCATCACGAAGCCCGGAAGGATCATCCGTCAGGCAGATAAATCGAACCGCCCCCGAAAGGTGCTCACGCACCCCTTCATACAAACGATTCACGTAGGCTCCGCCGTACTTCGAACCCCATTTGATGCACAGTATGTTCTTCGTCGTCATGACAAAGTGTCTCCACAGGCGAAATTGAGAAGATTGACACGGTATAGTCCCTGAATTCACGATTTCGACCAAGACCAGTTTTCCGAGTTCACTCAACCCTACTGAGGTCGGAAGAAAACGGGAATTCACACCGTTACGGTAGCCCCTACCCTCAATGAAAATGCCGTGTGTTTCAAAATCGACTCAAACTGGAGCGTATGAAGTGACCACATTTACGTCGTGAAACGATCAAACACGGCGTTCAGCATACCGGCACCAGCAAACGCAACGCGGTCGAAAAATCACAGGCTCGAGCCTGCACCATCGAACAGAATCAAGGATTTCTCTCATCTACCATCGGCACCTCAAAACCCTCAATGACATTCTCAAGCAACTTCAAACGCTCCACCGACGCGGCGATTCGAATTCCCCGCCGCTTCGCAGAGGCCCTCGTCTCACGAATGGTATTTCTAGCGATCAGAGTATCCTTCGTGTTTCCGAGGATATCGATCGCAATGCCACCCTCTCCACCGCTATCGATGATCCGATTGTTCTCCAACACATTACGATTGGCCCAAAAATCCCGACCACGTGAATCATCACGAAACAGCACACCGACCTTTCCGCTTCGCTTGATATCATTGTCTCGCATCACGTTGTCCGTGTCATTGTGGCCGATCGACATCCCCTGCGACCGATTTCCATGCATCTGATTCTGCTCAGCGAGTCCATGCTTGACACCCCAGCACCAGAACAGACCGATGTTATTGTCTTCCAGCAGGTTCCCCCGCATGATTGGTCGCTGTGAGCCAGAACCAGGATGCAAACCATTCCCTTGATTGCTATGAATATGACACTTTTCAACATGAACATCATGGCAAATCTGGAAACTGATACCATCGCCGTTGTAATTGCGTGATTCAACGTTACGAATATGAAATCGTTGACAATCCTGCAGGAAAATATTGCCTCCAAAATTGCCGTTCAAGTTGGCGTTGTTCGCACGATTCCCATCGAGGCAAAGGTTCTCGATCAGAACATCAGAACAATTTTCGCTGGTCAAGAGTGGAAACAGTGACTCGCAAGTTGGCATTTCACTCGTCCATAAATTCTTCCGCAATCCCTCGTTCAATTTGAATCGGTTGCCGGATCTCGCAACAAGTGTTCGCTTGATGACTTGGGCACCACCGTGGTGCGGATTTTTCCCGACAAGCGTTACTGCATCCCCAATTCGAAAATCAGCTACCCCTGCCAACGTGATTTCCTGATCATACCAATCAGAATCTGCGGCTAGCATTACCTTTTGCGACGGAATTTTGGTCAGAACAGTTTCTGCTCCACATCCTTCCAAATGGATTCCTGATGGCAGATGAATCGAATTACGCAGCCGATAAACTCCCGGACCGATTTTGACAGTGCCACTTCCCAGTCGCGCGACGTAATCCACAGCCGCTTGGATCACCTTGTCGTCCTGTCCTACAACATCGCCCTTTTTCTGGCCCACAGTGATGGTCAATTTTTCAACCCAATCAACACGCTCACGGTCATCACCATCAACCGCTCGATGGCCTGCCGTTTCATCCTGAGGAACCATCGCTTTGAGTCGCTTCCCGCCGGTAAGAAAACCGGCACCAAGACCGGCAAGCATGCTTCTTCTGGAAACTGGCATCATCGAAATCATCCCACAGAGCGGAAAAGGTTGAAACATGCTGTTCCATCGTATCTGACAGCATCATTACACATTCGCCAGTTTACCTTCCCCAAAGTCCCTCGGGTCAAAGTACACCGTCCCAACAAAATCTTCTGTCTGCGATGTCACGAAAAGGGAGTTCCAGAATCAATTTGCCAACGCAGACTAGATATGGTTTCAGTTACAATACAAACCCGCCCTGTCTCATCAGAACCAAGCTGATACTCTAAAACACGAATCCCACCAAGCCTTCCTTTACAGATCAAATTGAGATGTACGGATTACTCTCCCGCGTTGCCAAACCATGCGCATGGATCACCAGCACTGCGTGCTTGGCTCTGGTTCTAGCTCCGAATCGGCTCCCTGCTCAGCAGTCTCCTAGCTCGCGAAACCCACAGCCAGTGAACGCGACGGCTGAAAAGTCTTTCAACAAGGTTGCGTTACCTTTCCTGAAGGTTCACTGCTATCGGTGTCACAATGAACAGGAACGTGAATCTGGCATACGGGTCGACCAACTTGATGGCGATCTTCCTGAAACATCACTGAAACTTTGGGAGGAGATCTCAGAACAGATTGAAATTTCAGCAATGCCGCCCGAAGAGGAACCGCAGCCGACTGTTGAACAACGCAAAGCAATGACTCATTGGATTAGCAATGCATTGCACGAGGCTCGTTCAAGAACAAGGCCCGTAAATGGATCCGTCCGACGACTGACAGTTCAACAGTACAAAAATGCGTTGCGCGAACTGCTTGGCGTGGAAGAGGATTTTTCTGCCTCCTTACCTGCTGATGGAGTGTCTCGGGATGGATTCACCAACGATGCGAATACCCTGCTGACCTCACCGTTACAAGTGGAAGCCTGGTTCAAGATCGCCGAAAAAGCGGTCGATGCCTGCTTGGTCGATGAACCATCTCTACCCTCGATTCAGAACTTCCGAATGGATCTCGGTCAGTCGATCAATCCAGAACCCTTTGATGAGTCCTTGATCTTGGGAGCCAACAGTCGCCTGTTGCCAAATCAAGACTTCAGTATCACCGAACTGGACGCCAACAAACCATTTCCGTTCACCCCTTTTCGCATGCAAAAGAAATATCGCTTCAACGAGGGTTATCAAGGGAACGGTACGGTGCGCGGATGGCGAGACTATGACAGTATCTACCATGCCGTGTTCGCGTGCATGAGAGGTGACGGCGGTTACCCCAAAGGCAGTCCCTACCGGACAGTCAAGAATGGCCTGCTATTACGACCTTCGATTCCAACCACTGAAATTTTCCGAGAATCAAGCACCTATGGCCCTAAAGCAAACTTCAAAATTGCTTTGAGAGAGCTGCCCGAAGAAGGCAGATTCAGAATCCGTATCAAAGCCGCAAAATACCAGGACGGACTGTTACTTACCGGGCTTGGATTTGACGCCGCAGATACACAAAAAGATGATTCGTCCAACATCAGGCAAATCGAATACAACACCGAGGAACGGGGTTCCATTCTGAAAATCGATGAGTCAGGCATCTATCAAATTGATGTGCATCCCAAACCTCAGCAAAAACCGATCGATGCGGCGCCCGACAGCACCAGACTTTCTGAAGGCCTGATTGGGCACTGGTCATTCGACGGTGATGCCCCGGGGACATCGACAACGGGCAAGCACGTTGGCACGCTGAGTGATGGCATCAAAACCGTCCACTCGTCCATTGGCAAGCACAGCAAAGCGATCAGCGTGGACGGAGCGAGTGGTTCCGTTGTCGTGCCACGAGATGCTTCCATGAACGTCGGAGCAGGTAACTTCACGGTATCGACATGGATCAAACCCACACAACTGCGACAGGGCGGCATCGTCTGTTTGGGACGCTACAACTGGACTCATGGTTGGTATTTTGACATGCCCAACAATCAAGGAGTGCTACGTATCGAAACCGTCTCTCCGGACAACAAAAGCAATGGAACCGTTTCATCCCGGCCCGGAGTCATACGGGTCAATGAATGGCAGCACGTTGCAGCAGTCGTACGCCGTGAAGAGAATCAGACCCACCTTTATGTCAATGGTTACAAGGTCGCTTCGGGAACCATTGCTGCAACCAACCTCGATAACTCATCAGTCGACCTGCACCTTGGACGCATTCAAGATGCGCAACTATTCAAGGGACAAATCGACGAAGTAAGAATTTATCGCCGTGCCTTGGAACCTGCTGAATTGCAGGCATTGATGGAACCAGGCCGACAATTCATCAAGCAACCTCTACTCAGCGGCCCTCAACAGCTTGATCTAACCTTGGACGATCGCGTGTTTAGTTCAAAACTGAACAAGAGTGAATCTGCATTTCTGGCAGTTCGGATTCCAGCTGGCGACCACCAACTCAACGTGGACGCAGGCAAGGACAATGCGAAGCTGGGCCGACTGGTCTTCACGCGAGCGGCTGAAGATAGCCGCCTGGCAACCGAGTTCAGGAAATTTGAGAGTCGAAATCCGAGCCTGGGCGTCTACATGGGACTGCGTCGGGACTGTGGTCACACCTGCCTACTGGTGCAACACCCCCAGGTGGTTGCCAACACAGATTTGCAGAGCTACGTCTTTGAAGGCTCAATCAACAATTACCCGAGACCGTTTGTCGAAAAAGGGAACGACAACTACTTGGCGGGTGTACGTGAAATCACGGTTCGAAATGAGTACACCGACGGTCGGGATATGCCACGACTACGATTAGCCTCAGTTGAGTTTGAAGGCCCACTGTATGATTCTTGGCCACCCGCTTCACATCAGCGGATTTTCATTCCAAGTGAAAACCGAAAAAATCGCGACGTCTATGCAAAGGAGATCATTCAGGAATTCGCAAGCCGAGCTTTTCGGAGACCGATCACTGACAAGGAACTGCAACAACTAGAACAAACCTGGAAAACCTTTTATGACGTCAACGCGGACTTTCAAGAAAGCATCAGGGAAACCCTAGTCGTCATTTTGACATCACCATCATTCCTTTTCATTGTTGAACAGAGCGATGGTCCGCAACCAGAAGATCTGAACTCAATGGAACTTGCCTCAAAGCTTTCGTTTTTTCTATGGAACGGACCACCTGATAAAGACCTCATCGGTTTAGCCCAGTCTGGAAAGCTCAAAGAGAGTCTGAGTTCAGAAGTCGCCCGCATGGTGCAGGACGAACGTTTCGGCAACTTCGCAGATCAATTTACAGCGGAGTGGCTCAACATTGACAAGTTTGACGTGGTGGAAACGAATCGAAAGCGTTACCCGCGACTGACCTCAACCGTCAAACGACAGATACGCCAGGAACCGGCAAGATTTCTCGAATACCTATTCCGAGAAAACCTACCTGCCAGAAACCTGATAAAGTCCAAGTTTGTAGTCGTCAATGAGATCGTCGCCAACTATTACGGACTCGGCGACAAGTCTGAAAGCGGGTTCGAATTCATTCCTATACAACATAATCAAACGCATCTTGGTGGCATTCTTTCCCAAGCGGCGATCTTGGCAGGACTTTCGGATGGCAAAGAACCGAACCCCGTCAAACGGGGTGCGTGGTTTGCAAGAAAGATCATCGCCAAACCACCTGCCGACCCTCCACCTAATGTTCCAGAACTGAAAGATGAAAGCGGACTCAGCCTGCGTGAACGCCTGCAACAACACCGCAGCGTCAAAGGTTGCGCTAAGTGCCACCAAGGAATCGACCCGTGGGGGCTCGCCTTTGAACAATATGATGCAGGGGGCCTGTTCTCAAATGATCGTGTTGATGCTGCATCGAAGCTACCCGACGGACATGAAGTTCAGAACTTGAACGATTTACGGGATCATCTCGTCAATACACGTCTGGATAGCGTCGCGTATAGCGTCATGCGACACCTTTCAATCTATTCCATTGGACGCAGCCTGACGTACAATGAGGATCGCGTTTTGAAGCAACAATGCTTAGAATTGAAAGCGAAGGACTACGGGATGCTTGATATCATCCAGTTTGTCGTCGCGAGTGATTTGTTTCTTAAGAAGTAATTCTTGCCATCCGAAGCCTGTAACTCGTCCCGCCCAAGAAAGAGACGCAATGTTTCACCCAGCCAAGATCAAGCGACGTTCAGTCCTGCAGGGAATCGCAGGTGCCGCGTTGGCACTACCTCCCTTGGAAGCGATGGGCAGCGAGGTCACCGACCATTTACCGAAACGATTCTGTGCCATCTATACCGCCAACGGCATGTCGTTACCGAAAACGGGCCACGACATCAATCAATGGAGTTGGTTCCCAACGAAGGAAGATGCGGGCAGTTTTGTGTTCGGGGAATCAACACTGCCGTTGAAGCCGTTCCGAAAACATCTCAGTTTCATGGGTGGCCTGTACCACGAAAACGGTGTCAAAGCTGACCCACATACCTGTTCAGACATGTGGCTAACGGGCGCCCCACTGCACGATTCGACGCGAGAGACGTACAACACCGCTGGACTGGATCAGGTCATTGCTCAACACACCAAGCAGCATTGCCGTCAGCCTTCACTGGTATTGTCGATCGATGCAGGAGTCGGCTTCCTGTCTCGAACAGGTACCATTTCCTACGATCTTCAAGGGCGTCCCATTCCTGCAGAGAACAGCCCACGGCGAGTCTTTGATCGCTTGTTCCGGGTTGACAAAACTTCCCTCAAAGCCCAACGCGAAAAGTTGCGGGCAAAGATCAAGCTGGTCGATGCAGTACTTGAAAGCTCACGCAAGTTCAATCAACAACTCGGTGCTGCAGACCGACGAAAAATGGACCAATACCTTGCTTCATTGAACGAAATTGAATCACGCCTGATTGCTTCTGAAAAATGGATTGACATTCCCGTCAAAGAACAGGACCACTCGCATTTGAATCTTGATGTCAGCAAAGAAGATGACCCGCGTGAATACTATCGAAATATGTTCGATTTGATTTCACTGGCATTCGACGCTGACATCACCCGCAGCGTTGCCTTCATGCTGAATCGTGAAGACGGCATGGGAATCAGTGACACGTTTCCGCTTAAATTGGGACTGAGCAAAACCCACCACCAACTGTCACATGCCGGTGACAAAGCCGGGCAATTGGACTTTGCCAAATACGACCTGTTTCTGAGCGAACAAATCGCTGGCTTCATAAATCGACTGCAACAGTACAACGATGTCGATGGGACGCTTCTGGACAACACTGTCTTGCTGTACGGAAGCGGTGCCAGCACAACGCACTGGTCAAGAAACCTGCCAACCTTGGTCGCAGGAGGATCCAACATGGGTCTGCAACACGGCCAATACTGGCGGCAAGGCGAAACTCGAATGGCCAACCTGTACCTCAGCATCCTACGTTCGATGGGTATCCAGGCCGACTCTTTCGCCGACAGCACCGGAGTTCTGGAAGACTCGATTTTCAGTGATGCTTGACATCACTCGCATACGGCTTCACGTCAGGTCAATCCTTCAGTCACCACCGCATAGCCAGCTACGTATTTCCATCATTCCTTTGCTGTCACGACCACTGCCATGCCACCATTCAAAAGAACCCTATTCCTGATTCTCCTTGGCATTGCATCCACCCAGCCGAAATCCACCGCGCACGCGGATTGGCCCAGTTGGCGTGGTGCGGATGACACGGGTAGCATCGCCGAAGGTAATTACCCAAGGGAAATCAGCGACCAGACCATACGCTGGAAGACTCCCTTGCCTGGCAAAGGCTGCTCAACGCCTATCGTGGTGAATGAAACCATTTACTTGACGGCTCCCAAAGACGGGAAGGATTCCCTGCTGGCAGTTGACTGGGACGGCAAAGTCAAGTGGACCACCTCCTTTGGCCCCGAAGTGACAGGCAAGCACCGAAATGGATCAGGCAGCAATGCTTCACCCGTCAGCGATGGTGAAGCCATCTATGTGTACTTCAAGAGCGGCACGTTCGCGGCAGTAGAACCTGACGGTGAAATCCGCTGGCAAACCAACATCGTGGAACGGTATGGCAAAGACACTCTGTTTTGGGACCACGGAACGTCCCCCGTGCTCACTGATCAATACGCGATTCTGACGAGAATGCACAACGGTGAATCGTGGCTGGCAGCCTTCGACAAAAAGACTGGCGAACTTTCCTGGAAAGTATCACGCAACTATGAAACACCAGTGGAATGTGACCATGGCTATACATCCCCTCTGGTGATCCAACATGAGGGCAAACAGGCATTGCTGGTCTGGGGTGCCGAGCACGTGACCATACACGATACAAAAGATGGTAACACTCTTTGGTCGTGCGGCGGCTTCAATCCCGGATCAAAAAAACTGTGGCCAGCCATCGCAATGCCCGTCATTGTCAATGATGTAGCGGTGATTGCCTTTGGCAGAAACGATCGCAAACTGCCATTGATGTTTGGGGTCCGACTCGATGGCAGTGGCGACGTCACCGCCACCAACCACGTCTGGCAGCGAGACGACATTTCAACGTTCGTTCCAAGCCCTGTTGCTTACCAGGGGCGAGTGTACATGGTCCGCGACCGCGGAGAGGTTGAGTGCATTGACCCGGTCACTGGCAAGACCATTTGGAGCGATGCCTTGCCCAAGGGTCGTGCTTCCTACTATGCCTCCCCAATGATTGCCAATGGCATCCTGTATGCACCTCGGGAGGACGGCGCCCTGTTTGTTGCCAGCGTCAAAGACGATCGATTCAAACTGATCTCGGAAAATGAGCTGAATGAGCCTGTGATTGGCTCTCCCGTACCCGAACAGGGCAACCTCTTCATTCGTGGAGAAAAACATCTGTATTGCATACAAACGACTCCAGAGAATCAATCACGCTGACAGACCCGTTCCCCTGTCGGCGCATCGGACTTGGGAAGATCACCCGACGGATTGTGCCCGGGCGTGGGACAACTCGCAGAAAGTGCAACCTTTCCTGCCGGCTTCAGGTGTTTCGAGCAACTGGCAGACTGCGATTTACAATGTTGCGAAAGCCTGTTTGCTGTATACTCAAAGGCCCACCCTTTCGGATGCGATGCATCGACTTTGATGCCGCGCAGCTGACCTTGCCCCACCAACCCGACGTTCTACTTTGCGTTTTCCCTTCCATCGGTCTGCCATGCTCCTACGGCACGTTGGGCGTGCCTGTCTGGCAGTCCCGATTTTGTTCGCTGCAATTACCAACGAGGCAACAGCTGGTGAAGATGCAAGGACACTCACTGGACTGAACACCCGAATGGCATTCACGCGTGACGTGCTGCCAGTATTGACGAAACACTGCTTTGATTGCCACGGACAGCAGGAGCAGGAAGGCGGAGTGCGACTGGACGTTTTATCCCAGAATATGCTTGAGGATCGCAATGCCGCCGAAGTATGGCATGAGGTCTTGAATGTGGTGTCAGCTGGCAAGATGCCGCCCGACGATGCTTCCACCATGACAGCTAGAGAAACGAACAAATTGACGCAATGGTTGTCAACAAACATCAACGAGGCAATTGCAGCAAGGCAACAAACCGACGGACGTGTGATTCTGCGAAAAATGAATCGGCAGGAATACCAGAACACCATGAGGGATTTATTGGGTGTCGATATGGACTACGTTCGGGACCTGCCCCCCGACGCGGTCTCACCTGATGGATTCGTCAATGACGGCCATTCTCTTCGCATGTCCGCCTATCAACTGGAATGCTATCTCGATACAGCGCGCCGTGCGATGGACCGTGTGCTGAAATCAGGTGAAGCCCCAGAGGTATTCAAACACGCGTTCGAAGAAAGCCGAAACGACAAGTGGATCAGCACGGCAATAAAATCGAATCGCCTGGGTCGGCAGCAGGAATTCCTGGCCAAGATGAAAGAATATCCTGACGAAGGTGAGTTTATCGTGACGGTAAAACTCACAGCGGAGTTAATCCCCGATGCAGGACTTCCACTACTCGAAGTTTCTGTTGGATACTGCCCGGACACACAGATTCTGGTGCGAGAATTCGAACCGATCGAGGTGTCGAGCCAAGACGAGCAAGTGTTTCAGTTCCGAGGCCAACTGCAGGACTTTCCCATGCCCGTACGTGGACAGGGTAAGTACCCGGGATTGGTAGTTCGCGTTCGGAATGTGTACGACGATGGCAGTGCACTTCCCAAAGAACAGAAAGATGAGCAGAAAAAGAAGTTCTATCCTGATGAACCTCACTTGCCAAAGCTGTTGATTCAGTCGGTGCAATTTGAAGGCCCTGTCTTTGATCAGTGGCCTCCCACGACACACCAGAAGATTGTTTTTGAATCACCCCTGCAGAATGTTTCAGACACAGCATACGTGCGCAAGATCCTGTCAAATTTCATGACGCGGGCCTTTCGCCGACCCGTCCATGATGACGAACTTCAACGCTTCGCTGACCACTACGAAATCATTTGCTCTGACTTTCCTTCGCAAATCGAAGCGTTGCGGGAAGTACTGGCTTTGGTTCTGATTCAACCCGAGTTTCTTTATCTTGTAGAACCGGCCAATGACAAGAAAAGACCTGTCACCGACTGGGAGATGGCCTCACGCCTGTCGTATTTTCTGTGGAGTACGATGCCGGACCAACACCTGCTGGATTTGGCTGCCAACGGCGACTTGCTGAAAGATACCGTGCTGGTATCGGAAGTCGAGCGAATGCTGTCCGATCAACGTGCCTCACGTTTTATCGAACAGTTCACGGACCAGTGGCTTCAACTGGACAGACTCGAAAGCATTGCAGTGGACACCAAACGGTTCCCGGATGTTGACGAACCATTGAAACAAGATTTTCGGAAGCAAACCCACGCTCTGGTTGGCAGAGTTCTGAACGAAAACCTGAGTGCATTGCAGTTGATCGATGCCGACTTCGTCATGCTCAATGAACGTTTGGCACGTCACTACGCAATCCCTGGGGTGCTGGGAGCCAGCATGCGTCCCGTCGAGACGCTGCCGGAATACCACCGCGGCGGTCTGTTGACGCAAGGCAGTATCCTGTTGGCGAATTCAACGGGTTCGGACTCGCATCCGATCCGCAGAGCGGTTTGGGTCCGCGATCGCCTGCTCAATGACCCACCCTTACCTCCTCCACCGGACGTGCCGACACTGGAAGATGGAGACCCGAAGTTCAGGGAACGTTCCATTCGCGAGCAACTTGAGATTCACCGCAAAAAAACGGCCTGCAACAATTGCCACCAGAGCCTTGATCCATGGGGACTTGCTTTGGAGAATTATGATGCAGTTGGATTGTATCACTCTCTACCGGAAATCGAGGAGGTCGGAGAGAAAACGCATGCTGCAACTGCGAATCGGCTACCTGATGGAATAGAATTGGTGGATACAGAAGGCTTGAAACGTCATCTTCTGACAGAACGGGCAGAGGATTTTTCACGTTCACTGGTAATTCATCTGCTGACCTACTCTCTTGGGAGGCCGATTCAGCTAACAGATCGTGACGCGGTACTGGCGTTGACTTCATCATCCAAAGCTGACGACTATCGTCTTCGGAACTTGGTTACCCAATTGGTTCTCAGCCCACCGTTTCGAACCAAATAGAAATTTCACCCTTGGCATCTTCATCAGACGATCGAAGGATCCTCAACCATGACGACTAAATCGTGGCATCTGAATCGACGCACATTTCTTCGGGGCACCGGAGTCTCGCTGGGACTGCCGTGGCTTGAGTGCATGAGCGGTTCGTCCCACGCGTCAGCGGCAGAAAAATCCAAAGCAAAACGTTTGTGTGCTTTCTACTTTGGGTTCGGAGTCAGCCTGCCCAAAGAAGATAGCGATCAAGCCAAGTGGAGGTGGTTTCCCAATGGCGATGGAAAAGAGTTCGAATTCACCGAAACACTTCAGCCTTTGGAAAAACACCGTGACCACCTCAGCATCCTGGGTGGCTTGTCACATCCCAATGGTCGACGCATGGGGGCGCATGACACGGGCGACACTTTCCTGACCGGTGCCTATCTCAACAACAAGATGCTGCAGAATACTGTATCGGTTGATCAGGTGGCGGCCCTGACAGCGTCGGAACAAACCCGATTTTCTTCACTAGTATTGTCAACCGATGGCGGCGTTGGCGAACCGACTCGCTCCAGCACCCTGTCATACGATCACAAAGGCCGCCCCCTACCTGCCCTGAATCAGCCGCAGCAGATATTTGATCGCTTCTTTGGCGCCGGAGATGCAGACGTGCTGCGCAAGCAAAGACGTCTCAGGAGTGCTGCAGGCATGTTGGATCGTGTATTAGAAGATTCCAAATCGCTGCGTAAACGACTGGGCAATCACGACCGCGAGAAACTTGACGAGTACCTTGCATCGGTAGCGGAAATTGAACGCGGCGTGCAACGATCCCAACAGTGGCTCGAGGTCCCTCGCCCCGAATTAAGTGATCAAGATCGCGAAATGCTGCATCTGGAAGCAGACGACGAGGCTCCCAGAAATTTCATTCGAACCATGTACGATTTGATCTATCTGGCATTCCGAACCGATTCAACACGTGTGGCGACTTACCAAATCACCAACATGGCCGACTGCTCGTCCAAGGCGGCCAAGTTTCCTCAACTGGAAGGTTTCAAGTCTTCGCTTCATTCACTTGCCCACGACTGGAACAAACCCGGTGGTGCCGAGGCTCTCAGCCGCTGGGATCAGTTCATGGCCGAACAACTCTCGTATTTTCTCGACCGAATGTCTAATTCAAAAGAGAATGAGGCGTCACTGCTGGACAACACCGTGGTCCTGTACGGCAGCAGCAACAGCACTACACACAATAACCGAAATTACCCTTTGGTACTGGCTGGCGGTGCGGATCTAGGGCTGCAACACGGACAGTACCTGCGTTTCGACGAAAAAATTCCGATGTCGAATCTGTTGTTGACCATGCTGCATCGTGTCGGCTCGGAGCAGGAAGCTTTTTCCGACAGCACCAACGACTTGACGGAAATTCTGAAGTCCTGACCCGCTGGGGTTTGGCAAACCGATTGCTCACAGCCCGATCTGTCCCGTCGCGTACAGCAAACGCAACTGAGATCGGTTGTATCCTGCGACCGCGGTAGTGCGATCTTCGAGACAGGATGCACGGGCCTGAATAGCCTGCAACAACTCAATCGGAAGGCCCTCATCAGCCCGAACTCGCAGTAAATTACGATTGTAACTTTCTTCCGCCATTGCCAAAGATTCATTAGCTGAATCAATCTGCAAGCGATAATTCAGTACATTCTCCTGCTGCGATATAACTTCCGCCGTGATTTCATCACGAAGGTCTGACAGTTCCGTCCGTCTCTGGCTCAAGCGACTGGCAGCGCGGTTGCGTTTTGCAACGACCCCCAACCCAAGACTTTCGAGTTGCCACAGTGCTTGCACATCGAGGTCTGTTCTTCCCGCCTGATCATTGATCTCAGATCCTTTACCTCCACCGAAGCTCCCGCCACTGCTCGTGACTGCAACAAGTGGAATCCACGGTGCCAGTTGCTGCTTCTTGACTTCGAGACAGAGCCCAGCAATTTCATGCCCCAATTCATTAACTTCCGGACGCTTTGCAAGTGCTTTCTGAATCAGCATTTCCAGATCACTCGAATCAGCCAACAGTTCCAGCGGAACAATCACTTGATCGGCAGGGTACAATTCAAACCTGGGATCAAGCCGTAGCCGGCGAGCAAGCGATGCCGAACGTGTGCGGAAAAGTCTTTGGGCATTTTGCAATTTTTGCTCCAGACGTGCTTTGGCAGTCGCGGCCCGGTCAACATCAGCTCGCGCACCGGCACCTGCTGCAGCAAATGTTTCGGTAAGATTCAGCAACTGCTGAACCGCAGTAATCGCAGCCTCAGTATCCGCGATTTGCCCCGCTGCCTGAACAAGCTCCATATAAGCCAACCCGGCCTGCAGCAACGCGTCATTTTTTGCAACCGACACACCGGCTTGTTTAGCCGACCATTGCCGCGTTGCAATTTTCGGATTGAAGTACGCATCTACAAGTGCCAGATCTGCGAACAAGCGAAGTGGTCCGCCACTGCCACCGGCAAGCGGAGCGGTGCCAAGCGTTGCCCCGCCTCCGACAAACAGAGAATCTCGTGAGGCCTCAATGACATTCCCATCGGTCGCCTGTATCCGGCCACTGTGATTATTCCACCCCACTCCAAACTGAAGCGTGGGCAACCACAAAGCTTCGGCCTGCTGCAGGTTCGCATGCGCCTCGACGGTCTTCTGCCGTGCCAATTGGATAGTCCACGCATTCCCTCCGGCCATCCCCAATGCAGATGCCAAGTCAATACCGTGAGCAGAATCGATCAGGCCAACTGCCTCCATCCCATCAGCTGCCTCCACCATCCGCGATCCCAGCTTAGAACTTCTTACAGTCTTGTCACTAATCGTCGCATGAGTCGGCGACGTAAGACCCGGTAGGACCTCCATCAAATCACGGGACAATCCGACGTCGTCCTGTGGCACTGACTGCGGAACTGGCGACTGCTGCATTTCAGCATTCGCTCTCCTCAGTTGGGCCTGCGTTAGGGTATTGACGGCCAGCAAGTCACTTGCGGATCGATCTTTAAATACCGCCAACTCTGCTTTGGTCGCATCGGATTCTGCTTGTGATGCATTACTTCGCGGATCCAACTTAGAGAACCACGTTTCCTTGTCCCCTGAAGTTCCTGTAACCGCACATCCCACTGTTGGCAAAAGGCACAGCGATAGCAGTTGGCGTCGATACCAGAGGCGACTACGCTTCGCTCGAGATTTTCCAGGCACATTTGCCTCCTTGCACTTCTGTGTAGGTCCGTTTGCGACGCATTCTTCGATGATCAATTGTCTTCACGCTTAATGATGCTAGCAGAGCCGTACTGGCCACTTAAAAACTGATATCGTCCCATCTTCTCATCAAACGTATTTTGCAGATCAATTTCGACCCTCATCGTGCGAGTTGTCATATCGAGGGTCTGACTGACTCGACTGACTTTGAGCGGACCGCCGCCCGGTGCAGTTACCTTGCCTGCCTCAGAAAAACCGATCAGCTTTACAGGATCACCAACCTGAACCATCTCGGCATCGTCAGCGGGAACAGTTAGAACTCCACGCATGACATTCACATGTTCAATCACAAGCAAAGGCTTGCCATCGCGATTTGTGGGACTGACCAATTGGCCCGGATCGACATTACGTTCTGTGATGATCCCATCGAAGGGAGCTTTAATTTGCCGAAGTTGGTCTTGAACAGTCGCATGCCTGAGTTCCGCCTTGGCAACATCAACACCTGACTTTGCATACTCAGCCTCATTAACAGCAGCACCGATATCTGCCTGCGCTGCCACAATATCAGCATCGACCTTTGCAATTGCCGCCGTCACCGCACTGACAGCAAATACAGCCTCATCAAGCATTTCCCTTTGCACCGCCCCGCCATCCACCAACGCGCTGTAGCGGTCTCGAACACTCATTTTCAGCTTCAGCAACGCCTGCTGCTCCTGCCGTGCAGCTTGAACTTGGCTCAGCTTGGCATTGGCAATCTCAATCATTCCTTCACTAACACTCAGCTTGGCTTGCGCCTGCTGAAGCATTCGTTGTCTCCGCAGAACAGTCGCTCCCAACTCGGGTGCGTCCAAGGTAACGAGCACTTTACCCTTCATCACGCGTTCACCAATATCACCATGCACAGTCGCAACATAGGCCTCGATACGGGCACGCAGTTCGGTTTTCAGATCACCCTCAAGGATGATTGGCAGTCGGACTTTTATGTTCTCTGCTTCCTGCGCCATAACGACAGACTCAGGTGGGCAATACCACAACAGACTGACGAGCGTGACACAAGAAATTCGAATGATAGATTTCATCTCAATATTTTTCCAAATGTGCATTTCAGGTCGCAGATGCCGCAGGAGATTCATCTGTCGAGGTCACAGCTTTTCTTTTCATCAATACATATAAACAGGGCACAACCACCAATGAGAGAACCGTAGCCCCAATCACACCACCAATGATGGCTCTCGCCAGCGGTGCATTGGTACCACTACCACCAAAACCAATCGCCATGGGTAGCAAAGCAAGCCACGTCGTCAACGAGGTCATCAAAATGGGTCGCAATCGGATACGAGCGGCATCGATCACGGCATCGGTGGGTGTGCTTCCATCCGCCAATCGCCGATTCGCGAAGTCCACCAGAACAATGGAATACTCCACGACGATGCCAATCATCATCACGATTCCCATCAAAGCAGGAACAGAGAGGTGCGTATTGGTTGCAAACAGCAACATCACAACACCCACATACCCAAGCGGCACCGTCAGCAAAACAATCAGAGGATCCTTAAAGCTACGGAACTGGACGACCATCACCAAATACACCAACAAGGTTGCAATGACCAATCCTATACTCAACTGAGAAAATGAGTCACGCATCAATTTGACTTCACCCATCATTCGATAACTTGTCCCGGCGAACTCCTCTGCGTTCAAATTGGCAATTGGACCTCGATCGTCAACGCCCAGCGTCACTCCCAGTTGATCATCTGCCTCAAGGCGGCGTTCAATTTCTGCGACAACGCGTCCGACGTCATAACCTGGCAGGACCCCTGCATAGACATCCGTAACACGTGATATATTACGGTGGTGAACGACTGCTGGCCCCTCGGTGTGCTTAATTTCGGCGACACTTCCGAGACGTCTCATCGCATGGTCACCGCCCATCACCGGGATATCACGAATCGTTTTTTCGCTGTTGAGATCTTCCTCACGATACTGAACGCCAAAGAAGTAGTGGTTGCCCTTGTTCTTATCGATCCAGAACGTGGGTTCAAAGTTGATCGTGCTGTTGGTAGCTGCAACAAGGTTGGTCATCACGTCCTTGGGCGTGATCTGCATGCGGGCCGCAAGTTCACGATTCATCTCGACTTCCAGTGCTGGATAATCGATCCGTTGTGCGATTCGCACATCGGTTGCCCCCGGCACTTTGCCTGCGGTATCGCGGATGATGGCGGCGATTCTCTGAGCTTTTTCCAAATCACTGCACTGCACCTGAAAATGGATTGGTGCAGGCTCGCCCATATTCAATGCTGCCGTCAGCATCCCACCGGTATCGAATGAGATCTCGACATTTGGGAATTTCTTTGACAATAGTTTTCTTAGATCAACGACATAGCTATCTGCGTCACGCGTTTCTTTGCGATCTTTCAATTGAACCAACATGAAAGCGTCCATGGGTCCGGTATTGGGCGTGTAGGCAGCCGGCCAATCCATCAAGACTCCGATGTTCGAAATCAACAACTGCAATGCTGAATCAGGATGTTCCTGATCATTTGGGTCAAGTGCAAAGGCAGGGTCGGGTTCTCCAATCTGGTCGATAATGGTGGCTTCGATTTCCTTCATTACCTTTTCGGTTTCTTCAATCCGTGTTCCCGATGGAAGCCTCACGTACATGGTGATTTGTCCGCTATCAACCGCAGGGAACAGTTCCTGACCCTGCTGCATGCTTAACAGTACGGCAAGAACGAAGGCAGCAACGGAACCGCCCACCACCAGCCATCTTGCTGCGATTGCCCGCCGCAACAGATCACCAAACCAGCCAGCGTGTTGCTCGCTCTCGCTCTCGTCAACCACTTCCTGACGTGGCAACAAGTAAGCGCAATAGGCAGGCACGAGCGTGATGGACAGTAGAAAGGAGGCAAAAATGGCGACCACGGCGGAAATCGCCAAAGGTGCAAACAGGAATCGCGTCAGTCCCGACAGAAAGATAACGGGAAGGAAAACCACGGCGAAGGTCAAAGTTGAGACAAGAATTGGACCGAGAACCTCCGAGGTTCCATCAGCCGCTGCGTCGAATGGTTTCTTGCCCATCTGTGCGTGCCGAACAATATTTTCGATCACCACAATCGATTGGTCGACCAAAATTCCAATCGCCAAGGCTAAACCACCAAGTGTCATGGCATTGATTGAATCACCGGTAAAGAACATGACCAAGAAAGATGCGATGATGGCGATCGGTATAGCCACCAACACGATCGCAGTCAGGCGAAAGTTTCGCAGAAAGACCAACACCACCAGACCGGCCAACAAGGCTCCCAATCCGCCAGCCAATTGCAAACTTGCGATCGAAGAACGGACCCCAACCGACTGATCCATGGCAACGCTGAGTACCAACGACTTCATCTTGGGATCTTCTGCACGCTCGTTTTTCAAACGTACAAGAATGGTTGAAAGCTGCTTGTTAATACGATCAACAATTTCGATGGTGTTGGCACCTGGCTGGCGATAGATTGGAATATAAACCTGTCTTGAACCATTGATTCGAACAATGTTCGATTGGATCTGCGAGGCGTTCCTGACCTCACCCACATCACTCATCAAAACAGGAACCCCATTCACAACACGAATAGGAGTACTGTTGAGTTCATCAATCTTTTCAGGAATCGCGTTGGTAAAGATCTGCAGATCCTGCTTCCCGATTTTGATACTACCCGCCGGGATCAGAACATTCTGCTTGCGCAACGACTCCTGCACGTCCATCAGAGTCAGACCATATGCCTCAAGCTTTTCGGCATCTACATAGGCAAGAATTCGCCTCAGTTTTCCNCCNTACACCGCTGGAGCAATGACNCCACTGATCGACTGCANTTTATTCCGCAATTCGTAGTAGGCGATNTCNTANAGTTCCTGCTCGTCCATNTCAGGGTTNCTGACCACCACNAGNCAAAGCGGAACACTGGCNGTTGGATCAAACGGCATCACCATNGGNGGNATCGTNCCCGGTGGNAGATAGAACATGTCACTCATCGCATAAGANGANACCTGNGCCATCGCTTCNGCATTACTGATACCNTCAGTGAAGAANTCNTTNACCACNCAGACNCCTTGCATCGCCTTGGCTTCCTGATGCTCAATNCCNACCGACTGGGCNGTCCAACGCTGCAAGCGACTCATGATGTCCTTTTCCATCACCTCCGGTGGCATNCCNGGATAGAAACAGACAATCTGNACTGCAGGNGTATCGAATTGCGGCANCAGGTCTGCTGGAATNCGNGTGTAGGCGTANCCACCCAGCACGATTGTCATCAATGCAGTGACAATGATCAGATGGGGCTTGGCTAGAATCCGACGCATGAATGGGTCTCGTGAAGTGGGTAGAACCACGTTGGAATCCGGAACGTCTGCGCAGCGATGCCGGATCACACCATTCGGATCTATCGAGTCCCTACAACCCTCATCGTTAGCATTTATTACTTAATCGGCCCATCTTGTCTCCAACAACCGTATCCAATGCCTGAAACGGCCATTAACGCTGCTACAGGGGCAAGTTACAGTTTCACGAACTGGGGAGATGATGTTTCACACAGCATCAGCTAATTTCAGCATCTGGATCCGCTCCCCGACAAATTGACCTGATCAAATTGGTGATCTGGACACAGCTTGGAGTTACGTCAATTGGCAGCCTGCGGGCAAATGAAGAGGTCAAAAGATTGAGGACATGACGCATGATCTCACGATTCCGACCGGCAATTCTGCATTAAAGTGGCATTTACGGGTACAATCTGAAACACATTGGGGTGTATCGCGGGTGGTAAAATATCTCAGATGTTCTGCGCTTTACTTCATGGAAACCCTGATTCCAAGTCCATAGACTTTTTTCAACTGAGAACCAACAAGCCCGTGATTTCCGCAAGCACCAATTTTTCACGCCCTACCGTGCCCGAGACGGTCTCACCTCGATTCGCTTATTCAGACGAGTGTCGCATCCAGCGATGCGATTGATCGAGATGACAGCTAGTGGTTTTCGTATTCCCACCTCGTTCACCTATCCACCGCCGTCCACTGGTTTAAAACCGTGGCTGGCACATCGGGCTAAGACTGCCCGGGTCCTATCATGAAATTTCTCTTCTTTATCTTGCTACTGGGATTCAATATCTGCATTCTCGCACCTGCCAGGGCGGCGGGTGACGCTGCTTCACTGGATCTTCTGGTAAAAACACTCAACTCTACCGACAACCCCCAAGTACGCACGATTTTAATGCGAGGGATGTTGAGTGGGTTGGCGGGACGCCGAAATGTGGACGCTCCACAGGGCTGGAAAGAACTCAGCAACAAAATTGCGTCGAGCCAACACGCGGAAGAGCGAGCATTACTGCAACAGCTGTCCCAGATTTTTGGCGACACAAAAGCCATGCAAAAAGCGTTGGCGACGGTCTTGGACACCGAGGCCGAGACGGAAGCGAGACGAAATTCGTTGCGTTCTTTGCTGGCCCAGCAGGATGAACAGGTGTCTTTAAAACTGGAAAGTCTGCTCGATGACCCTGCGATTTGTCTCGATGCGATACGCGGCTACGCCTCAGTCGAAAATCCTTCTGCCCCCAAGATCCTGCTAAGCCGTTACGCAAATTTTGACGAGCCGCTTCAGCGAGCCGTCATCGAAACACTGGCAACGCGAAAGGGATATGCATCTGGTTTATTGGCAGCGATTGAGTCGGGCAAGATCGCCCGCGAGGACATTCCGGCTCACGTGGCTCGTTCACTTGACGTTCTTCTGGGTGATCGATTTATCAAGGTTTTCGGCAAGGTTCAGGATCTGTCCGCAGATCGGGCGAAGTTGCTTGCGAAATACAAGGCGATGTGCAGCCCCGAAGCGATGGAGAAAGCGAATGCATCACGTGGGCGTGCCGTGTTTGCAAAAACCTGTGCTTCATGCCATCTGATGTATGGTGAGGGTGGTAAAATAGGACCGGACCTGACAGGTTCGAACCGTGCGAATCTCGACTACATTCTGCTTAACAGTGTTGATCCAAGCTATGATGTACCCGAAGGCTACAAAATGGTCTTGATTCAAACCGTGGACGGGCGGCTACTCAACGGAGTAGTTGCGGAGGAAGATGCCCGGCGAGTCGTGCTGAAAACGGTAGAGCAACCTCAAGTTGTGATTGCAAAAGAAGACATTGAGGCACGGAAGATATCTTCAAAATCAATGATGCCCGATGGGCAACTGGAACAGATGAAACCACAGGAGATGCTTGATCTGATCAAGTATCTCAGAACAACCGCTCAGGTGGAGATGGAAAAGTGAATCAGCAACGTTTCGTCAAATTGACGTGGTCCTGCGTGGCCCTGTGGGTGTTAACGGCAACAGCGTCCCATGCTGCCGACCCACGCAACGAATTACCAAAAAAACAGCACCGCACAAGCGATGCGCCATTTCTGACACCTCAACAAGCTGTCAACAAAATGGCGATTCCAGAAGGTTTTGACGTTTCGATTTACGCTTCGGAGCCAGACATTGCTGAGCCGATTGCGTTTTGTTTCGACGACCGTGGCCGGATGTGGGTGGCAGAAAACTTCAACTATCGAACCCGACGAAATCACACCGACGATCCAGTCAGCCGAATTCAAATTCTTGAAGACACCAATAGTGATGGTGTCTTTGACAAAAAGAAAACATTCACGGATACGCTTACATTCACCTCCGGCATCGCGCCTGGATTTGGCGGTGTGTTTGTTGGTTCACCTCCCAATCTGACCTTCATTCCCGATGCAGATGGTGATGACGTACCCGATGGCCCACCTCAGATTTTGCTTGATGGCTGGGGCATCAACGATCGCCACGAGACGTTAAATAGTTTCATCTGGGGGCCTGATGGCTGGCTGTATGGATGCCATGGTGTATTCACACAATCACTCGTTGGGAAACCAGGCGACAAAGATGAAGCAAGACAGTTCATTGATGGGGGCATCTGGCGGTATCACCCCACACAGGAAAAATTTGAAGTCTATGCCCGTGGCTTATCGAATCCGTGGGGTTTTGATTTCAATGATCAAGGTCAGGGCTTCGTCACATGCTGCGTGATCCCGCACCTCTATCATATTGTGCAGGGAGGTGTGTACACCAAGCAAAGCCGCCCACACGTCAATCCACACATTTACGATGACATCAAAACCATCCGGACCCACAAGAACCGCCTGTCGGCACACGGTGGTGCGAGAGTCTATCTTGCTGATGCTTTCCCATCCGAGTATCGCAATCGATTGTTCATGTGCAACATCCATGAACATGCCGTGCTGACAGATATCTTGACCCCGAAAGGCTCGAGCTTCATTGGGAGCCACGGCGATGACTTCATGCCCACCAATGACTTGGCTTGGGTTGGATTCAGTGTGGAAACGGGCCCAGAAGGTGGCGTCTACGTTCTGGATTGGCACGATACTGATGTCTGTGGCAATACAATCAACTTTGCCAACAGCGGTCGAATCTATCGAATCACGCCCGAGGGTGCGAAGCCAATTGAACGTCCAAACCTTAGAGCCATGACTGATGCCCAGTTGGTCGACCTTCAATCACACAGCAACGATTGGTATGTGCGTCACGCAAGGTTGCTGCTGCACTCAAGAACAGCTGCTGGCGAACTCAACAGTGAGTTAGTTCATGAAAAGCTGAACCAACTTTTCAATGACCCGAAAACTACCGGCCCGAAACGCCTGCGTGCTTTGTGGGCGTTGCACGTAACCGACGGGCTCAGCACAGATCGACTACACGCTTTACTGGACCACGACGATGCGTACGTTCGTGGATGGAGCATTCAGCTCCTGTGCGACCAAAGCAGCATCCATTCCTTTCAGACCGCTGCCACAACCGAAAAGCCCGTGGTCAGTCGCGAAACCCATCGCAAGTTTGTTGAGATGGCAAGTCACGACAGCTCTCCAATCGTTCGTCTTTATCTGGCATCGGCCCTGGGGCGTCTCGCGTTTGAAGATCGCTGGGCGATTCTTGAGGGACTGGTCTCACACGCCGAAGATGTGGAGGACAACAACCTTCCTCGGATGTACTGGTTCGCGCTGGAACCTATGGTTCCCAAACACACAGACAAAGCCCTGACTCTCGCGGTATCTGGAAAGATTCCGAAATTGCAGGAGTTTGTGGCCCGTCGCATGCTCAGCGGGGAGACGGTGGTAGACCTAAGCTCTCCCAAAAAACCAAAGCCCAAGCCGGAATGGCAAACCACCATTCAAAAGGTGGCTCCCGGATTCAATGTTCGAAACGTGGGGGAAGGCGGCGTGGTAGAACACAAAACGTTTCGCAACGCCAAAGCCGTTCAAACCCATCCTCTCAACAAGAACAGAGCAAGCAGCTTGCACCGCACAGCTGCGATACCAGAAGACAAAAAGACGACCTTGCAAATGCGCATCAGTCACCACCCCCATGGCGATTGGCAACTGCGTGTTCTTGCTGACGGAAAGATGATTGAAAATCAATTGGTCAGCTCAAAGTCCGTGGGTGATGACGAATGGATGGAAGTGTCGGTTGACTTGACCCCCTACGCAGGCAAAAAGATACGTCTGTCCATCGAAAATCATCCCAACAACTGGATGAACGAGTGGGCTTACTGGAACAAAGTCGTCATCATCAGCGAGTGACCTATGAATCTCAGAATCGTTCTGATTGCTGTTCTTTTCACTGGTTTATTCAGTGGCGCGTGCAGTGATTTGGCTGCTGCTGAAAAAACGAAAGTGGTCTTTATCTCTGGCACCCCCAGCCATGGACGCATGCATCACGAGCATCGGGCGGGGAATATGATCCTTGCCAAAGCATTGAACGATTCAGGCCTCAAAATTGAAGCTGAACTGGTACCACACTACGGATACCCCAAGGATACATCGATTCTGCAGGACGCCGACACCGTTGTGATTTTCTGCACTGGCCACCGGGGTCATGTGCTCAATCCTCATCTGGACGAGTTCGACGCTTTGATGAAGAAAGGTACCGGTGTTGTGATGATCCACTGGGCTACCGAAGCGGAAAAGGGTGAACCGGGACAGAAGTTTCTGGATTGGATGGGAGGCTTCTGCGATCTCGACTGGTCGGTCAACCCACACTGGGCTCCTAACTTCACGACCTTTCCTGACCACCCCATCAGCAACGGCGTCAAACCGTTCAAAGTCAATGACGAATGGTACTACCACATGCGATTTGTGGATAACATGAAAGGCGTCACTCCTATTCTGTCCGACCTTCCACCACTCGAAACACTGAAGCGGCAAGATGGCGTCAGGAGTGGCAATCCAGCGGTCCGCAAAGCCGTCGAATCAGGTAGGAAACAGCATGTCGCGTGGGCCTATGAACGCCCACAGGGTGGTCGCGGCTTCGGCTTCACGGGTGCGCACAACCACAGCAGTTGGCAAGATGACAACTTTCGCAAAGTCATGCTCAACGCAATCCTTTGGACGGCCAATGTGGAAGTCCCAAAAGAGGGCTGCCCATCACCACAGCCCAACGACGAGCAGATACAAACCAACCTCGATCAATGAATCGCCACCACATTGATGCCAGTAGCTGAAGGTCACAAGTAAGCTACTTACCTGGTTGCCTGCCAACCCTGTTTGAACTGCCTTGTCAAACGCTCGACGATTTGTGGATTTTCCATGGCAACATTGAAAGTTTCCCTGGGATCATTTTGATGGTCATAAAGCTCCACAAAAACCGGGGGTTGATCAGGGTCGCGATAGTCACACCACAGGACAAGTCGGTAACGGTCGGTCCGCATTGTGTAGCCCATCAGGTGATTTTCAAACAGATCTCGGTCCCAGCGATCACCCTGCTGCTTAATGATCCGAGTTTCCACATCCCGTATCAAGGGGCCGAAGAAGGTCTGTCGCATTCCGGCAGATAGTGGATTCGCCGCCCACTCGCGAAGCGCGGGATTTGGGAATTGGCTAAATGCTGCTGTTTTCCAAGGCTGACTGGGCTCTGTCAGCAGCGGAGCGAAACTCTGCCCCTCGAGGTGTTCAGGTAACGAAATACCACTTAGATCACAGAGTGTTGGATAGATATCGACCAGTTCCACCAAGGCATCCGTCGTTGCACCGCGCACCTTCATATCAGGTGTCCAGATCACCATCGGCACACGCGTGGCAATTTCATAGTTGGTTGCTTTACCCCAAATCCCCATGTCTCCGAGATGCCAACCATGATCTCCCCAAACAATCACAATGGTGTTATCCCGAACACCTGCGTCCTGCAATGCCTTCAGCATCATCCCAACTTGGGCATCCACATAGCTGACGCACGCGTAATAGCCGTGCAATAGCGTACGAGCCAACTCTTCGTCGATGGGTCCCGACTTGGGAATGCCATGACGGGTACGTAATTCAAAGGAAGCGTGCAGACCAGTTGCTGCTCCACCCTCTGGTGGTGATGCCTGAGACGCAATCTTGATCTTACTGCGATCATAAAGGTCCCAATATTTCTTGGGTGCGATGAAATCAAGATGCGGTTTGACTAACCCCAAGGCCAAAAACAAAGGTTGTTCAGGCTTATGTTTGAGATGGTCCTGCAGTGTTGCGATTGCCAACTGCGTGTTGAAGCCATCACGATACACGTGATCCTCAACATCGGCCGCCTCATAGGCTGGACCATGGACAAGACCACCCGAACCACCGGGACCATACTTGGCCAACATCGCCTGTTTGTTTTCCAACCACGTTTTCTGATTCTCCGGCAAGGCATAGCTACCGGGGAGTTCTGGACGTTCATACTGGCAAAATTTCCAAGCGGGCTTACGACTCCACGACCGCTCATTATCAGTCATTTTGGCATGATAAATTTTTCCGCAGTACGCAGTTTCGTAACCATTAGCAATCAAATGCTGGGGCAATGTGACAATATTCGGATTCAATTCACGGAAATAGGCAGTGTTTTCAATCACCCCGATCGTGTCTGGTCTTGCCCCGGTCATCAGACTTGCTCGTGACGGACTACAGATCGCCTGCTGGCAATAGGCACGGTTGAATCTCAACCCCTCCGAAGCCAGCCGATCGATATGTGGGCTCTTGGCAATCGGTGAACCATAACAGCCCAACTCCGGCCGTAAGTCATCAATAGCAATGAACAGAATATTGGGGCTTGTTTGACCGAAAGCCGGTGAAACGGCATTCAACGCAAGCACGAGAACATAGGGAAAAAGCTCCAGACCGATCGTGGTTTTAAGTTTTTTGGGCATCAGTGTTTTACTTGGGGTGACCTGAATTTTCGTATATTTTCTGAAAGGGATTTTCCTATGCGACTGATGTTTCAGTAGCAAAGACAGACCAGCATTCGCCGTGCTTGAATTTTTCACGAGCTGTGAGATATCTCGACTTTCGAAACTCGTTTGGGTGATGACGTGTTACGATGGGACGCCCCTTAAACATTAGCATTTCGGAAGGCAGCTTTGACTCTGTGGTGCATTAATTTCGCTCGCTCCACGACGGTTATGCTCATCGTCATTTTTTTCCACCTAGACTATCCCCACGTGGCTTCAGCACTTGAAAACGGCAAAAAACTTTCATTTTCAAAAGGTCCCACGCTACGGAAACGCTATCTCTGTATGATAATGCGAAATCACAACGCCACATCCGTTGCTGCTAGCGTTGCGAATTGAACCTAACCCAACGAATCTTCGCATTTCCGCACAAAGGCAATCCTGTGAGTAACAATCCCCATCAAAATCAACCAGGGCCAAATTTCCAGCAGGAGCTCCCGCAGGGGATGGCAATCACGGCACTGGTCACGGGCATTCTTTCTCTTACACTTTGTGGGGTCTTCACCGCGATTCCTGCAATCATTTGTGGCCACATCGGCGTCAAGCAAGCTGATAACGGTGAAGCCTCTGGACGAACCATGGCGATGGCAGGCATGATCATGGGTTACATATCGCTGGCGTTGACGCTCCTTGCAATAATCGCCTATGTCGTTCTAATCGTTTTTGTTGTCGGAGCTGCTGCAGCTGGACAGGCCGGCGGTATTTAACAGCCCATGAACAACCGCACGGGACGACGACTATCTTCACGCAAGCTTGCTGCTGTCGTGCTAATGATAATTTTTTTCATAGCTGCAATTTTGCTGCTACGAAGATTCGATCCGGCGGAATACTCGTTCTACCCCAAGTGCACACTCTATCAGGCCACCGGTTTGCATTGCCCTGGCTGCGGGGCAACGCGAGCCATGGGTGCATTAGCAGCAGGTCGTCTTGAAGATGCCATAAGATACAACCCGCTACTGATTCTTGGTGGCCCTATCATCGCCGTGTTTATCGCAATCAAACTAAAACGCGAAGATCAAGACGAGGCAAGCTGGACAGTCTTCTCAGTCTGCCTAGTCGTTGTCGTGATATCATTTGCAATCGCCAGAAATGTGCCATCGCCAACTCGCAGCATCCTGGCTCCTCCCAGTAAAACCGTGCCGTAAGAATCCGCAGCTGTCGAAAGCAAAGAGACAAAAAACGTTACAGCGTTTTTTTGAACACGACGATCACCTCACGACGACCGTACTGAATACCGATTGCATTGTGGCACCACAAACCGTGATTTCGTTTCCTTTGCGATTTATTGTCAGGGCGCAATCACCTTTCCAACCCAAGCGAAGCCAACATAACTGTCTTGCAGACGATGCCCTAAGATTGACCTCCCCCACCGAATGAGTCACATTCCGCGGCTCAGTCACGCGGGATTTCGTTGAGGGTATAGTACGCATTCTCGTGCACAAGTTTCCCACCGCCTGGCTCACGCATCCGCTCAAGATCGAACTCATGCACATGACCCTGCACTAGTCCCTCGACCGTGATGTCGACTTGCAGTCGATCTTCTGAAACGGTGGCTTGCACAACCCGAGGCGTGGTTTGGTCGACTTCGGGACTGCCGTAACCTTGTTGATAGACATGCGTAAAAGTTGACAGCGAATAGGTCGCAGGGTCGGACGCAACTGCTGGATCAACTGGCTTGGTAAAGGCCAGCCTGAAGCCATCGGATCGAGCATTGATCGTTTTGATTTCAAACGGCACAATTCCTGTCCAGTCCAAACGCTGGATTGCGAACTCGCGTGGACCGCGCACTGGCCACCCCCGGTTAGTTCCCCCAACAATCAGGTCGCCCCGCGGAGTGAATTGGCAGGCCAACAACCCGGTGGCCAAACCTTCGCGGAAGGGATAACAGGCACCCTGCCATACACCGTTGACTTTCTCTGTCGTCGCCCGCATGACAACACTTAGGCTGAAGTCTGTGACAAACAATTGTTTATCAAAGGGACCAAACTTCCCACCGGTACGATCAACCATGAAGCCGGAAATGGAACGCCCCATCCGAATGTAGGGGAAGACCACAGCGTAGGGCACCAACTCCTTCACTCGCTGTCGTTCGATCATCAGCCGAGACCGGGTTTCAGGCGCAACCGGTTTGTCCCCCATCTCCTTGGCCAAGTCATACCAGTTAAAACTGACTGGATGCCCCATGAACCCACCTTGCTCAAGGACTTTCAGACTGCAGGAACCATTCCATGGCCCCTGACTTTCTGCGTAAAACATCACCCCGTGTTCGTTCGGGCCAATGCCGCAGGGACTGCGAATCCCGCTGCAGACCGGCAATGTTTTTCCATCGGGCGTCACCTTCAAGCACCAACCTCGAAAGGGAACGTCTGAGTGATAAGACTTGGATAGACACAAAGCAACCCAGACATTTCCATCAGCATCAGGCTTGGAACCGAAAGCAAATTCGTGGTAGTTACGAAATCCCCAAGTGTCACTCAAAGTCCGGAAATGATCAGCTCGACCATCCGCATTTTCGTCGGTGATACGGGTAACCTCGGTTTGCTGGGTGATCACAAAAGCGTTATCGCGATACGCCATCCCCATGATCTCATCCAAGCCATGTGCAAAACGCTTGTAGGTAGGCCTCGGATTTTTATCGAAAGCCCCTTTGACCAAAAAAATATCGCCACGTCGTGTACCGATAGCCAACTGCTTGTCTGGCATGACTTCAAAGCACCCAGCTTCAATTGCCACACCGGCAGGCATTGGAATTTCAACAATGCGATAATATTTCGACTCCTCCTCGGCAGTATCCCAATATTCACCAAGCGTCTCTCCCCACGCCGAACCAGCAAGCAGAGCCAACAGGCCTGAGGAACAAATGGGAACAAGAGCAAGCAGATTTGCAATGCGTATGAACATCGATAGTTTCCTACCAGGTGTATTTAATAGTGAGTTGTGATTTCCCGCTTTTCAAATCCAGCGGAATGTGCAAATGACTGCCAGCAGAATCGGTCACGATCCTGGCCAAGTGATCTGGATCAACTTCAATCAACAAAGCATTCTCCAATCGAAATTGATGATCCGATTCTTTCTGAATCGTGCCCTTGGTTCGCAGGCGGAAAGCGAGATCATCTCGAGGCCGTTCAGTCTGAAAAACGATTTTTCGTTTCAGCTGCGACAAGTCCGGGTTTTCACTTTTCGCGCCGCTTGAGAAATCTTCCACACCAACGTCGTCCAATTGGTACGTGAAGGTTGGACGATCCATGTCATCCAAAAAGTAACCGGTAAAATGATGCCTGGGGGGGCGTCCGTCGTCCACGATCCAAGGGGATTGGCTACTGTCCAGTTCAGGACCTGCTTCGAAACGAATCAACTGCCCACCAAGCGGACGAACAGTTCCATGCCCCTGGCTCCGCCAGACTCCCGCTGGATCCGCAAACTTTCCCTTCCAGATCATCGCGAGCCTCAGCTGCTCTGCATCAAATGCAAGGTTGACGCCTTCTGGGTAGCCGACCCCGATGCCCCGTTTCCCAATCCCTTGATAGCTGCGTCTCAACATTGCCGCACGGCCAGCGCCGGCAAGCAGTTCAATCGGTTCACGCCGCAAGCCACGCGGCACTCTAGCCTGCCTGCCATCTTGCAGATACTCCCATACCGCTCCAATCTGCTGGTTCGTATCTCCATCAAGGATTTCTTTGCGAATCGCTTTGCCACCGGGCCAGAACGATGGCATCACCGTGTTGGGGCTGATCGCTTGAGGAGACCTCATGTACTGAAAAAACCATTCTTTGTGCAAACGCTCAGCCATTTCGGTTAGATCAACACCCGGCATGGTCAAGGCAGGCTTCTGCTGGAACGTGTGACACGCGATACAGTTCAAGCCTCCGCTGCCCACGAGCTCGGTACCAACCTTCCGAATTTCTTTGGGGTCGTCAAACTGGTGCATTGCCACCTGAGGCAACTCGTCCACCTGCTGAAAAAGACCTACCAAATGCGAAACCTGATCTGCTCCATATTGCGGCATTCGAGTTTCAACATAGGGCCGTATGTCCCGCCCACTGACAAGGACCTGCCGCATCCACTTTGACTTCAGCTTTGCACCGACTCCTGTCAGCGGCGGAGGAATCCTTCCTTGAGGTCCAAGATTTTCGTTAGCGGTCAGAAAATACGGATCGCGGTCACCACTGATCCCTCCGATTCCATCACGCTCATGGCAAGCGTAACACCGCAAAGTTTGAAGTGTCACCCTAATCTGCTGCGACTTAGTCAGTTCATCGCCTGACTGTTTGATTGCGGCCTCCATTGCCTGCTGCTGGTCATCTGACAATACATATTCTGGCAACTTGGCAACACTCTCCGACAGGCATCCTTCGCCCGGTCTCAACGAACTCATGGGGGTAGCAGCGGGCAATCTTTCCATGCCATCTAATTCGTGACACTGGCTGCATCCGAGACCGCGGAAACGTGTTCGTCCCACAGCAGCCAGCGAGGCATCGAGTTCAAAATCCGAATCACCCCGCTCGAGATTTTCCCGCACTTGAAAACTCAAAAGATAGGATGCAATATCCCGCGCCTCCCAATGATCCAACTTCATGTTTGGCATCCGCCCCGCTGGCCTGACGGCGTGTGGGTTTTCGAGGAAACCGGTTAGGCCAACAAGACTATATTTTCCTGCAGGGTTCCCCAAAGACACGGAACCTGCCGGCAATTCTTCACTGCCATCCTGTTTAAGCGGCGAGTGGCAAGCAACACAGCCCACTGAGTGGAACAGTTGTTGACCTCGTTTTTTCGCATCGACATCCAACGCATCCCACTCAAATTTCTCACTACTTAAGGAGGCCAAGTAGTGTGTGATTGCAACGGCGGCCTTCTGCCGCTCCGCAGGAGCAAGTCGGCCCAACAAGTGCGGCATATTTGTGCCCGGCTTCGTTTCATGCGGATCAAGAATAAATTTTGTGATGTAGCGAGGATCAACTCTGGAGGCCACTGAGGAAAGATCCGGGGCAGGCTTAGAGACAAGAGCAAGTGAGTCTGACGCATGGCAATTCGTACAATGGAATTGCTGCATCAACGCAATACCCTGAACCCGAGCATCAAGCCCACTCTTCTGCTGATGTCCTGCCACCTCAGTGCCAGATATTCCACTGACTGCGATGTCCATCAGATACTTGACGAGGTCCAAAAACTCTTGACGACTTTCCAATTGATCGGCCAAGCCCTCAGGCATCGAGGACTTGGCATCCATTTTTAATCCCTCAACGCTATCGCGTGGGACAACGACTAACCGCTGCTCTGGGGAAGTATCACGTAACACATACTGCGTTGGCGACTCATCCACGATGCGTCCCTTCAAAACGCGTCCGTCAACATTAAGAACACTGACAGTTTCGTAACTTTTCTTGATCACCTTGGAAGGCAGCAGAATTGATTCCACAAAGTGGGCGTCGGGCACCTCGGTCCCAACTCGCGTCAAGTCAGGCCCCAACAAATTGGTTGCTCCCTGCGCATGGCAGCCAACACAATTGAACTTCTTCTGCGAAAACAGAATCGCACCCTGAACCGAGTTTCCTTTCTCTCTGGCATCCTTCGCCAACGCAGTCGCCAGTTCACGCTTAAGCTTTATGGTCAGCGTTTCTGGCAATTGCAAGTCGTTCTGTGCAATAAGAATCGTTTGCCAGCACATTCCAGTCAATGTGGCGGCAACCATCAAAACGTTTCGAAACACGCGTGGTCTCTCCGTAATCAAATAAGAACTTCTCAGCTCGACGCCCTTCGGCCTAATCAACCAAAGAGCTGTCAGCACAGTTCACCAGACGTGCTGACGATGCGATAGCTCTCTGAGGGCTACTTCGTCTTTTTGCCGACAAACCCGATCTCAGCCGCCGATCCCCACTTACTTCCATTCAACTCAGTCATCGACCGTACACGTACATAACGGCCTCTTACCGGATTTGGGCAGTGGGCAGCCTGCGACTTTTTGGTCTTCTTGAATTCGACAATCACGGCTGGATCACCAAAGTCCTCTGGCGAATTACTGACGGTGAAGTCTGCTTTCCCAAAAGCCCCGTTCCAGCCGCTATCCTGGCGAGCCAGGTAACGAAATCCGCTGACGTCGTAGGTTCCCCCAAGATCAAGCACCAACTCGTGAGGTGGGGCGGCGACACCGCTATCAAAACGTGAATGCCACACAGAGCGTGGGTTACCATCCACCGCATTGACGGCCAGTTTTCCATTACTTTCGTTCTGACTACTGAAACGCAGTACTTTGATCTGCTTTGCGGGAATCAAATCCTTAGCCTTGATCGTATTCACCTTGCCGACCGTCCCATTAGGATTACCCTTGGACCCAAACTTGGCCGCGCGATCCCGCTCCTGCAACTCTTTGGTAAAGAAGGTGCCCGCTTGCCATGGCTCATGCGAGGCATCAGCGTGGGCAATCATCTTGTTCAACACTTCAGGATGCTGACTAGCCAGATCCTTGGTTTCACTGACGTCCTTGGCGAGATCGTAGAGAGCCCAATCACCGTCTTTACGAACACGAATCGCTTTCCACAGTCCCATTCGGACTGCGGTTTGATTTCCATATTCCCAATACAGAAACTCATGCTGGTCCTGCTTGTGTCCCGTCGCTTCCTCACCCACGAGTTCGGTCAGGATTGACATTCCATCAAGGTCTTGGGGCGATTTTGCATCAGCCAATTCTGCAAGTGTTGGAAAAACGTCGACTTGGCTGAACAACAAATCACTAACAGTATTTGGCTTGATTTTTCCGGGCCAACGCACCAGATACGGAATTCGCAGTCCACCCTCATACAGATTTCCTTTGCCTCCCCGGAATTCAATACCGGTACGCGGATTCAAATTGGGTCCGAAATAGCCTCGCGGATATTCATTACTACGAAATCGATCCTGCCCGCCATTGTCACCCGTAAAGAAGACAATGGTGTTGTCTTCCAATTTCAGATCACGCAGCAAGTCAAGAATGGTTTGCAGATCGTTATCAACCATCGTCACCATCGCAGCGTAGTTTTTCACATCTTGTGCAATCTTGGGATCATTGAACCACTCATCATTTTTGTAAGCATCAAACGCAGGATCATCTTCTGGAATGTCATACATGCCATGTGGCGGAGTGATCGGAAAATAACAAAAGAACGGACGATCTTTATTCCCACGAATGAAGTCCAAACCACGTTTCATGATTTCGTAGTTCGCGTAAGTTTCCCCACTGCGGCCACCATCGTTTCCAGCCAATGGAAATTCTTTGCTATTGTGAACCAAGTACGGCGGATAAAACGAGTGAGCATGAACCTGGTCGTAGTACCCGAAAAAATCATCGAACCCATGGTCTTCTGGAACCCCTGTCGATCCTCTTCCACCAGCCCCCCACTTTCCGTAACCACCGGTTGCATAACCGCGACCCTTGAGCATGCTGGCAATCGTTGCCTCACCAGCACGCAGGGGTGTACCACCTGGATTGTCCCGCACTGAGCAATGCCCCATATGCTTACCCGTCATCATGCATGCCCTCAGTGGCCCGCAAACGGGCGCGGCGGCGAGTGCCTGAGTGAAACGAATCCCCTCCGAAGCCATCCTGTCGATATTGGGAGTACGGATCCGTTCGTTGCCCATATGCGACAGTTCGTAGTACGCCAGTTCATCGGACATGATGTAGACGATATTCGGTGGCTGCTTTGCATTGCCTGCCTGCTCTACAGCGTTAGCCGATGAAGCACACAAGAAAAAAGCGTAGAGACACGAAAACACAACGCTCACGATGCGTTGCAGAGAGCAAGGGGTGTTCAACAGCATGGATTTTTCCGGAATGGATATACAGTGACATGAAAGCGGCTCATTCACGCTTCCTGCCCGATATCTTACCTGCAAAAACCATCGTCGTCAGACACAGACGAATGGGAAAGCCCTTCCTGCTGCGCACATGCCTGAACGCAAGAGCAAACCCACAACATTTCACATTTCACAGAACGGAAGTTCCGTCAAATTGCTGTGCCGTTAAATACAGCAGGAAACGGCCAGAAACAGTCACTACGAGCAACGACCGACGGTCTCATTGCTCAGTTGTCCGATTTATCTTTGCTGCTAGCAGAACTCAACAATTTCGCCATGCGTGGCCGGGCATTCTGAATTTCCTCGAGATCAAGATTCAACCCCAGGCTTCGACCGACCCCGGCGTAAAAGCGTGACAGCCCATCGCTCCATTCCGAGCTGACAATATCGATGGGAGTTTCCCCTCGATCGTTTTTGACCGACGGCGAAGCGCCTTTTTCAAGCAAGAGTTGAGCAATCTCGAACTCACACATGAAGGCAGCAAGATGCAGCGGCGTGTTGCCATCCTCATTGGTGCGATCGATTCTCGCTCCTCGTCGTAATAGCAGCTTGAAGGCTTCGGCTTGTCCGTTCAACGCGGCATCACTCAAGGGCGTGGATCCACCGGATGGTTTTCTTTCATTGACCCGGGCTCCACGAGCTACCAGAATTCGAATTTGATTAAGATTTCCTTTGGACGCTGCCTCACTCAAAGCGCTGCGACGATCGACATGAGCCGAATCAATACCAGCTTGCAGCTTGGCCGCACCCTCTTGGGTATCGGTTACATGAAATATGAAATCATTACTGAAGAGGCCCTGTTGATTCTGAACTTGCAACAGATGCATGCCCACATCTGGCAATTCATCCAAGCGGAGTTGAACCGTTTCGCCGTCGATGCTGATACTTCCATCTACGCGGCGACCATCGACAAGGACATTTGCATCCTCCTCAAGATGACGACCACTGAGAGTCATTTCCTGGCTGCCTTGAAAAAGAATTGGGAACTTCTGACGGCCGCTTTGCCGTTCCAACGAACCGAGCGTCCAAAGAGCTGGCTGCGGGGTTTCAAGGTCCGCCTTCACACCATGCCTGGCAGAAAATGTGCCAAGGAACTTCCCTGCACCTGCCAACTTGATCAGCTCTTCTCTTGTGAAATATCTGTCATTTACAGTGCTAAGGTAGGTTGCACGGCCTTGGTCGGAGCTGCACTGTAGCTTGACGGGACTCACTGCTTGATTCGAATCAAGCAGAACGCCTTCCGCCTGCAGTACGATTCCACCCTCTGCAGCGGCTTGCTCGAGGGAGTCCAGCAAATCGCCAGTTAACTCCAACTTCGCCGTCTTACGGTTCAACGTGACTTGACGCCCGAATGCTCCAGAGAAACCAGTGCTACCTTCCAGGACCATATCCCAGATGGGATCAAAACGCCGACGCCCACCCCAGGAAAACTGCCACATTCGCCGTTCCGGGATACCCTGCTCTGCGATCGCACGGTAGAAATCGAAATCGATGATATTGAGTCGCCCCTGCGGCAGAATCAAGAATCGATCATAAGCTCCTCGCCAAGTCGGCGCATCCATCCCAGTACCCGGCGTATTGGTGCTGACCAAAAACGGCATTCTATGACAATTGCCACAAACGTTCGGCCTCGGCTTTCCGTCGTAATCGCCATCGATGTGAAAGAGTTTGAAACCTTCCTGTGCCCGATCAGAGACAACATTGCTGTACGACCGCTTTTGTGCTGGCGGATAAGGAACGCTAAGCAAAAATCTTGCCATATCATCGCGTTCGGCAGCACTCAGTGCTCCCGACTTGCCCTCATCATTGATGGTCGCATCACCCACCATGCTCATGGTGTTGGCGATTCCCCCGTCAATCAGATGTCGCGTGGTGCTGGCAGGATCATCCCGCTTGCTGTTCGGAGGATCCGATCCATGGATGTTAGCGCTGTTGTTCCCACCATAAGGGTCACCCGGAATTCCATCCCAGTGATACGGTGCGGTATCCCTCAAACCGCGGATCGGCATGGTAGACCGAGGCATGATTTGATCACCTCCGGTAACCACAGGTGTCTTCAAAACCCAGAGTAACTGGTCGGTGTGACCATCTGGATGACAGCTCGCACATGCAAACGTCTTTGTCGTCGAAGCTGCCGCTGTATTGAAGGCAATCCTTCCACGCTTGACCGCTGGATGAGTTGGGTCTTCCAAAGTAATTGTTTCAACAACCTTCGGCGTGACAGGTTCAGAAACATCCAGCAACGAAACGGTGTTAGCAACGGCATTGAGCGTCCACGCAGCAGCAGTATTGCCGCTGGCATCGTTCTGCAAGGCGATTCCTCTGGGGACGGCATCAACTTCAACACGCCCAAGCACCTGACCATTAGACGGATCCACCGTAAAGAATCGGTCAGAACCAGCGGCAGACACGAACAGTGTTTTGTCATCATCGCTAACCTCAATCGCAAAGGGTGTTGCAAGTGCATCCGCTGGCTCGGGATGCTCAGGAGGCAGAGGCTCCAAGTCCATGAAACGGACGTCTGCTTTCAATGGCTCCGAACCAGCAATTTCATTCGTACGAGGCAGAACACTTGTGATGCGATTGAGAAAAGCTCGATTTTCAAGTTCAGCAAGCCCATGATCCTTGGTTCCTGCTCGACCATTCACATCGTTTCTCGCATCCGTTTGTGCGATGTAAACGCGTCCTTTGGAATCAACTGTGATGCCATAAAGAAGCGTCCCTAGCGAATCCACCGTTTCCACTAAACGATCGGATACTGTATCAAAGACATACAAATCTCGGTCAGGCACTCGCGGATGCTTGACGATATCGACTACTGCCCCAAGCGATAGTACATTGTTGTTCGCGATTGCGTGCTCATGAGCATTGAACGTCACCAGATCACCATCGAGTTCACCAACTCCACCGGACAACTGAGTTTTATTATTGGACTCAAAGGGAATGACATACAGCAAGCCATTGCGAACAATGATCTGGCGTGGATCTTGAGCCGTAATCTTCAGGTGCCCGGTGACCTCGCGATCTGCCACGTCAACAATGGCGATCTGGTTTTCAGATGACAATGCCACATAGGCTTTCTCGTTGCTTGCAAATGCAATCCCAACAGGCTCGTCAAAATGGGTTGCCCGTGTTTCCGGGTCGAAATCCTGAACCGTACCCACGACATGCAGATAAGTCGGACTCGAAGCATCAGTATCAATCACACTCACCGAATCAGAAACATGATTTGAAACCCACAACTCTTTCCCATCTGGTCGAACCGCAAGGCTGACAGGATCAATACCTACGTTGATTCGATTGACAACTTCACGTGTACCGGCATCGATAACGTCAACAGTGTCTGATGACGTATTGACCACAAACACAAGTCGCCCCAAACACCTGATAGGCGATGCATGCGGACTGACAAAAGTTGGATGTCCTACCTGCTGCATGTTGGTGGATACGGCACTGGAAGCTCCAACCATTGCAGGTTCTAGAAATTCGCTACCCCGCCGCGAATGCTCGACTAATACATAAACAAGCAGTACGCAAAACAAAATTAGACCGAATTTCTTTTCCATGAGACTGTCCTGATCAAAAGCGGGAAACTGCCTGACTCGAGCTGCAAACTCAACTAGAACTCCTGAACAGTTGCAAGACAAGCTTTTGGTCGATGGTTGTTACGCTGCGATACCAGCCAGTCGTCAAGGCTGCGTGACTGGTACAGGAATCATGCGTTCACCAGAATCAGCAAGCCCGCAGAACCAAACCAACGAATACTTTCCCCCCCCCGGACTCATGTGGGCTTTGTAGAATCCTGACGGACTGCTTCGCTGCACGACGAGTGTTTCTTGAAAGCCTATCCTCCTGCAGGGCAGGCCAACATTCAGGCACGACAAAATGAACGCTGACCCCAGCAAGCGAAGCTTGGCAGGTTCTCACCGTCTCATCCTGTACACAGGCGTTCACCAACGAGTAAATCCCTCATACCCTCGTTAGGCAGCCTTCCTCGATAGGCAGGGTCGCAGGATACTCGCTGCCCCAATTGTCCTCCATGAATGGACATTCATCATCAGGGCCCCCAATCAGCATGAACCAACATTGACCACCTTTGGCGAGCCATGACGACCGCTACAAGACCACATTCCAAATCCCACAAAAATTATTAAATTCACCAAAAATTAAACAAAAACCACGACTTAATTGAGGCAGCGTTTCATCAAAAAAACGGTCTAAACATGCCTAAACGGGCATCGCACACAATTTTTCGCGGTCACAACTGCAAGTTGGGGGTGTTTTTTATCTCCTCTCCATTTGCTACCAAATGCAGTAATAAATCGATCCAGAACGACTGAATTTCTCCCGCAGTCACTTCGCGAGCCCCTGGGGCGACAGCGAATCAATCTTGCAAACTCCACGGTGGCAACTTGGAACTCGACGTACTGGTGAAGTTGTCGTTCGGCCTCATGGGCGGATTGGGAATTTTCCTCCTCGGCATGAAGAACATGTCCGACGGCATGCAAGCGGTTGCCGGCGCAAGCCTGCGAAGCTTGATAGGGATCGTTACCAACAATCGATTTCTTGCCACGATCGTTGGCATCGTGGTTACATGCGTTGTCCAATCGAGTTCTGTCACAACAGTGATGGTCATCGGATTCGTCAACAGTGGCGTCATGGGACTTTCACAGGCGATAGGCGTGATCATGGGTGCCAACATTGGTACCACCATCACGAGCTGGATCTTGGTACTAAAGATCGGCAAGTACGGCTTACCACTTCTCGGGATCGCCGCCTTATTCTTCCTGTTTTCGAAAAGCGAGCGTTGGCGTTACTGGGCCATGGCCATCATGGGCGTGGGAATGGTTTTCTTTGGCCTCGAACTGATGAAAGACGCCTGTGCGATCATCAAGGAAACTCCGCAGTTTGAAAAGTCGTTCCAGTACTTTACAGCTGACACGTATTTGGGTGTTCTCAAATGTGCTTTGTTGGGCTGTCTACTCACCACACTCGTCCAGTCTTCTTCAGCAACACTCGTCATCACGATTTCGCTGGCCTATGCGGGAGTGATCGGTTACGAGACCGCTGCAGCCTTGGTCCTCGGTGAGAACATCGGAACCACAATCACAGCACTGCTTGCTTCCTTGGGAGCAACTACGAATGCTAAACGGGCAGCCTATTTCCACATGATTTTCAACCTGATCGGGGTACTGTGGATCACGTCGATCTTCTGGTGGTACATCGGGTTTATCCAGCAATTTATGGACTTTTGCCAATGGATCCTACCAAACTTGTTTGGCGACAAGCCACATTCTATTTCGGAGATGGTGAAGACAGATGGGGGAAACGAGACTTACCCTTATACGACAGCGGCAATTGCCCTGACTCACTCGATTTTCAACGTCGTCAACACGCTTCTGTTCCTACCCTTCCTGCCCTTCTTCGTTCGCCTGCTGGAAAGAATGGTGCCCTCCAAGGACTTCAAGGAAAAGCCGAGCTTGACTGACCTGGACATGCGACTGCTCGAGACACCTTTGTTTGCAATCGAACAATCACGTAAAGAGATTGAAAAGATGTCCATTGGCTGTGAAAAGATGCTCGTGTGGATCGATGAACTCTACGACCAAGATGAAATCGACAAGAACCTTGCAGACAAACTGATGCATCGCGAGCAGGTGCTTGACTCAGTTCAGGATGAAATCGCTCAACATGTCACAAATTTGCTATCGAATGATATCCCGCACTCGGTGGCAGTTGAGGCGCGACAACAATTCCGCATGGCCGACGAGTATGAGTCGATCAGTGACTACATCGTTAACATTCACAAATTTGATGTTCGATTGCGACGTGATGACCAGCGATTCACAACGACGCAGCGAAGCGGAATCAAGGCCCTCAACAAGGTGTCAATGGAGTACCTCGACCTAGTCAATCAGGCGTTAACTGCGAACGACCCAGGGGCTGTCACCAAAACAGAAAGTGTCTCCAAGCGGTTACGAAAACAGATCAAGCAACTGAGACGCGGACACCTTTCTGACCTGACAGAGGGATCCATTCCGCCGCAGGTAAGTGTTGCTTACCTTGCTGTGCTTAACGCCTTCAGCCGAGTGAGAGATCACATCGAGAATGTGGCAGGCGCCGTTTCCGGTGAGAAATAGCCGTTTTGTACTGCTCGCATGAGCCCGTCGCCATCCTCGGTGATGGGCCCCCGGCAGTTGGGCCAAAAGCGAAGTGATGGCACGATATCGTTGCTGCTGTGACCCTTGTCACAAAAGCATGCTGACGGTGCTATCCGGAGCATGGGCGTTTGAGCCATGCCAAGTGGGAATTCTCGGGAAAATTTCCTTGGGATCTGCCTAGGTGCTCAGCCTCAAGCAAACGCCTTCGGTCCTGCCGATTGATTTTGCATCGTGCAGTGTGCGACACATTGCTGCGTTGTGCACGTCCACAATTGCACGCGGCAATCAGCCCAAACCCATGATTTTGAAGGCATTATCCCGTGCCTCGCACAAATCTTGTAATTCCTGACGCAAATCTTGTTAACGATTCCAACCGACTGACGGCATACTGTCAGGATGGAAAAACAAAGCATGAATCGAGATCAATCCGAGAATGATCGCCGCGAAGCCTTCACACAGCACTGGATGGCTGCTGAGCCATCGGTATCAGCCTATATATTCGCGGTGATCTCAAGTTTCCACGATGCTGAAGATCTGGTGCAACAGATCGCACAGGAGACGGCTCGTAGATTCGACCAATACGATCCGGAACGACCTTTCCTCGGCTGGGCACTATGGATCACAAAATCACGTGTCATCGATTTTTACCGTCAAAGCAGTCGTGACCGTTTGGTTTTCTCCGATGAATTGTTAAGTCGGCTTGGAGAGGTCATTGCAAACAGAGAGGTCGGGCGCAACACGCGGCGAGAAGCTCTCGAACACTGTTTAGACAAGCTACCAGAACAATCAAGAAAACTGCTGGATCTGCGATACGTGGAGAACGCTTCTTCGGACAGAATTGCGAAATCCATCGGTTCCACCTCTGCTTCTATCCGCGTCACGTTGACCCGCCTACGAGACCGCTTGGCAGCGTGCGTACAACAACGACTTGCCATGGAAGAAGCAAGATGACGCCCCACCAAGAAAAAATAGATCAATATCTCGACAGTGGGCTGGATCCAGAGGACGCAGCCCAGTTTGAACAGTGGCTGCAAGCGGATCAGAACTTGCAACTGTTGGCAGCCAGCGCCGAGTTACACGGTGATCTACGTCGCTCGCTTCAACGCCGTAGCGTCCAAAAGGAAGCCATGGCGCATTTTCGTGAGTTGCCTTCGCAGTCCAATGAAATCGAGCCTGACACACAACGACGGGAACAGACATCTTCGAATAGAGCCAACCTGGCCGCTTCGACAACCAATGCCAACTGGCATTCAAGAACGTGGTTCATTTTGGCAATGACAACCGCTGCTATCTTCCTGTTTGCATTCTTATCGATTCCTGAATCCGAACCACCGAACCGGCAACGAGCCGCAAGCAGCCAACGCATCGCCAGAATCGCATACCAACAAAATGCTGGATGGCTATCAGGTTCACGTGCGACCGGTGATGAGATCGGCGGCGGCATGGTGCAACTGCAAGTTGGTATTGCCCGCTTGGATTTTTCCAATGGAGCCACGGTCACATTGCAAGGACCGGCTAAGTTTGAAATTCTTTCTGCAGACCGAACTCGCCTGCACCAAGGCATACTTACAGTCCATGTTCCTGGGACCGCGATTGGTTTTGAAATTGAAACTCCGGCAATCGACGTTATCGATCTGGGAACTGCATTTGGCCTTGCTGTGGGAGTCGATGGCGAAACAGATGTTTGTGTTTTTGAAGGCGAAGTCCAAGTGAGCGCAAGCGGCAAAACGTCACGTGGCAAGACGTCAAACAGTAAGCGTCGCCTACTTCACGCAGGCAACGCCGTACGTTCCAAGCCTTTGGATGGAAAAATCGAATCTGTTCTGTATGAAACGAATCGTTTTAAAGATGGTTGGCCAGTGACCTCCGGTGTTCTTCAAGCCACTGGCTTGATGAAGTTTGTTTCACCGGGCCCAGACTTTGTGCCGGGCAGATACGAGGACAACGAACACATTGTCGTCTTTGCCGAGCGGCAGGGAATCACACTGGAGTCCGAAATCCCTGTTGATCTGGCATCACCCGGACTGTATCAGCGACTTCATCGCCACAACGATCAAAAAATTGCCGCGGGTACCACCGTGCGAAGCTACCTGCTGCAATTGGATCCGCTTGGAACGAGAGAACGAAATTCCGAAAACAAGCCACGGGTGACAGGCCAAATCACCTTCGACAAACCGGTCATTGGCTTGATTGCCGGCACCGCACGACTGACCAACACGGACATGCTACTGGGCCATCCCGACGGCCAATACAAAACCACACGACGTGGAATCGAACCCACACGGAAAGAAGAGAACCTTGGAATAAAACGTGATGCAGTAATTTTGAGCGAAGATCGACGCACACTGTCTCTTGACCTGTCAGCAGGATCTGCAGTTGATCAGATCCGAGTGATTGTCGAGGAACCAGAACAGAAACCAAACGGATAACAGAGCACAGAATGAGACGACGAGCATTTTTACGAGGTGTCAGCGGGGCAACCATGGCGTTGCCATCCTTGGAGGCAATGGCCGCCCCAACGAATGCAACTGCAACACGCATGGTTTGTGTGGGATTGAATTTTGGCTTTGTCCCCCGATTATTCTTCCCCACAACCACAGGCAAGGACTACGAACTCACTGAGCGTCTCGAACCGTTAGAGAAATTCCGTGACGACGTGACAGTATTTTCTGGACTTGATCATGGCACCGAGGCACAAGGCGGCCATGGCGGGGTACACGCATACCTATCGGGAGTTCTGTCAAAACACTCCAGAAACATGCCCGAAGCAAACATATCAGTGGACCAAAAAGCCGCCCAAATCGTGGGTTCCGAGACACGTTACCCATCCCTGCAAATTGCCAGCGGCAACGATCCCAATAACCAGATTTCATGGAATGCCTCAGGAGTATCCCTGCCACCCATTTCCAAAGTGGACGTTCTGTACAGTTTGCTGTTTCAGAAAGTAGACCCAAAGCTTCAAAAAACCACGCAAGCAAAACAAGCCGCGCAGGCCAGCATCCTCGACCTCGTGAAGACTGATGCCGAGTACCTGCAACGCAAAGTGGGCGGGCAGGACAAAGCCAAACTCGACCGTTACTTCACTTCCGTTCGCGAAGTCGAAAAACGAATTGCACAATCAAGCGAATGGTTAACAAAACCCAAACCGCACGTGGACTATGAAATACCAGGCGGAGCCAACACCATGGACTTCATCGATCGAGTGCCACTGTACTACGATCTGATGGCACTTGCCTTGGAAACGGACTCCACNCGTGTAATGACGTTGGGACTGGCTGACATCGGACCCAATTATGGAGGCTTTGACATTAGCCGTGGCTATCACCAGCTGACGCACCACGGAAAAGTCCCCGATTACATCACTGAATTGTCCGTGATTGAACAATTTCACACGCAGCAACTCGCCCGGTTCTTAAACAAGCTTAAGTCCGTGCCCGAAGAAAATGGGAAAACGTTGCTGGACAACAGTATGGTTCTGTTTGGTTCAGGCATGGGCAATGCCAGTTCGCACTCAAACAAAAACCTGCCTTTGATTCTGGCAGGCGGTGGGTTCAAACACGGCGAACACAAATCGTACTTCAAGGACGAAACCCAGAAGATTGCGACGCCAGCAGGCCGCCTGTTTGTCTCAATGCTGCAACGCTTTGGTGTTGAAACTGATCACTTTGGTACGGCAAGTGGGACTCTGCCAGGCTTGGAGATGCGGGCATGAACAAGCACTGCAAATCTTCACCCACGACAGTTCGAACCAACCGAAGCGCACCTTCCCGACGCAGTGGCGGCATGGTGATGAGCCCGTTCGTGGCGTTATTAATAACTTCCATTCTGCTGTCGGCAGTGCAGTGCTCAGCCACTCATGCAGCACCCGAGGANATCACCACCTCAGCGACAGGCGGTTTACCCCCGCACGTTCAGAGTTATCTAACACAGCACTGCCACCAGTGCCACGGCGAGACGAAGCAAAAAGCTGACCGACGTCTGGACCAATTCCCGACTGAACAGGCATTGGATGAAGATGCACGAGATCTTCTTGAAGAAGCGCTTGATGCAATGAACCGTGGTGAAATGCCACCACGTGAGAAAGGCATCCCTGAACCACCCGCGCAGCAAACAAAGGAAGTGATTGCATCGATCACCAGCTATCTGAATTTGGCAACGAGCGTTGATAAATCATCGACCACGGTACTTCGTCGACTCAACCGATTTGAGTATGTCCGTACGATCCGCGACCTTCTGGGCGTTGACATCGAGTCGTTTGATCCCACCGGAGACTTTCCTCCAGACGCCAAGAGTCATGGATTTGACAACAACGGTGAAACGCTGACTTTGTCGGACTACCAGTTGCAACGCTACCTTGAAGTCGCTGAAGCGTTTTTGGATCAAGCCTGTTATTTTGACCGTCCGAGCCCTGAAACGGCAAGTTGGTCTTACACTGGCAAAGACTTCAATGGAGTGTTGTCGTACGAACGCGCCCCTGTCACATGGCGGCTCATCATTCCTGCTGGCTCGCCAGCGGACCAGATGAAGCTGGGAGACTACGTTGAGATAGGGCATGGCCAACCATCTGAACGTCACCCAAACTTTGCGACTCGCTTTGTACGCCAAGGTGGTGTCCCCGCTGATGGCTGGTATCAAATCAGCCTCAAGGCTGCAGCGGCCAACCGTCTCAACCATGGCTACGAGCATGCAGAATTTGAACGTTATCAGCAAGAACCGCTGAAACTCGCACTGTGGATTGCTCCCGACGCCAGACTCTTGAACAAGAATGCGGCTGACCAGCGTCGCCTGACGGAAGTATGGGACTTACCGGACGGTCAACCCACCGAATTCTCAACCAAGGTCTGGTTACGCAAAGGTGCAGTTCCATTTGTAAGCTGGGCTAACGGAATCAGTTCAAAGGGAAACATTCGCCGAGTTGCTGAGAAGCACCACCCAGAAGTCATCCGCGCCACGGCGACCCAACGAGACGCAGCCAATCTTGGCGATCCGGATGCCCAGTCCATGGTGCAAAAACTGAGTCGAAATGACAACAACCCCGTCCTGTCAGAGCGTTATCAAGGCCCCCGTGTTCGAGTCTGGAACATGGACATCAGTGGCCCGATTCACGCACAATGGCCACCAGCAAGTCACCAGTTATTGTTCGGGGAACAAATGGATGCCAGTCAGATTGACCTTGATGAACTTGTTTTGCGATTCACAACCCGTGCATTTCGACAGCCGGTTAAGTCTGAGGAGATCCAACATTACGTACAATTTATTCGCAACCGCTTGGCAACGGGAAACAAACCTGAACGAGCGATCAAGCTGGGACTGATCGCGATTCTGACATCACCTCGCTTCCTCTATCTCGACGAAGGCAACGAACAACTCGGCTCAGCTTTGGCACCCCATGAGTTGGCTGCAAGATTGTCCTATTTCCTCTGGAGTTCGATGCCAGATGAGACTCTTGCTGTAAAAGCGAATGCAGGACTCCTGACAGGGCACCAACGGAGCGTTGAAACCCATCGGATGCTAGCCGACCCCAAGGCGGACGCATTCATCGAACACTTCACGGATCACTGGTTGGGAATCGACACTTTGGGTGCCATGCCACCTGACCCAAAAGCATTCGAGGCTTATTACAAAGATCGTTTGGAAGCTTTCTTCAAACAGGAAACAAGACTCTTCTTTGCAGACCTGTTGAAACAGAATGGATCAATTCTGAACCTGCTTGATAGTGATTACAGTTTCCTCAACGGTGCGTTGGCACAACATTACGGCGTTGAGGGCGTAGTCGGCGAGGAATTTCGCAAAGTCCGCTTCAAACCCAAACACCATCGGGGCGGACTCCTGGGGCACGGAAGTGTATTAACCCTGACAGCTAATGGAATCGAAACTTCTCCTGTCGTTCGTGGCGTCTGGGTCATGGAAAACATTCTCGGGACTCCCCCTTCCCCGCCACCGCCTGACGTTGAGCCACTGGAACCGGACACACGCGGGGCAGTGACCATACGGGATCAATTAAAAAGGCATCGTGACGTGGCAGCCTGTGCAGATTGCCACAACCGAATCGATCCTGCTGGGTTCGCATTGGAATTTTACGATCCGATTGGGGGTTACCGTTCGCACTACAAGTCGCGAGCAGCCCGTAATCCGCCCGTCAACGGATCTGGCAGTCTTGTTTCTGGCGAAACATTTCAAAATGAACAGGACTTTAAGAAGCTGTTGCTTGCTCGCAAGGATCGATTCACCGAAGCGCTCACTGCCAAACTGCTTTCCTATGCAACCGGGCGAGAACTGACGTTCCGAGATGATGCTGAAATCAAGCAGATCGCAGCAAACTGTGCAAAGCAAGGATATGGGCTGCGAGACCTGATCACCGGTGTTGTGAACAGCAATATATTCCAACAACGTTAATCGCATTCAACGTTTACCAACAAGGATTCATGATGGCCGGCCTACCCAGACGCGACGTCCTGCGTGGCCTTGGTGTTGCAATCGCATTGCCAAGTTTCGCATCCTTGCGAGCAGAATCGGAGAAATCATCAGAAGAGACGACAAAGCGATTCGTCTGTGTTTCTCCTAACTACGGCATGAACCCGGGTGGCTTCTTCCCGACCAAAACGGGGCGTGACTACAAGATGCCTTCATTGCTTGAATCGCTACAGTCCCATCGCGACTCGATGAGTCTTTTCACCAATCTTGATCATCCAGGTGTTGGCGGAGGACACGGTTGTTCCAACACATTTCTNAATGGTGTTGAGATGAAGAGCACCAAGGAAAACCCTCAGCGTCTTCTGTCGCTCGATCAGCTACTTGCCGAGCATCTTGGACAAAACACACGGTTCCCATCCATGCTGCTCGGATCAGGAGGTTTTTCGTGGTCACGGGCGGGCATTCGACTGCCAACTCAGTCCGATCCTGTCCGCGTCTTTACCAATTTATTCGTCGACGATGCGGCCAAAGCCAAACAGCAGACACGTCAGTTCCTGCATGAGGACACAAGCATTCTGGACGTCGTCCGAAAAGATGCCAGGAGTTTGCGAGTACGATTAGCGCAGGCAGACCAGCAAAAACTGGATCAGTATTTCACATCAATTCGTGAAGTAGAACGAAAGCTGAATCGTCAGGCTGAGTGGATTGACGTCCGCAAACCAACCATCAAAGACGACGTGATTCGTGGCCGCGATGATGACGACACCATTGTTGACCTTCAGTACCCCTACAACACATCGGTCATGTACGACCTGATGGTACTGGCATTGCAGACCAATTCAACCAACGTGATTTGTTTTGGCCACCCCGGAGGAAATCGACTATTTCCATTCGACGGAATCACACTGGGTTATCATTCGCTCACCCACCATGGCAAGCGACCGGAATTACTGCAGGAGCTATCCATCATCGAGCGTTTCTACGCCAACCAATTTGCCACGTTCCTGAGCAAATTGAAAGATACCAAGGACAGCACTGGCAGGCCTCTGCTGGATTCGACCGCGGTCCTGTTTGGTAGCGGCATGGGGAATGCAAGTTCGCACTCCAGCCGTAATCTTCCCGTTCTCTTGGCCGGCGGTGGATTCCAGCACGGAAAACATCATCGCTTTGAGCGTCAAAGTCGCAACGGACGTCCGTTAGGCGACCTTTTCGTTTCGATCCTGCAACAATTTGGTATCGACCAGGAACAATTCTCGAACAACAGTAGCAACCTCAATCACTTACTGACATGAAAAACATCTTTTTATGCGGGTTGATTCTTCTACTGATGACGCCGGTCACCGCAGCCGAACTGTCACCCTCTGAATTATNACCCTTTCTGCAAAAGTACTGCACCGACTGCCATGGCGCAAAAACCCAAAAAGCTGATCGTCGATTTGACCACTTGGTGAACGATTCGTTTACGAACAACACAGCCCCAGGCAAGACGAGCAATTTTTTACAGCAGGCTGAGTTGCTACAAGAGATCCTTGACCAACTGAATCTGGCAGCCATGCCACCTGAGGAAGCAAAACAACCTCAGCCAGAAGAAGTCAAGCAAATGGTTTCTTCGCTCACGCAGATGATGTCAGAAGCAGAGACAGCCCTGAGAGGGAATGCTGGAAAAGTTATCTTAAGACGACTCAACCGCAACGAGTATCGAAATACGATCCGCGACCTTTTCCAGTTGCCGATGGTCGACTTTGATCCAACCACCACCTTTCCGAGCGACGATGTCACAGATGGTTTTGACAATGTAGGCGAGGGACTCGTCACATCTGATTATCTACTGCAAAATTACCTGCGTGCTGCGAGACAGGTGGCAGACAAAGTGATCCGGCCAGGTCCTCGGCCCACGATGATCCACTACAATTCGAACGCGGACCCCCAATCGAAACAAACGCCCGTCACACTCAATGGCGTCCGTATCGATTCTGCGAACAACGACAAAGAAGCTCGAAAAGATGCCGGCCGAATGTTCATCAAGTTTCGCCAACCCCTCGGACTNCGGCAACTTGACAAACGCAAAGGAGTTCCCGCAGACGGAGAATATGTGATACGGCTCTCAGCTCAGGCCGTACGCCGCGTATCCCGCTACAGCGACGAAGATCTACGATACGATTCGTCTCAACCCATGCGGTTGTCAATTTCGATTGATTCACAAGCTCTGGGTGGCACCGCACACAGAATCATCGCCGAGTACGTTATCGCTGACAATGAGATAGTCGAGATTGAGCATCGGGTCTGGCTTGAAAAAGGATTTACCTTTCATGTCCACTGGGCCAATGGTCCCAACGGTTCATTCAAACGCATCCTTCGAAAAGTCCTTCCAAAATACAACAAGGATGCGTTATTTCCTATGCGGAACCCACCCGAAATGTATTTGGGTTCGGGACCTGAATTGCATGTTCAAGACTTGGAAATCAAAGGCCCGTTTTATGACTCATGGCCACAACCGGGCTTTGCCAGGTTTTTCCCCACCCCCCCAAAAACACTGAACGCAGCTTATCTGGACGAATCTTTGCTGAGACTTGCCAACGCCGCCTACCGTCGCCCCGTCAGCCACACAGAGTTAGCCCCCTACCTTCAGTTGGCCCACCAGCAACTTGAGGCNGACCATGACTTCTGGAAAGCCGCCAAACTGGGAACCCGCGCCATCCTGACATCCCCCAACTTCCTCTATCTCGCCGAAACACAACCAACCGCAACGAACTCAAATCGCGTTACCGACCATGAGCTTGCCACACGTCTTTCGTATTTTCTTTGGAGCTCAACGCCAGATCATGAATTACGAACCTTGGCTGACCGAGGTGTGTTGAACAATCCACGTGTCCTCAGACAACAGGTCGAACGGATGCTATCGGATGAACGCGTCACCGCGTTGGTAGAAAATTTTGTCGGCCAATGGCTGGGGCTGAGGAAGCTCGGTGAAATGCCACCGGATCCGGAAACCAACCGTGTTTATTATGAAGACCATCTTGAAGATGCAATGCGTCAGGAGACCCATCTTTTCTTTCGCCACATTCTTGAAANGAATCGCGGTTTATCAGACTTCATTGATTCCGATTACACCTTTGTGAATCCAGCCCTGGCTCGGCATTACGGTCTGCCTGCACCACCAGAAGATCGTTTTCGTAAGGTGCAGCTTGCCGCGGGTAGCCACCGCGGAGGACTACTGGGCCAAGCCAGTATTTTGACAGCCACTTCCAATGGCGTGGAGTCTCAACCCGTGGTCCGAGGCGTATGGGTGCTGGAAAACCTTCTTGGTACGCCGCCCAATCCACCACCACCCGACATCGAACCGCTTGAGCCCGACACACGAGGAGTTTCCACCATTCGTCAGTTGATGGAAAAACATCGAAACAACCCAACCTGTTACGAATGCCATCGGAAAATTGATCCACTGGGTCTGGCAATGGAACACTATGACCACGTGGGACGATGGCGTGACCGCTACGCGAAGCGTCTGCCCATTGACGCGGCGGCTGAACTTGCCAATGGCACNGTCATCAAAGGTCCTGAAGGTATCAAAACCATTCTGCAACAGAACCCTGAAAAGTTCAGTCGATGCCTGACAGAAAAACTGTTGATCTACGCGTTGGGTCGCCGCTTGAGCTTTACCGACCGAGACGATGTGGACCGCATCACAGAAGCAATCCAGAAGGAAGAACTTGGATTGCGTGACCTGATACACCAAGTCGTTAACAGCGAGGCTTTCCAATCAAAATAAAATTCCTGACCACGTTACTCTGCATTGGCCTGCCTGTTGCTTTGAGCAACACCGTTAGTCAATCTGCTGAGCGTCCGAATATCATCCTGATTCTGATTGATGGCCTGAGTCGCGATTCCGTCTCGAGCTACGGAGCCAAACAGGCAACCCCCAACATTGATCGCCTTGCCAACGCCGGTGTCCGTTACGAAACGGCATGGAGCATGCCGGCGTGCGTCCCAAACCAGGTCACGGTGCTAACTGGCCAATACCCATTTCGCCATGGCTGGACCGAGCACCACGAAGTTACAAAGCTGGGAGGCGTGGGTTTGAACTGGGAACAATTCACGACAGTTGCAAATAGACTAAGTGATGGTGGCTACCAAACCGCCATCGGAGGACATTGGCAGATCAATGATCTGAAGAAACAACCCAATGCTTTGCAACGACACGGCTTCCGTGAATCTTGCGTCTGGGATCAATCAGGCGAGAAAGAAAGTCGACCCCGCGGAAGCACAGTCGGCGCACAGTTGCTTGTCAACGGCAAGCGTGAAAAGGCGGCCCATGGAGCCGAACGGATCAACTCATTTCTGATTGACTTCACGAGACGAAATCGCAATCAACCGTTCTTCATTTTCTACCCAATGTTGCTTGACGGGCCGGCGCATGGCAAAGCGAAACGGAACGAAAAAAAATCGCTGTCAGACAAAATGAACCAGCATGCAAACAACGTCAAACGCGTTGACCTACTGGTTCGCAATCTGATCGACGCTGTTGACACCAATGGCTTACGTGAAAAAACAGTCATTTTGCTCGCGGGAAAAAANNCTCCTACCNTCGGCAAAACACAGAAAAAAGAACACGAGGACGCATCCAATGACAGAATATCTGACCAGAGAGTTCACGTGCCACTGATTGTGCGAGCAGTGGGAATCACCCACGGTGAACGCGTATCGCATGACTTGATCGACTTCAGCGACTTTTACCCAACGTTCCTGGAACTTGCCGACCTTCAGACACCTGGCGATGTGGTGCTCGATGGAAGATCTTTTGTCCCCAGCCTACGNGGCAGCGAAGATCCTTACCAGAAAAGGAGCTGGATCTACTCACAACTCGGTCAGACTCGGATGATCCGTGACTGGCAACACTTGATTGACACCCACGGTAGCTTCCATGACCTGCAGAAGGATCCCCTGCAACAAAAACGAGTAAGCCCATTAGACAAAATCGCTCCTGGGCGTCGACAACGCTTGCAGATGATCTTGGATCGTTTTCCCGCGGATTCACAACACCCCAGATNAGTCCGCNTGNNNATNCCGCANCAAGTCTTCCNTTTTTTGATCAANCCNCACGTGAACAGACTTTTTTTGCGGATTATCTGGTAAGTATTTCGTGATTCGGAGCATGGATCGAATCCTCAGTTTGTAATGTTCTCAATCGGTTCTTAGAATAGGAGTGCGTAAATTGTCAGTGTGTCTGTATTGCTCGCGACAATCGGTTGCTCGCGACAAACTGCATGTTTAAACCTGTGCGTGAATCGATCGGCCAGGCATGTACGGCTGCTGCGTCTTCAGCCCTTCCCAAACACTGCTCTTTTCTCCTTCGCTGCTCACCACCTGCCTCAACCAGCGCCCTACGATGCTGCTCCGTTTTACTCTCGCACAGTTGATCTGCTGCACCATGCTNCTCGTCGCACATGGTGAGTCGGCGGACGTTTTGTTTGAAACAGACATCAAGCCGCTGTTCAAAACAAAGTGCGGCAAATGCCACCGCGAAAACGAACGAAAGGGCGGACTGAATCTTTCCAGCATGCAAGGTATTTACAGCGGTGGTGAGACAGGTGACGACTTGCTTGCCAAGGATCTGGATGAGAATGCACTTTGGCATCAAATCGACAACGGTGACATGCCACCCTCAGGAGAACCATCGCTCAGCCAGCAAGAACAGGATCTGATTCAACGCTGGCTTGTTGCTGGATCACCATCCAAAACAAACCCAATCAAAGCACGGGAATCAAACGTGCACGATGTGCTTCCCATTTTGCTGTTGAGGTGCAATTCCTGTCACGGTCCACGTCTACAGCAAGGAGGGCTCGATCTACGAACCCGTGCAAACATGCTTGAGGGGGGTACAAGTGGGCCTGCGTTGATCCTCGGCGATCCCGACAAGAGTCTGATGATTCAGCGAATTGAATCACAAGCCTGTCCGCCCAGTAAGTCATTGCTGAAATTCTTCGTTCGACGTCCTTCCTCAGCTGAGGTCAAACTGCTGCGCGACTGGATCACCGCCGAAGCCCCCCAAGGCAATTTGAAACCCGATGTGGCCACAACCCAGCCGGATCCCCTGGTCAGCCAGACGGATCGTGAACACTGGGCTTTTCAACCACCGCAATGGCCCACGTCAGGAAATTCAATCGATGACTTCGTGGGTCGAAAATTGAGGGATTCAGGTCTCACCTGGTCAAAGCGGGCCGACCGTTTCACCTTAATTCGTCGCGTCTACCTTGACCTGCTGGGTCTGCCGCCTGCACTCGATGAACTGCAGCGATGGTCCAACAGCACTGACCAGAACTGGTACAGCAAAATGGTCGACCACGTTTTGGCATCACCCCGTTATGGTGAACGTTGGGGCCGGTACTGGCTCGATTTGGCAGGGTATGCCGACTCTGAGGGCGGCACTAGCGCTGACCCTTTGCGACCGGTCGCTTGGAAATACCGTGATTACGTCATCGGGGCATTCAATGCCGACAAACCGTACAACGATTTCCTTACTGAACAACTTGCGGGNGATGAATTGCTTGGCCAGTCTCAAACAACAACCATCACCACCGAAACCGTCGACAAACTGGTGGCGACAGGCTTCCTTCGTATGGGTATCGACGAGACGGGTTCCCGAACCATGAACTTTGTTCCAGAAAGACTAAAGGTCGTCGCGGATGCTCTGTCTGTCGTCAGTTCAGGGCTCATGGGTCTAACGATGGAATGCGCACGCTGTCATTCGCACAAGTACGATCCCATTCCCCAGCGTGATTACTATCGGCTCAAGGCTGTCTTCCAGGGTGCTTTAGATGAACATGATTGGAGTAGTTTCAAGCAACGCAAGTTGAACGTCGCAACGCAGGAACACCTGGAACAAATCGCGAAAACGAATCCGCCTCTGGAGAAACAGCAAAAAACTTTGCTGGCACGTCAAAAACAGGTCGAAACAGACATTCGCTTGAACCTGTTGCGGCACCACCATCCAGAGCAATCTGACAAGCACAACCTGACGACCCTGCAGGCCCTCAAAAAGGCTGATAACACACGGACACTTAGCGAAAAGCGACTGGTCGAGCGTTTACAAAAAGCAGAAGTGCTTCCCGATTCCGAACAACCTGCGTCGATTATTGATAGCAGAATTGAAGCTGAACAGATCAAGAAGCGGTTGCACCGTCTAAGACAACAAATGGTTCCACCTCAAACCATTCGTGCTCTCTGGGATAGGGGACGTCCATCCCCCACTTATATCCTGCGGCGTGGTGAGCATGACAAGCCTGGAACACTTGTCGGACCGGGAGTGCCAACCGTTCTCACCGATGGCAAAACTCCCTTCCAAGTCACCCCGTTGAGAGCCTCATCTCAGATAGGCAACCATCACACGACAGGCCGTCGACTTGCATTTGCATCCTGGCTAACTCGAGATGACCATCCGCTTACAGCACGAGTCATGGTCAACCGTATTTTTGCAAGGCACTTTGGAGCAGGATTAGCAGCTGACCTCGGGAACTTCGGTCGACAAGCTGAACCACCCTCACATCCGCAATTGCTGGATTGGCTGGCTTTAAAATTCATTCACAGTGGATGGAGCATCAAAGCCATGCATCGTTTAATGATGAATTCGAGAACTTACCAACAAACAAGTCAGGTCACAGACCAACACCAACACATCGACCCACAAAATCGACTTCTGGGTCGCATGCCGCTTCAGCGTCTGGACGCCGAAGCACTGCGGGACTCACTGTTGTTCGTGTCTGGACGAATATCATTCGCTTCTGGGGGTGTACCCGACGCGGTCTCGGTCAATCGTGACGGGCTTGTGAGTGTCTACCCAAATTACAGCGGCCCTTCCAGCAACGATTCCATCCCGAAACAGGCCCCCAGCGACTTACCTGCCTTGCAAGGCTCTGCGGAGCAAAGCTCTCGCAACTTGGAACAAAGCCAACCCGATTCTTATTGGCGTCGTAGCATTTACCTGCAATACCGGCGTACCGAGATCGCGACGATGATGGACACCTTTGATTATCCTCAAATGGGGCCCAATTGCCTTGACCGCCCGATCTCAACCGTTTCACCGCAAGCGTTGATGTTGCTCAATGACAAACATGTCCACGACCTGTCACTGTCTTTTGCCAATCGGATCATGAGCATCATCGAATCCGAGAAACTCGATGACCAAAACCGAACACGGGTCGATCTGGTTTACCTGATTGCGTTCAGCAGACCTGCAAGCCAGACAGAACTCGAACTTGGCGACATGACTTTGACCAAGCTTGAGCTTGCTTGGCAAGGAGACAAAACCCAGGCGCTGGCAACTTTCTGCCACACGATTTTCAACACCGCTGCTTTCCTTTATGTGGACTAGGTAACCTTGGCACCGCTTCCCTCAATTTCTCGACGGGACTTTTTCGCACGCACCAGCGATGGGCTGCTGGGTGCTGCGCTAATGCACCTGATGACTGATGACCTGTTCGCTGACCAACCAACATCGATCCGACCAAATACAGGATACGATTCGCACTCGGAAGACTTGGGCAGCACCTATGATCTACGTCCAAAGCCGGTGCACCACCCAGCCACCGCTACCTCGGTCATTCAGCTATTCATGAACGGCGGCCCAAGCCAGATGGACCTGTTCGATCCCAAACCGGAATTAGCCAAATTGGATGGCAAGCCGTATCCGGGAAGCGTGGAAGAAATTGGCAACACAAGCGTTACCGACATCGGGGTAATGATGGGAGCACAGTATCCCATCAAACGACACGGCGAATCTGGCATGTGGATGGCGGATACGCTTCCTCATACTTCAAAAATGGTCGACGACATATGCCTGATCAATTCGATGTGGACCGACCACCCGAATCATGACAATGCGTTGTACAAGATCCACAGTGGCAGACTTTTCATGGGATACCCGACGCTGGGTGCATGGACAGCCTATGGACTTGGCTCAGAGAACCAGAACCTACCGGCCTACGTGGTGCTGGGAGATCCACTGGGATTGCCCAAAAACGGAACACGAAACTGGACAGCAGGCTTTTTGCCTCCCGTTTACCAAGGCACTCCCTTTCGCCCGACGGGATCGCCCATCCTGAATCTCAGCAAGCAATACAAGCAACCTGCAGACGTGTCTGCCACTGCCAGCGAATTGTTAAAAACACTTGATAAGATCCACCGTTCAAAACGCCCTCACCGCCAGGACCTTGATGCACGAATTGAGTCATATGGCCTTGCTGCCCGGATGCAACTGACAGCTAACGAAGCCTTAGACTTGAACCGCGAAAACTCAGAAACCCTGCGTTTATATGGCGTGGGCGAAGCGAAGACCGACTCGTATGGCAAACGTTGCCTGATGGCCCGACGACTCGTCGAACGCGGCGTCCGGTTTGTGCAAATTTTTCTTGAAGAACAACCATGGGACAGCCATGTGGACTTGGGCGCGAACCACAAAGCCATCTGTGAGCGAACCGACAAACCAGTTGCAGCTCTGCTAAAAGATCTAAAACGAACAGGCCTGCTTGACACCACGCTGGTCATCTGGGGCGGGGAATTCGGACGAACACCAACATCACAACGGTCAGGTGACATTTACACTGGACGTGACCACAACATGCAGGCGTTTTCGTCGTGGATGGCTGGGGGAGGAGTCAAAGGTGGATTGTCGTACGGTAAAACCGACGACTTTGGGCACAAAGCCATTGAAAACCCCGTCAGCGTCCATGACTTTCACGCCACCATTCTGCATCTGCTTGGTCTCCACCATCAAGAACTGTTCTTCCGCCGCAGTGGACTCGAAGAACGACTGACAGGTGTGAATATCCCTACTGTGGTGCATGACATTCTGGCCTAGTTTTCAGGGAACTGCTGATGACCTTCCATCGACGTGAATTGATACATGGAGCTTTGGCAGCAGGAACGGCTTCCATGGTGGCAGCGAGCGAAAGAGAGAAATTGGCGACCATGCCCGCGCCACCCAGCATCAATCACCCTTTGTCCATGCCATCGAGGGTTATCGACACGAACGTCAGCCTGTTTCACTGGCCGTTCCGACGCCTTCCTCTTGATGAGGTCAATAAGCTTTGTGCGAAGTTTCAACAACTGGGCATTACCGAGGTATGGGCAGGTAGTTTCGAAGCCCTCCTGCATCGCGACTTGCGAACTGTTAATGAACGATTGCTGAGAGCCTGTCAAAACCGAGGGGAACTCATCCCTGTGGGCGCGGTCAACCCAACTTTTCCTGATTGGAAACATGATCTCAATCTGTGCTTGGGCCGATTTGGCATGCCCGGAGTCCGACTGCTTCCCGGTTACCATGGCTATGCATTGGGTGACGCAGTATTTGGTGAGCTACTTGAAACCGCAACTAAACTGGGCGGGTTCGTGCAAGTTGTGATTGCAATGGAAGACACACGCACCCAATCCAACTCGATACAGGCTCCCAATGTGGATCCGCGACCTCTACAGCATTGGATGCAGCAAATTCCAGAAGCAAGAGTACAAATTCTGAACTGCCGCCCCTCCGCATCTGACCTGAGAACTTTTGCGTCGATTCATCGACTCGCCGTAGACACATCAAGAGTAGATGGAACAGATGGCGTTTCGACACTAGTCAAAGCAATTGGTATCGACCGCGTGCTTTATGGATCTCACTCGCCATTCCTGATCCCGGAAGCCGCCTGCATACGAATGATTGAGACGGACATCCCCGGCGCTGAGGTCAAAGCAATCATGCAGGAGAATGCTGAGCATTTTCGAAATTCGAAAAGCACATCTCGCCAAAATCAACAAAAGCAGGGCCAATGACTTTTGGATTACCACCCACAGAGACCCTTCGCGATTACCGAATCTGGGACTCCTACTTCACCCCAGCTTTCTCACACCCGGGAACCGACGGCAGCCGTGATTTGATCAAAGACATGGAAAGATCGATGACAGCGATCCAATTGGGGCATTTTGAAAGGCTATGCTACTTTGCCCATGTGGGAATCGGCACGACCACCGACCCCGCGCTAGAAAACTTATTGCGGACCCAACCGCAGCTCGTACTGAAGCCATTTGAGCGATGGCCCAACAGATTACTGGGGATGATTCAGCTCAATTTGCAGAATACCAACGACTCACTCAAAGCTCTGAACAAGTGGGTAAAAGATGGCCCCATGCTGGGAGTTTACTTTCCGGGAAGTGGACCTGGCGCAGCCAATTGCCTGAACCCCAAAGCAATCAGACTCGTGGAACGAGTATCGGAACTGGGGGGGGTAATCATGCAACACACATGGCTGAAGACAGGTGGGAAACGCTCACCAAATGAATCAACACCAATCGAGCTTGCAATCTTGGCCTCCCGTTACCCGAAACAAAACTTCATCTGCGCACACGCCGGTGGTGAATGGGAACAAGGTATTCGTGCTGTGCGTGACACGCCCAACGTTCTAATCGAAACGTCCGGGTTTGATGCAACCGCGGGTTTCATCGAGATGGCCACTCGCGAATTGGGATCAAAACGAATTGTATTCGGCAGTCACTTGCCATCTCGATCAATGGGAACAGAACTTGCAAAAGTCATCACTGCCCAAATCAGCGAAGAAGAGAAAAAAGACATTCTGGGACGAAATTACCGGAAACTTCTGGGTGTAATCCAATCACGAAAGTGATTGCCTGCTCAATGAATTTTCGAGCCGACACCCCACAAAAAGTCCCACATCGGCATCCGCAGCGCACACCAATGGATCAGCATCGATGATGTGACGCGATCCAACCGACCACTCCACACACAGCACCGTTTCAGGGAACTCACGCACAGGCACGTGCCTTTGCCTGTCTGCTGGCAGGCTCAAACTGGTTGAATTTTCCCGCAGACGCTAGACTGTTAGAATCCACCGCGTTTTCATGGTCTGGACATTTCGGAAGGACACTTGGCCTTTCCCTACGCACGACTGGTACATTCACGTTGTGTCCTACCATGCATCTATCCACTTGCGGGAGTTGATTTTGAGATCCTGCGCGAAACTTTTTTCACCCCTCATGCACCGCTGCATTTCCCTGATTCATTGTCCAGCAACCTCATTAGTAACGGCGTGTTTGCTAATGGCAATGGCGTTTGTCAGCTTGGAGCTTTCGCCACTGGCCTTTGCCGTCGAAAAGCAATCACCTCGAATATCGAAGTTGCAGGCTGGCCCCAATGTTCAGTACCAACTTCAGTCAAAACTGATCGACGCGATGCCGGGTGATGTGATCGAACTGGCAGAGGGACGCTTCCAATTTCATCGTCAACTGGACATCACAACCAGCCATCTCACGATCCGCGGTGCCGGCAGCAACAAAACGGTTTTGTCATTTAAAGGTCAAGCATCAGGTGGAGCAGGCTTGGAAGCCACAGGTGATCAATTGCTGCTGGAGGGGTTTGCAGTCGAAGACACCGCAGGCAATGCGATCAAAGTGCTGGGTGCTGACGGGGTGACTTTCCGTGACGTACGCACCGAATGGACGGGGCCTGCATCATCGACCAATGGAGCCTACGGGATTTACCCGGTTCAATGCAGCAATGTATTGATCGAAAGTTGCACCGCCATTGGTGCATCAGATGCCGGCATCTACGTGGGGCAGAGTCGCAACGTCATTGTCCGTTCGAATCGTGCTGAAAGAAATGTCGCGGGGATCGAAATTGAAAATACAATTCACGCTGATGTCTATGACAACATTGCAATCAAAAACACCGGTGGCATTCTTGTTTTTGATTTACCTGGCTTACAGATCAAATCCGGCCGACAAGTCCGGGTACGCGACAACGAGGTCACCGACAACAACCATTTGAACTTTGCCGCCAAGGGGAACGTCGTCGCATCAGTGCCGCCAGGCATGGGAATCATGGTGATGGCGACAGATGAAGTCGAAGTCGATCACAACACCATAAAACATCACCAAACGACAGGTGTAGCGGTACTCGCCTATCAGGCCAGCAGCAAGAGGTTAAAAAAACGTGACACGACTGACTTTGATCCCTATCCGGAATTGATCTCAATCCACGACAACAAAATCAGCGACAGCGGCTATGCCCCTGCGGGTGAGATGGGACTGCTACTTGCTCCATTTGTGGGAGGCGTCTTTCCAGACATTTTCTGGGATGGAGTGGGTGACCCTGCTCGAATGAAGAACGCATTATTGACGGAACAGCAGATACCCGCCATTCAAAACAATATCGCAGCAAGATTTACGAACTTCGATCTTTCTCACATGAACCCTCGAGACCTGCTCACGGGACGACACAGCATTGCCAGCGAACTGACTCCACATGAAATCAAACGTGTTCAAATCCCCAAGGTCGTCTTACCCCCACCTAAATCACCAAGCAAGAATGCATCGAACGCAGTCCTGGTTTATCGAACGGCGAAGCAGAAGCTTTCGGAATATGGATTATTCAAGGGAACCATCGCAGATCATTTACCAGCCGAACACGTCTATCCCTATGAACTCAACACACCGCTGTTCAGCGATTACGCCAGCAAGCACCGGTTCTTTAAAATTCCCGAGGGCAAACAGATCCGTTACTCCAAAGAGGGGACGATTCAATTTCCGATCGGAACTGTGATTTCAAAAACATTTGCCTATCCCATTGATATGACTGACCCTTCTCAGGGCGAACGATTACTCGAAACACGGATTGAATTTCGTCGGGACGACGGTTGGTTTGGTTTTTCTTATCTTTGGAATGAACAGCAGACCGAAGCAACTCTTGCCCTTGGTGGAAGTGAAATTGACGTCAGTTGGATTCACACGGATGGCAAGCAACGAAGCAATCGCTACCAGGTTCCCAACGCCAACCAATGCCTGAATTGCCACCAGCAGGGAGACCAATTCGTTCCCCTTGGACCGGTAGCAGCAAACCTGAATGGAAGCTGGGATCATGGGCATGGTTCACGGAATCAAATAGCCGCGTGGACCGAACAGGACTTGCTGGCTGAGGCACCGGCGCCCGCATCCATCGATGCGTGGCCTGTATTCGGGGACACCCGAGAGCGGTCTGTCTCTGATCGCGCCCGCTCGTGGCTACATGTGAATTGTGCACACTGCCACAATCCACGTGGATCTGCGCGTACCTCCGGCCTGGATCTGCGTTTGACCCAAATGAATCCGGCAAAGTTTGGCGTCCACAAAGTACCCGTCGCAGCGGGACATGGTTCAGGAGGCCGATCATTTGACATCGTGCCGGGCAAACCAGATGAATCCATCCTGCTGTACCGCATTGAGTCGGAAGATCCTGGCATTGCGATGCCCAGCGTCGGCAAAAACCTAGTACCGACCGAGGCTGCCGAACTGATACGTGCATGGATCGAACAACTTGATTGACCTCAGCACTTACAGGTGAGACTTGATGAACAGCCAAGCTTCAGCAAACTTGCCTGCCGCAGAGAGTGACGAGTTATTCGAACAACTTCAGTTGGGCGCGAATTTCCTACGCACTCTATCGCTTGAAGAACGAATCAAATTAATTGATCGCTGCTCTGTGGGCGTGGGCGATGTTGCCCGTCATTGGGTTGAATCGGCATGCACCGCGAAACAAATCCCCAGTGACTCACCGGCACGGGCAGAGGAAATCACAGGAGGCCCCATCGCAACCGTGCGATTTCTTCATTTGCTGGCACAATCATTTAGAGATATCGCTAACAGTGGCACCCCACGCTTACCCGGACCAGTGACGCAGCGACAGGGGCAGTATCGCATCCCGGTGTTCCCAACAAAACAACTGAATGACTCGCTGCTTTTCTGGCCAATGAAAGCTGAAACGTGGCTTGCACCATCGATTACGGAACCAAATATTTTCTCGGATGCAACCGACCAATTTCGCACAGGCACTGCGGAAGCATCTATCGCCGTGGTACTGGGAGCCGGGAATGTTTCTTCCATTGCTGCGACCGACATGCTCAGCAAGGTGCTGACCGAGAATCGCGCCGTGTTACTAAAAATGAACCCCGTCAATGACTACCTGACTCCTCATTTTGAAACTGCATTCAAACCTCTGATTGAAGCGAACGTACTGAGGATTGTCCGCGGTGGTAGCGAAACGGGTCAGCAACTGATCAACCATCCGATCGCCCAATCGATTCACATCACAGGCTCCAACCATACCCATGACTGCATCGTCTGGGGACACGGTGATGAAGCTAAAAAACGCAAGCAAAAAGGAAGTCCACTACTGAAAAAAACGATCACAAGTGAACTGGGCAACGTCAGCCCATGGGCAGTCATGCCAGGACGCTACTCGACTGCGGAATTGCGTGCCCAGGCAGAAACCATTGCCTCGTCGATCATCAACAACGCATCCTTCAATTGCATTGCAACAAAACTCATTGTCACCTGCCGCCAATGGTCTCAGAAAAAACAATTCCTTGATTTACTTGATTCAATTCTTGCAGCCACCCCAGCTCGATATGCGTACTACCCTGGTGCTGCGGATCGCTTTAACCGCTTCAACGGCGAGCCACCAGCGAATCGTGATTTCCTGCCTTGGACCCTAAAACGCGACATCAACCCCAAGGCAACGCCACACTTGGTTAAGGAAGAATCATTCACATGCGTGTGCGGTGAATTGACATTGGACTCAAAGAATGAGGAAGAGTTTCTCGGACAGGTTCGGGACATTTTCAATCAAGATATCTGGGGCACTCTGGCAGCCAGTCTTACCATCCCCACTGCGTTTCGCCGCAAACATTCAGGGCTTCTTGACGAGACGTTGCGCAAGTTGCGATACGGAACAATCGGTATCAACCAGTGGACCGCCATTTCCTTCGCCCTGATGTCGCCGCCGTGGGGCGGATTTCCAGGAGCGAATTTAGGCAATGTCCAAAGTGGCATTGGTTCTGTCCACAACACCTTTCTGCTAAATCGGCCCGAAAAAACAATCCTTACCGCCCCCTTGAGAATGCACCCAAAACCAATTTGGTACTCAACTCATCGACGACCGGAAAAAGTGTCATGGGATCTACTGGACCTTTATTTAAACCCCTCTGCCCTAAGACTGCCAAAACTGCTCTGGCATGCCGTCACCGGCTGAGTGTGGCTTTTCAATGAATACTTCCTGTTACACAAAATGGTGTAACATACGCCTCACGTATTGCACCTTGATTTCGCATCTCACCAACGGTCGTCACACGACTCGCACGACCGCAGGTCACACGAAAACAAAGCTGACATGACTGCGCAAAACAGCGGTGAACCCATGCACACAACGAAACCCACTCAATGCGACTCGAGTGGCAACACCGCAGCAGCCTCATCACGCGATCAACTGGACAGCGCAGAGATCCGTAATAGCGAGCGAGTGACGGCAACACCAAGTGGCCTAAAAACACAACGGGCCATCGACCAATGGCTGAATCAATACTCACTGTATCACCAGAACACACTGAACAAACAAATCCACTTCATTTGCGTGCCCATGATCGTTTTTAGCATTCTTGGACTTCTGTGGTCGATCCCGGTGCCGCCCCCAATCGCCCACTGGGGCGATTGGGTCAATATCGCAACCGCTGTCATCCTGCTCAGCACCCTCTACTACACACGCCTCGCACCAAGCCTTGCGATCGGCATGCTGATCATCGCGTCAATTTCGATCTTCATTCTCAGCCACACCGAGCAGTGGACTGGCCTAAAAGCATGGCAATGGGCAGTTCCGTTATTCATCCTCGCGTGGATTGGCCAGTTCATTGGGCACCACATTGAGGGCAAAAAACCTGCATTCGCAAACGACCTGCAGTTTCTGTTAATCGGTCCACTTTGGATCCTTGCCGACCTCTACCGGCGTGTTGGGATCGTTTATTGACGACGTCGCACACCAACATCATGCACAACAACTTGCGATTAAAAAATGGTAAGCCGCACATTCAATTTGACAAAGACCCAATGACAGAAATCCGTTTCCTAACCACTGTGTTTTTCATGACCTGCACTTTCGTGTTATGTCCTGAAAAAAACCCTGCGTCAGCGGACGATCATATACTAAACAGGAAGCAGCAAGCATCCACCAGCAGACTGACTCAACAAGTCACAATCCACCGCGACAAATGGGGAGTCGCACACCTGTTTGGCGACACGGATGAAAGCACACTGTTCGGAGCTGGCTATGCGCAAGCAGAGGATTACTTCTGGCAACTTGAGGACACCACCATCCAAGCCATTGGAAGGTACGCCGAGGTACGCGGCAAAGATGGACTGAAAACGGACTTACTGGTACGCAGCTTTGAGCTTGCGAGACGCTCAGAAGCCGACTTCGCCAAATTGCCCCCTGAAAGCCGGAAGCTTCTCCAAGCCTTTGCCGCAGGTGTGAATCACTTGCTGGCAACAGACGCATCCGTCAAACCACGTTTGCTAGAGCGGTTCGAAGCGTGGCACGTGCTTGCGATTGACCGGTACCTGATGTTAACCATGACGTATGGCGGCAGCGGAGCCAGAAAACCTCGGCCAGAGGATGCGAAGCTAAGTTTTCGAGATCAAAAACTTCCACAGTATAGCTGGGACTGGTTCGATCCACCCAACCAGTTTGAGTCAGAAGTGCGCGAGGCCATAGGCTCGAATTCATGGGCCATCGCTCCGCAAAAAACCCGATCTGGTGAGGCGATGCTGTTCATCAACCCACACCAACCGTGGTACGGAATCGGCCAATTCTACGAGATGCATTTGCACAGCAAGGAAACGCTCCGCTTCTCCGGTGCATGCTTCTTTGGAAACCCCATCCCTGTGCTCGGTCACAACGAATACCTGGGGTGGGCTTACACGGTGAATCAACCCGACGTCGCCGACTCATGGCGAATCGAATTCAGTCACCCCACTGATCCTCTCCAGTATCGCTTCGGTGATGGTTATCGCCAAGCAGAAGAGTGGCAAGAATCGATTTCAATTAAAGAAAACAATGTGGTCGAAACCAAGATCGTCACGTTTCGCAAGACCGAAACAGGACCCATCATGTCCTACAACGGCAAGCAGGCTGTCGTCGCAAGAGTGGCCCGTCTATTTGATGTGGGACGTTTGGACCAGGCAGTAGAGATGGTTCGTGCCAAAAACTTTCAAGAATGGAAAAAAGCATTTTCACGGTGTGCCATTCCCATGTTCAACGTGACATACGCTGACCGCGACGGGAACATTTTCTATGCCTACAACGGCGCGGTGCCCATCAGGGATGAAGGCTTTGATTGGACACGCACTGTTGATGGCAGCAAC
>NZHC01000073.1 GCA_002689655.1 Rhodopirellula sp. | reverse complement strand
ACAGGTCAATGATTTCGCCCGTGCAAATCCCGGCTGCAATATTTTGCATCCCTCTGTTCAAACGAAGTAATCGCAGCATAACAAGACGATGCACGCGAATCCGGACTTGCGTGATGCTTCAAATGGTAGATCGCTGATTCCGACTCGGTGATCGCAAACGTTATCCCGCCTTGAGAACCTTAGATGGCAGATGACACTGATTGGCGGCTACAGGGCCAAGAGCGCTACCTGAAGGGCGCCGTAGTCACTTACCACAAATACCGTCGCACCAGTGAATCGTGGGATCACGACCATTGCGAATTCTGCTTGGCGAAATTCATGGAGGCATCAACCGATCCAGATGTCAAAACCGATGGTTACGCAACGGTTCACGGGGACCGATGGATTTGTTCGACATGTCTCGCTGACTTTAAGGAACGCTTTACATTGGTAATCCGTCAATAGAACGTAAAAACATGAACTTAGCGAGCGGCAACGTAACCAACGGATGGACCTGAGCGGCATTGGCCTCGCGCTGATACCAATGGGTTTTCGCGATTTCAAACTTTTTTTGCCGCCTGTGATTTTGGACCTTATCCCGCTCAATTGGGCGACCGTGAAGGAGTGAAAGCTGTGAAAGCAATCTGGTCTGCGACAATCCTTGGGATCCTTTTTGCGCCGTCAACGACGTGGGCTCGGAAGGTAGAAGACTGGCCCTACGATCGACTCTTCAAGGAGGCTGACCTCATCGTCATCGCCTATGCCCAGGGCCTTGCTACCTCTAAGCAAGAATGGCCCGAAAAGGTCTTTGAGAAAGACCGCTTCGAGGGCGTTACGACAATCTTTCATGCAAGCTCCGTACTCAAAGGCGAAGCTCCCCTATGCATTCATCTGATTCATTTTAACTACACGGAACCTGCCCGTCCCTACAACGACGGACCGAGTCTTGTATCATTCTTCTTGAAACCCATCTCGATCGATGTGACGCAAAAGCATCAAGAAGAAGACGGGCAGCGAGTACTGAAACAGAAACGCCAGAGTTTTACGAACCAACCCGAATACCTCCTGTTTCTCAAGAAACGCAAAGACGGGTTTTACGAGGCAGTGTCAGGACAAATGGATCCAAGTTTCTCTGTCCGTGCATTNTTCGAACTCCGATCACTGAGATGANAGTGGAGTGGACCAAAAACAAGATTCGATGCCTCAGAATGAAAACGTGGCCAGATAACCAGACGCTCGCCCGGAGCCGCCGATTCGGAGAGAATCAAGTGGAACACTGACTGGCGGCGGCCCGTTCAGCTTTACCGTTACCCCGCTCTTAAGCTCATGTCCTGGAAACTCTCACTTCTTACATCATCCGTTGCGGCTGCGATTTCAGCTTACAATATTGTTGCAAGCACTGAGAATTGGGGCCCGTCATTTTTCACGGCTTCCTTGATGTTCACTGTGGTAGCGGTTCTTCTGGTCGGTCCGTATGTCATCCTTGGCATTCTTTNGTCTTTCGTGCGCTCCCACCGAGCCCTTTCGATAACTCTCTTTGTGTTCATTCTCCTTATGTCTGTGCTCCAGACGACATTTCTGTCTTTGGAAACCCAAGCTTTTCTAAACCGGAATAAAGCACTCCCAGAAGGGACTGATCTAGGCGTCTTCTTTCTTGGCGTTGTGCAGTGGATTTCCACTATACTGCTGTCGTGTATTGTGGTGCCGGTTTCTTTCTATTTGGGCAGGCGAAATCCGCAGCTTGTATCGAATCAAGACATTCATCCTGCGGGATAACCAAGCCGTGAACCGGAGCGGCGAAGTCACGCGGGGTTACACTGGACAACCACTCGTCGCCGCCCGCTTACGGCAGACGTGATCCTACACCCTAAACAATTGTGTGTACTTCGATGTTCCTTCGTGTACTAAGTTTCATGGTAATCGCCACCTCGGTTTTGGCGGCATCTTTTGCGCANGCGGAAACGGTCCGGATCAATAGCGCATCCACGACATCATTGGAACTGCCAAAGGTCGTCGATCAGGCATTGAACAGCCTGGGAAGTGCTCCGGGAGAGAGTCATGAACTNCTTCTCGAAGGCCGTTTCAAGCCTTCTGCNACTATTCNACTGCAGTGGTTCACGGAAACACCACTGACTGTCACCACTGTAGCCGATTCTGAGGCTATCCTTGATGGTGACGCTCTCCCGAAAGGCAAGGAGACGGTCTTTCTTGCCGGCCGTCATATCACCTTAAAGGGCATTCATTTCGTAAATAGCCAGGGCCACGCTGTCATTGTTGGTGGGAAGAGTGACCGTTACGCAATCACAGAATGCTCGTTCAAGGATTGTTGGCAAAGCGCGATCCACGTCTGGAACGACCCCCATACAATAATCGCAGACACGAAACCTCGTGGATTCATCACCTCCAATCGCATTTCCCGATTTAATCTTGCTGACGCCAAATGGGCAAACGACGGGATTACGGTATTCGACCAGAGAGTAGTTATTGCTGGCAATTCGATCTCAGAATCCGCCACGGAAACGAATGGAATCCGGGCAATGGGTCGGGATCTCGTTGTCGAGCACAACCGCATCTCGGATGTGTCCAGGGATGACTCAGGTGGAATCTATTTGTGGGGCGGACCCCATGCTTCGCTATTNCGCGGNAACGTCGTCCGCCAAAATTATGTGACGGGTGCCTCGCGGGGCATCTACCTTGATGATGGGACTTCCGGCGCCCATGTGTTCGAGAATGTCGTCCAAGACAGCTCGGTGTGCGCGGTCTTTATCAGCGGAGGTCGAGACAACATCATTCGCCTTAATGTGGTTGATCAATCTCCAGTATTTGTCCATCTCGATAGTCGGTGTCTCGGTTGGGATTCCCGCCCTGAGTTTTCAAAGCAGGTCAATGAGTCACTAATTCGATTGCGAAAGGCTTTAATGGACAAGTCGAGTGGGCCTCTGCTTCGAGAGCGATACTCCGAGCTCCGANGACTCGCTGGAAATTCTCTGACCGCACAAGTCTATGGTTGTCCAAAAGGCAATCGAGTCCGAAACAATTTCGTTCGCGACGTGAAGGTGAACTGGGAGTTGATGGACTTTGCCCAAGAGGTTACAACCGAATTTGGTGCTCTAAATGAATTAATGCCCCCTCTATCCTTCGGAAAGTCCGAGAAACTTTCACAGATCAGCTTCCAACAGCGGTTTAGATTTCGAGGACTGGACCGACTTGCGGATGTTACGGATGCGGNGAGTCCCGNCCAGAAGGGGACTGTGATCCCGGAGAAGTAATAGGGCGAAAACAGCGATGCACACGGAACGGCGAAGTCCGTGCGTTTTGAAATGGAGAATCACTAGCCGCCGTCCGGTTAACGTGGTCGTTATCTCGCTTGCTTAAACCAACGATGAGTTCAAACCGACGCAGTTTTCTCAAGTCCGCTTTGCTTGGCATGTCGAGTGCTGCTCTGCCATGCACGGCGATAGCCGCCAATCTGAAGAAGCGACCTCGGATCCTTCTCCGAGGATCGTGGCTTAGCATCAACATTGGTGACATCGCGCATACACTCGGCACGATCAATTTGATCAAGACCTACCTGCCGGAAGTCGGGATCATTTTGTGGCCGAAAAACGTCAGAGACGGTGGAAGGGAAATGATCCTGAGGAGGTTCCCCAATCTACGAATCATCCAGAAAGACCATGAAGTGCAATCGGCATTTCACGAGTGCGCCTTCGTCCTGCACAGTTCGGGACCCGTTTTTGTAGGGCAAGATGAANGTTTGCGGTGGCGCAAAGAAACGGACAAACCGTAGGGAGTCTTTGGTGTTGGCATTGGGAATAAGCGAGCCGCGGAGCAGCGAAACCTTTTGTCCAATGCGAAATTCCTACTTTTCCGNGAATCCGTCTCGCTCCAGACAGCAAAGGGCAACGGCATTCAGTNTCCCATCATGGGTTTCGGACCGGACGCCACCTTTAGCACAGATGTGCGAAACGACCAAGCTGCCAACCGGTTCCCCTCTGCCCACAGCTTGGAGCATATCAAGTTCCTTTGCTGCATCCCTAGTTATCGCAGACATCCTCTCCACACAGGCGCAGGTTACTGGGACGTCGCACCTCCGTTCGATCCAAAGGCTCCCGTAAACGAAGAGACCAGGAAGCGTAATGACGAGATGAAAGAGCACGATCATGCGATCTTGCGTGAGGCGATCATCAGCGTTGTTCGAGAGACAGACATGAGAATCCTGGTCTGTCCCGAAGACATCACCCAAATGTCGCTTGGCAAGGAAATGAATGTCGACAAGCTTCCGGACGACGTCCGAAAAGATGTCGTTTGGAAAGAGACCTATTGGCTTCCCGANGAAGCGTCCAGCACTTACNTCCGGTCTGCCGAAGTGTTTGGGCTGGAGCANCAGTCCCCGATCATGTGCATTGGAAATGGAATTCCNGGGACTGTTGGTCGCTTTGCCGAGTAGGGCATCAAACGCACGATGTGGCGCGATATTGGGCTTCACGATTGGCATTTCGACATCGATCGGCCCGAAGATNTTGAGAAGTATATGCCCGCTGTCTTAGAAATAGCCACGAATCCGAATGCGGCAAGGAAAAAGGCCGCAAGNGCGTTTGGAAGGGTTGAAAGGTTTCAGCGACGTATGGTTAACGCGTTAGAAAAGGCGTTAACTGAATGACGATAAACTCAGTGATTTGACCAAGCCANGGAATGCGATATAACCNAGCGGTGAACCCGAGTCGTGAAGTCGGGCGTTTTGGCAATGGACAATCTTTCATCGCGACCGGGTGATTGCGACCGTTATGCCACAGGAAGTGGACAGCAACATTCTTCTTTGAAAGCCAAGTCGATGCAGATTTTATCCTTCTTCTATGTCGCGACTGCGGCCTTTTTCGTCTTTGGTGCGGCGGCCACTGCGAAAGAACCTGGAGAAGCCCCAACGCCTGCATCAATGACCTACACGATCGATATTCCCTACGCTGATACCGACAACCCCCGGCAGGCCCTTGACTTGCTGATCCCCAAAGACTCCGGGAACGAACCCCTACCTGTCATTGTTTACATCCACGGCGGAGCGTGGAACCACGGCGAGAAGAAGTGGCCCCTGTATCGGATGGTCGAATACGTCGCCACGGGCGATTACGCCGCCGTGATGGTCGGCTATCGGCTGAGTGGCGAGGCTCAGTGGCCGGCACAGATTCATGACTGCAAGGCCGCCATCCGTTGGGTGCGAGCCAATTCAAAACGGCTTGGGCTGGACGCCGACCGCATTGGGGTCATGGGCGACTCGGCCGGGGGCCATCTGGTCGCCATGCTGGGAACCAGCGGTGATGTTTCAGACATGGATGGCGAGCTCGGATCCGACACCGATGTTTCGAGCCGTGTCTCCTGCGTTGTCGATTACTACGGGCCTGCCGACTTTCTCCATTTGTACAAGACTGCTCCCGNGGGGACCGGAACGGATCAGAATGCGTNTTACCCGACCGTGGCAAGCCTCTTGGGCGCCCCCATTCGGGATGCTCCTGAAAAGGCAGCCTCCGCCAGCCCTGTCACCTATGTCACCGCCGGTGATCCGCCGTTTTTGATTCTCCACGGCACGGCTGATTCTGTTGTGCCGTTCAGCCAGTCGGAGGTGCTCCACACGGCACTCAGGAACGCAGATGCGCCTAGCACCCTGATAACCGTTGAAGGCGGCAGGCACGGTTGGGGGCCTGGGACGGGCACAGACGAATTGTCGTTGGGATTTTTCGACCACCACCTGCGCGGCAAGACCAGGAAGTGGGAAGATCAGACACTTCAAGCGCGTTAAACATTTGCATTGTGTTTGGGAACATGGGGAAGTCCANACGTGTGATTTTNATTCCCCGCGCGTTTGCGGGACAACGCCAGTGCACTTGCGGCAACCAGACCGGCGAATCCGGCGGAATTCTAAGAGCAACGCGTAACGTTGCCGCCCGCTTACGCTGGCCGTTCTGCCGCTACCACGAATGCTCACTCACTCGCCCGACGATCACAAGCAAATGTCTTCACCGACACCCTGCGAATTCGCGCCGTAGCTGAGTATCAACAATGCTCAAAAGGAGGTCGCATTCTACACCGACACGTTTTGGTGTTGTGACGCAAGTGCTACTCAACATGCCGGACGAGAGCGTGATGCACTGAGAATTTCGCATCGGTAACGGAACTCTTTCATCAGCGAAGAACTCCCGGAACATGGTGGCACGCCAAGTCCAACACGCCTTGGTGGTACAAGCGTTGCGAATCATTTGTACGTCGATGACTGTGACGCGATGGTCGAATCCATGAAAAATAACGGCTCGGAAGGTCTAAGGGACCCCAATGGTGTGCTCTGGGGCGAACGATTCACGCGTGTCCGTCACCCATTCGGCCACGAATGGGGAATCACCACTCAACTCCATGAAATGTCGCCTGATGAAATCCAAGCAGCCGCCGAGCAAATGTTTGCGGAGATGTCCGAGTAGTTCGCCAAGCATCAGTTGAAACCAAACTGCGGCATAACAAACGCATGCACCGGAATGCGGTTGGTGTCCGAATTTTCAAATGTAAATCTCACGTCCGCATCCGGTGATGCTGGACGTTCGCCGACGACATGGCTTCTTCAACAACACAACGGTAACGCAAATGGTAATTTGGTCTGGCCTTGGATTTGTTGTTGCTGTAATCACTTTCGGTTCGTGCCTGATGTTCAACTTCCTACTCGACGCGCAGTTTGGCGAGGGCTACTACTCGTCACACCAGTGGGCAATTGGTGCCGCATTGGTTGTTGGCGGTATTGTCTCGTCAGGCATCGGCTTCACGTTGAAAGGCCGGTCGGACCGCTACGTTGTTGACGAAGAAACGGGTGAACGAATGGTAATCAACCATTCGAATCACAGTTTCTTCTTTATCCCCATGCATTGGGCCGGTGTCGTGATCGTCGTTATTGGCATCGGTGTTGCTGTATCTGACGCGTTCAATTGATGCTGACAGACTTTGCGGCGGAACCTAACAGGGGCCAGACATTGAATTGGGCCGCGAGCCGGACGACGCAACGATACTGACAACGCGGCGAACAAATACGTGTACCGGAGCGGCGGACTATGCGGAAATTGAAGTCAACGTCAACCGCCGCCGCTCGGTTATCCTTAACGTTAGCCCGCTTAACGATGGTCGACGATCCCGCCAACTACGATGACAACAAGGCCCCGACAGAGTACGTTTGGCACTACCATTTCTCGCTACTACATCCAGACACGAAATTTGCGTCAAAGATGATTGAGATCGCGACGACCACCATCGACGAATATGGCCGCCAAATTGCCGTTTCGGACTGAAGTTCAAAAGAAGGACACTGGCAACAAGCCAGTGCTTTCGATCGTTGGCAATATAGATATTGATCAAACCACGAAGAGTCACAATCAAATGAAATTGCAACGTCAATTCTTGTCGATGGCAGGTTTATCTCCGGGGCTATTGGCAACCTTATTTGGCTTTCACATGTCAGTTGCAATAGGATCTACTCCTGCACCAATGGGGTGAGCCTCTCCTTTGGAAGGTGGAGTTTCTGCGCGTACTTCGCTGGCAGCGCCAAGACACACTCGGTATCATCATTATCGCTAAGAATTCGGTGCAGCGTATCGATTCTAGCGGGATGGTCAATTCGTGACATTGTCTCAAGCTTAGACAGTCGCGAGTTGTATGCTGGCTCGATCAAGTTGGGCATTATGCCCCAAACTCCGCCTCAGGACTCACGTCATGGTACGCCTATTATTCTTTGCGTTGCTCGGTACCCACATGCTCGTTCAAGCTGGCGAGAAGCCCACTCAGAAAGTTCCGGTTTGGTCGGTGCATTCATCCTCCACCGAGCAGCTCGAGACACACGTAGATTACGGCTGGTTTTCAATACGCCCACCCAAGAACTACGTGCAAGCCGAGCTGGATGCCACGGCGTACGAAAAGGCCGGCATCAAGATCGCCGCGTGGACCATGGCCTCCGGTCGCGCCATCAATCCAGCCATCACCATTATGTCGATACCACCTCCACGCGTCCCAGCCAAGAACGATGAGGAACTATTCGAGGGCATACTTAAATCATTGACTGCGCGGTGGCCCGAGGTGCGCGGCTCGAAAATCACTCAAGGGCGCTGGAATGGTCGCACCGCATATCGGTATGAGTTTTCTGTAACAAGCAAAAAAGACAACATTACCGGAATCGTCTTCGCTGAAATTACTCCCTCATGCACTTTTGTAGTGTCGGCACTTCACCCTGTGAATACGTCCGAAGATCGCGATGCTATCAAAGCCCTTGAGCTGGCCGCAATATCTTGCAAGCGAAATTAACGGCCAGCCATTGTGAATCTGAAAGGCTTGTAGTCTTTTGGATACCGGGCATTACAAACATATTCACTGGAGGGGCGAGAATTCAGCGCCGCTTGGCGTGTGTGTTTGAGATAGCCGAAAACTAGTCGCCGCTCGGTGATGCCTACCGCTACCCCAACTAACGCCGCGTGATGGAAGTATAGATGAAACGCACCTTGACGACCGTGGTTGGTCTGTTGGTCTTTGGGCTCATGATTTACGGTTTCGCTAAAGCATTGCCCTTCGCCAAAACAGTATTAGATATCCCACGCGAGGCATACGCATCCGATTGGACTGCTGTGTTGATCATCGATCACATTCGCAGCTCGGGCGAATGGCCGACCGGATGGCATGACCTACGTGACGAGCATGATCGTCTCGCTGTGCCAGAGCATTACGCATGGACCTTTCAGGAGCTTCAATCCCTCGTCGAAGTTGATTGGAATGTTCGAATCTCTGACATTCAAGATGCAAGCAAGCCAATGGATCATGTGCGTCTAACCAGCGGTCGCCAGGTGAGTTACGCTGGCGACCCGGACAAATTGATTTATGATTACCTTCAGACAGGCGAAGACCCCAATCAAATTCAAGAGCAAATTGGTATTCACGCTCAGAGACAGGAGGGGCAATCATCGCCTTCACCGAACTCGGGCCAGCGCGGTTTTACGAATGAAAAATCAGCTTCTCCGACTCGGTGATGCGGATCGTTATGCCGAAGAGTGTTAGAACCAGAGACGTGGCCCAACAAGTGAATCTTTACGAACACCCACCAAAAATCAAGGAGAGCAACCGTCGGTTTGGAAAACAAACCAGTCAATAAAATGAGTTGCCGATCCTTGACCACAATTGGCGGGTAGGCCAACAATGTGCTCAAAATGCCGACTAATCAATGGATGCTCCGAGGCCACCAATGGCGGGAATAATTCTTATTGACTCGATTTTGGTTCGGGCCGTGTTGGCTCCCTTATCCTTAGAAATCTGCGGCAAAACTTTTAGGTCCCCCCAATGATTGCCGACCATGTACCTTGGATTCTCGGGCTGATCGGACTTTCGACATACATGCTCGAACTTTGGACGGGAGTGGCTGTTGTAGGTTGGGCCGGAGACAAGTCGCTGATTGAGCGACAAAGGGCTCCTGGGCCATACTGGCTGGTGATGGCGTTGCAGACCACTTTGATAGTGTTCGCAGTATTTCATTACTTGAATTGATGTAATCACGGGGCGGTTGCTTCAATGGAAAGGCAAATGTCCGTCATGGATAGCGGCAACCGCGCGTGATGCTGACTCACGAAGTCGACACACTGAGTGCTGGTCTTACTTAAATAATCGACCACTGCTTGCAATGCCTGCACTTGGGATAATTTGATTCCCACCTGTTTACTGCGATAGAATTGAAGTCTTTGAATGTATGCTGGTCCAAAAAGGCCGCCCAACCACTCACGGAACCGGGGCCGATCCGCCTTGGTCGTTCGCTTCACTCATTCAAACCTTTCACTCGGCCCGGTTAACGTGGCCTTACGGTGACAACAGAATGCCACACATAGCCTTCACCGGATGCATCCTGCTCGCAAGCACTGTACTTGGCTGCGGCAAAACAGCAACCGACCCAATCGTTCTTGCAAAGATTGAGCGGTTTACGATCTTGGCCGATTTGCTAATGGGCGACCATCGTCGCCATACCGTACCAGCGCTCCTAGACGATCTCGACCTGACGACTGGTGATGGGATCACAAAACTAGACGCCCGCATCAAACAATATGAAACCCTGTTGGACGCCTGGCCGAATTGGTGTCCCGACCGCGGGGATGCAATTGAAAAGCTAAAGAGTTCGGATTTCCATGTAGGAGACAGGATTTCAAATACCACTGTGGCATCGTTTGTAGGTGTTTTTCTGAATAACGAATATCTTGACCCGCGAATACTTAGTTTATCTCGCATTGACGCACGCATTATCGAAATTGAAACAGGGCTGGATGAGTGGTCCACTGAACGGTATCGTTCTTCGCCTTCCTCATACGCGGCGAAGCATGTACCATCATGGGTTAGCTTCAGACCACAAATTCAGTGAACTCCCCTATTGAGAAGTGAATCGCCAATGCTACGACTCTTTGTCAGTGCCCTCGCTTTCACCATGTTACTGTTCATTGGATGCCCTTCAAATCCAACAACCACTGACAACGCATCTGGCCAGATAGCAACCACGACTCAAGCCGGGAACAACGCTGCCGCTAACGACATTAAGGAAGGCAGACTCGTACTTCGCATCCAAAATCTACCATCTCCGCCGGGGCACAACGAATACACAAAACTGCTTCAAAGTCGCTGCGGATTTACGTTCAAGATGGTCGTCGGTAAGTTGTCGGACGCGGATGCTGCCTACAACGAAGCAATGAAAACGGAAGCCAAACGCAAATACGGCAATGACATTTTCACTCGGCTCACGGCAGAAGCGAAGAAGAATTTCGAGCCAGGCCTGTAAAACATTGTTATAGAGAACACACGATGATACGGTAAGGCGTTGGCGGATTGCCGGCAATATTCCAATCGAGACAAACGACAAAACCAAGCAGTGAACTGAGCCCGCCGATCACAGGTTTGTTAAATTTGTAGATCTCTGCTGGCGGGTCGGTTACCGTCCATCTTCTTTTCCCCGAGCTTCATCATGGGCTTCTTTGATTTTCTTAAACGCCGACGTAAGACTTCAAGCTCGAATGAGGATACTTCACCTGGAGACAAGCGGCACCCACAACTCCGAGATGCGTGGCTTGCATTTGAAAACGCTAATCCAGATCGTGCTCTGCAATTGGCGGAACCCTATCTTACGGACATCGACCGGAGGCTCTCAACAAACGCGAAAAAGCTCGTTGGCCTGGTTCATTTTCGACACAATAACTACGAGGAGGCGTTTCAACTGTTTCGGGACGTTGCCGCTACTCAAAACGATGCCGAGAGTTGGTTCAATGTCGTGACCGCCGCAACACTTAACGGCGAAATCCAATCAGGGCGGGAAGCTTTCGACAACGCGGTGTCTGCTCGGACTCGTGAGGGGGCGTCAGACGGCATAAGCATCCCCTTCATGCGGCAATACTACGCGTGCGCACTACGCGATCAGCGACAATATCACTTAGCCTTTCAGCAAATAACCGAACTTCGGAACATCTACGAACAGCTCAAAATCACCGATGACACTTTTGTCTACCTTCGGGGCGTCCCATTCCTATCACACACAATGGACGTAGCGATTGACGTTTTTCTTGGTTTGGGTGATTCATTTGACGCAAACGGATGGATTGACTCCTTCGCTTCCCACGTGGACGATGACGGGCGAGCATACTTGAAGGCAATCAAACACCGCCTCAACGACGGTGATTAGCGAACGCGTCAACGCGCAACACCACACTGCAAGCCGATTCAAACAAAACTTCAAATAGTTCAGCATGCGACAAACCACAACGCAACTTCGGCCCACACTTCGCATCAACTTGTGGTCGGCCTTTGACTGAACCGATTCCAATCAAAATTGTTAGTGGTCGTGTTCATCACTGGTGGATTTTGGCAGGCGTATGCTCGGTCCAAGATAGACAGCATTCGTGAAGAACGGCTCTGTCGCCCGCACATACCCGCGAAAGACTGGATTGTCGGCCAACACAATCACGCGACCTTTGCCAACCGGCACCACAAACACAGCGGCCGTTCCTTGCAACTCCTTCACATTTTCGTCATTGACGTAACCGGCGATCACCTGTCCGTAAATCCCAGCGGTTTGATAACTGTTCTCCGGTCGTTGATAGTGATACGTTCCGCGGCGAAAAACAGGCACGGTGTCACTCGGAACCCCGTAGGCAAGAGGGTGCGTGGAATCGATCTTCACTTCGAACATCGCTCCAGCAATTGATTTCAGGGCAGCATCTTCGCGAGCGTCACCGAAACGTTTTTCCGAGAACCGCGTTTGCTCCGGTTTTTTTTCGTCTTTCTCTTCTTTCCCTTCTAACTCAGACTCGCCCAAATCAACCACCCCATTCGCTATCAACCAGGACAGTGAGTTGCACACCGCAACAACCACACCACCATCTTCAAGATAACGCGTCAGCTTTTTCGCTTGTGACTCACCCCAAAGGCTGTAACTTCCATCAGGAAGGATCAACACGGTGTAGGCGTCCAGATCAACCCTGCCGAAGGACGTCGTCTTGAGCAACGTGGTGGGTTGGTTCATGCGTACGTCCATGTGATGCCAAAGCGAGCCCGCTGTATAGGCGTTCGTTCCAGCTCCAACAACCAACGCAGGATGTGCAATTGGTAGGCCCAGACTTGTATCGCTTCCAAGATCAGGGCCCTCCAGTGTCTGACTCGAAGTCAAAGGAAACACTTGCAGCTCTAACTTCGCGACAACCTGTTTTAGGCACTCTCGGATCTCGTCCCATGAATCGAGATTGGGTTGCCGCAAAATCAACAACGTTCCTCGTGGCAATTTCGCAGCACCATCCGATGTGCGAACCGAAACAGGATTCGTGATCACCCGTAACTTCGCCGCCTTTTTTTGTAACGATGCCATCAGCTTAGAAAACTTCAGCGAATCAGGTGGAACGGCATACCCAAGAGCTTTCGCGTCCAAAGTAATTTCGGTGCGTATTTTAACTCGCTCTCCTTTTTTGAACGCCGCAACCAATTCAGCCGCTTCCTGCACGTCAATCTCTTGAACTTCAAGCCCGAAAGCCGACGGAAGATGCCATGTCGACACATCATAGAAAATGTTCTCTTGAAAGGTTTTATCCCGAGACATCAACGATTTGATAAATGTGTACTGCGGTTGTTCACTGGGGATGAGCAACACTTCGGAAGACGCTCGTACTGAATTATGCACGACGGCAACATCGAGCGGCTGGTACGTCTTTATATCATGCAACCCTAACAATTCCTTTGCCGCCGCAATCCTCGAAGCTTCCCCGGACAGGAGGAAAGATTTGCTGTTG
>NZHC01000072.1 GCA_002689655.1 Rhodopirellula sp. | reverse complement strand
GAAGCCCAGCGAGGGCATGTATCGCATGCGGGCCATCCTTTATCGCTCCGAGCAAAAGTTCGAGGAGGCACTTTCAGATTTGAACAAAGCGATCGCGATCCAACCGAAAGATCCCATAACGTTGATGCAACGAGCTGAACTTGCACTCGATAGGGATGACGTCAAATCGGCGAAGGCTGACTTCCGAGCTGCCTTGCAGACTGCACCTCAGATCATCAACGCAGAAGCCACCATCGCATTACGGTCACGCATCGCGTTGCAAGAAAATCGATTGGCAGACGCGATCAATGATGCCCAGCTGCTGCTTGATGCGAGACCCAGCGATCTATTCCGGCGTCTGCGACTCGCTACGCTGTACTCACTCGATAATCGCCCACGAAAAGCGATCGACCTTTACACCACGGTCCTGCAAGAAGACCCTCAGAACGCCACTGTTTTGCGTTCTCGTGGCGATGCCTTCTTGAGCGTTGGCGATCATTCGGCGGCGATAGAGGACTACGAAAAGGCGATTAATGCACTCGGCGCGACAAAAGAGGAGGCTGATGCACGCGTCAAGGCCGAGGCGGCGGGAATCAATAACAACTTGGCTTGGGTCTTAGCGACATCGCCTACAGATTCGGTGCGTGATGGCGAAAAAGCCCAGAAGTACGCCAAGCAGGCGGCAGAGTTATCCGAGTACGCTGAGGCTCACATCCTAAGTACGTTGGCTGCAGCTTATGCCGAGAATGGCAATTTCAAAGAGGCCGTCAAGTGGAGCAAGAAGGCGGTTGAGCTTGGCGAAAAAGCAGATCACGAACAACTCGAGCAACTGGAAGCAGAACTGGAAAGCTACGAAGAGAAGAAGCCGTGGCGAGAAAAGCAGGAAACGGAGGAAAATGCCGTTCCGATCCTGTCAGCTGAAGACCTCATCGACACTTGAGCCGTCGGTCGCATTGCCGACCTGCGGCCGTCACCCGCTGCCAGAAGCCTGCAAAAACTTGTCTGAACCACGGCCTTGCAGGCACTGGGCATCCAACCTCGGGAGATTCAATCGCCATGTACGGTCGCCGTGTGCAGTCGCTATGGCAATTGAAAAACGCCCAACACAGCGCACGCTCGTTTGACCCGCCTAAACGCCAAAGTCAAAACTCTAGCAGCGCGTGGCGTGCTCGACAGCTACCCTCGACAGCTACCCTCGACAGCTACCCTCGACAGCCACCCTCGACAGCCACGTGGAACAACAACTCCCAGACGTATCGCAGGCACCGCCGTCAGTAATCATCCCCAGAAGTCCCTTTCTTCTCGTTGCTGTATCTCCCAAGTTGCTGTATCTCCCAAGTTGCTGTATCTCCCAAAACTCCAGGGCTTCACAGGCAGCTGCTTGGGATACAGCTCCCTTGCCGGTTCCGGGCACGATTTCTCCGATCCCTCAAGAATCGAACGATGAGGGCCTCGCGAAATTTTTCAACTTTGGTATCCTCCCTGCAGTTGTGCTTGAATTCTGTTTCCTCCAGCCTCGTGAATTCTGAATCGACATGCGTCCCGCGAAGCTTGCTCTTGAAGATGGTTCCATCTTTCCCGGCCACTCATTTGGTGCTGACGGAGAGGTGACTGGAGAGGTCGTTTTTAACACTGCCATGACGGGTTACCAGGAAATCCTGACAGATCCGAGCTATCGTGGCCAGATCGTGACCATGACCTATCCTGAGATCGGCAATTACGGGGTCAATTCCGTTGACGTCGAGAATGCAAAACCTTCGCTTTCAGGTTTTATCGTCCGCGAAGAAAGTCGCATTTTTAGCAACTACCGTGCGGAAGGTGACCTGGGCGAATACCTCAAGCGTCACAACCTGCCCGGGCTTGCAGGAATCGATACTCGGGCACTGGTGAGAAAAATCCGCACGGCCGGGGCGATGCGGGGAATCATTTCCACCGTCGATCTGAACGATGCCAGCCTCATCGCCAAAGCCAAAGCTGCCCCGGGACTTGTGGGACGAGACCTCGTCAAGGAAGTGATGTCCAAAGAAGTCGTCTCTTGGGAGGAGAAACTTGACGATTGGACCGCAACCGAAATAGGAGTTGATCAGGAGAGCGAGCAAACCGGAAAGCATGTTGTCTGCATAGATTTTGGAATGAAGTGGAATATTCCACGACATTTCGCATCACGAGGCAACCGTGTTACCATCGTTCCTGGCACTACTTCAGCTGACGAGGTATTAGCACTGGAACCCGACGGTATATTCCTGTCCAACGGCCCCGGTGACCCCGAGCCACTGCAGTACGCTCACGAAACCATCGCTTCCCTGCTGGGTCGCACCCCAATCTTTGGCATCTGCCTAGGACATCAGCTCCTATCACTCGCCTGCGGGGCAAAAACCTTCAAGTTGAAATTTGGTCATCGCGGAGTCAATCAACCAGTTCTGGACTTGGAAACAGGCAAGGTTGAAATCACGACACAGAACCACGGATTCGCAGTGGAAGATGAATCGCTGCCGGATTGCCTGGAAGTCACACACCGCAACTTGAATGATGATACGATCGCCGGGATCCGCCATCGTGACCAACAGGCCTTCGGAGTGCAGTATCATCCCGAAGCAGCCTCTGGACCGCACGATAGCCATTACCTGTTCAAACGTTTCCAAGAACAGTTTTCGCCCGTAGCCAGCTAGACGCAAGGCTGCGTTGAACTGCAGCAGCGTCACCTTTGGGTCAATATCCTTGACGCCACATTCTTGACGACATAAGAGTATTCCGAGCGAAAGCCGGATCAACAAGGTTGCCCGTTACGCCATGCTTGCCAGAGTGCTGATACCTGAAAGAACGTGTCAGACATCTGAGCAGTTCTTGAACTTGTGTTGCACTATTCCCTGCTGATCCATGGGTTCCGTGTATCGCTCACTTTGACCTCTGTGTCAATGAACTTGGTGATCGCGGGTATGACAGCGGGAATGTCTTTTACCAGCGATGCATTCATCAGTGCGGTGTTGTAACGCTTGTATTCAAAACCTTTGACTTCCCCACCTCGCTGGGATTTCTTCTTAGACGCTTCAATCCGCTTTGCAATCCGCTCAGCATCCTCAGCATTCGGGCTATCAGCACCTGAGACCACCATGATGGGCAATTGCAGCAAGACCGATCGGCCTGAGAATATCGGATCGATGGGAACACCCTTGGCCTGCTTGGTAGGTGAAATGAAGACAAGTCCTTTCACGTCCCGCCCCTGCTTGATACGACCAACGGTCGGCCAGTTCCAATCGCGAGCGGCCCAGTGCGCGGCCATCACGCAACCTTCACCAACCCCAATGACAACCATTGCGTTAAGATTAAGGCTCTCCTCATCATTCTCTCCTTTGAGAAAGCTCTTTGCTTTTTCGAGGTCATACTTGATGATATTTTCGATGTCACGCCTCGACATCTTCGAAGTGTCCATCTCAGCCTTCTTGCCCTTACTATTGATCTGTTCGCGACTGCCGCCATGCCCCCGATAATCAGGCACGAGGACAGCACAACCTGCATCGCGTAGTGCAACGACCAATTTGGCATAGGGACTTGCCTGACCTTTCCACTCGTGAACGAGCAAAACTGTCTTCGCAGCTTTTCCTTTTTCAGATGGGAAATAGAAGGCACGGAGCCTCTTTCCATCCTTGGTCACCAATTCAATGGTTCTTGGCTTGGGTTTCTCGTCTTTGTCCTGGGCACAGACAAGGGGCGTGAACGCGGTCGGTACTAACACCATCACCGACACGAATAACACAATTGCCCAGCAACGCCGGCCTACCTGACAACACGCATCGCAATTCGTGGCTGCAAAGATTCGCATCCAACATCCCTTTACACAGAGTACAAACACATGGCGAACGCAGACCGCAACGCCTATCAGTAAGAGTAAACACGAGGCCTGTTGGGGTCAAACTCGGTGAGCCACACGCTGCGTTTCTCGTACACAACCAGTATACTACACTGGGATTCTCCCTGCTCCTCATCATCCTCCCCCAAGGTGCCTCGTGCCGGTACGCCAGCCCTCTATCCTCGTCACATTCCTAACGATCCTTGCAACCGCGATCCTTGCAACCACGATCCCTAGCGACGTGCATGCACAGCGAAACCTGACGGACATCCCCAAGCCGGACACAACTGCCGAACTGGAAGCGATGCAGTTGGATGATGCTGCGGCGCTCAATCTTTTCGCGTCTGACCCGGACATCAGCAAGCCAATCCAGATGAATTTCGATTCCACTGGCGGTTTGTGGGTGGCGAGCAGCGGAGTTTACCCGCAGATCAAGCCAGGAGAAATAGCCAACGACAAGATCATTGTGCTGCGGGATTCCAATAGTGATGGCGTTGCCGACAAACGCACTGTCTTTGCAGATGGCCTGCTGATTCCCACCGGTGTTGCCCCCGACAGCCCCCACTCGGCCTACGTGGTGGACAGCACACGCCTACTTTACCTCCAAGACACGGACGGTGATGGGCGAGCCGACAAGAAACGCGTTGTCCTGAGTGGCTTTGGCACCGAAGACACCCACCATCTTGTACACACTCTGCGTATCGGTCCTGATGGCTGCCTGTACTTCAATCAGTCGATCTATATCCACAGTCACGTGATTACTCCCTACGGCACACGCCACCTCGATGGAGGAGGTATTTGGCGTTATCGCCCGTCAACAGGACAGTTGGAAGTAGTGAGCAAAGGACTCGTCAATTCGTGGGGGCACGTTTTCGATGCCAGCGGCGAATCATTCGCCACCGATGGGGCGGGTTCCATGGGGCTGAACTACATCTTTCCTGACTCAGTCTTTGTGACCTCGCCAGGTGCGAAACGCTGGCTCAATGGATTGAACCCCGGCAGCCCCAAGCACTGCGGACTCGAAATTCTTTCGGGGACTCACGTTCCATCCGATTGGGTTGGCGATTTTGTAACCAATGACTTCCGCAGCCATCGTGTTTGCCGATTCACAACCCAACCCAACGGTAGTAGCTACATCAGTCGCCAGCAACCGGAAATCATTACAACCCAACGTGTCGCGTTTCGTCCCATCGACGCAGCGATGGGTCCGGACGGCGCTCTCTATATTGCCGATTGGTACAACCCCATCATCCAACATGGTGAGGTCGACTTCCGTGACCAAAGACGTGACCGCACCCACGGAAGAGTCTGGCGAGTTTCGTTTCCAGAACGTGCCCTGGACCCATGGCCAAACTTCGCAACCCAAAACGTTGACGGCTTGCTAAAACTGCTGCGTGACCCGGCACTGCCAGTTCGCCAGTTCGCCCGAGAAGAGCTCTGGAAGCGGGCAGATCAAAACCAAAGCAAGGTCCTGACAGCCTATCAGGCATGGACTGCGGAAGATCCCGGTGACCGAGCATTGGAACTATTCTGGTTCTACGAAGTCCTCGGCATGCCTGTGACTGATGAGATGCTCGGCACGTTCAATTTAGCTAACCCCTCGGTTTGGAGAACAATGCTTCGAAGCGTTTGGCGAAGTCGCCTGAATGAAGCTCCTGAAAAACCAATTTCTGATTTGTCGCAACCGCTGGCAGCCCTGCTAACCCGAATCCTTCTGCAGCGGGATGACCCGCGTCTGCTTTTGGAAGCAGTCGTCTGCGCCGGGCAGCTCGACGCGAGCGTCAGCCCCGAGGCGTTGAACACCGTCCTTCTGGGATCGCAGCAAACCAGCGACCCGAACCTCAACTTTGCAATCTGGCAATCACTCCGAAGCCTGGACGCAACCTACCCCGACCAGTCCATCCTGGCTTCACGGAAAGACTGGACAGGCAGCTTGGACGAACTTGCTTCCGCGATCACAGCAATCGCGAACCCGAAAGCGGCCGAAATCGGAGTGAAACTCATCGAGTCGCCCGAACTGTCGCAGCAAGCCGAACTGTCGCAGCAAGCCGAACTGTCGCAGCAAGCACTGGACCAACTGATTGCAGCCGTCGCGGTGGCTGGAGATGCGAATCAACTCGGGAGAAGCTTCCGTGCCATGGTAAAACGGGACCCTGCCGCTGTAACACTGTCACGTGTCAAACCGCTTCTCGATCGGACTCAACGAGACCGTACTGTACCGACGAACGTGGGCTCAGCATTGATCAATTTCTTCAACCAGAAAGCACCTGATCCCCAAGGCACACGCCTGCAGATTGTTGCCAAGATCGCAAACATCTGGAAAGTCAATGAACTCGAGTCAGCTCTGCTAGCAGCATTGACGACGACCACGGGCCCTGCACAACAGAAGATCATCGACACCCTTGCAGCGTACGACTCTCAAGAAGTACGAAAAACTCTCTTAACCCTTTCAAAATCACCGGAAGCTGGGAAACGGATCGCAGCAACGCGAGCCATCGCGGCAAGACGCCCCGGAGCAGCCATCCCGATGATATTGAAACTGCTGCAAGACCAGGAAACTGGCGATGCAGCCTCGGCGATTGTGGTCAGTATGCTCAACCGGAAAGACCTTCCGCCAGTACTGGCGGAAGCGATCGACAAGACAGAACTCCCAACAGACATTGCCCGCAGTCTGTTGCGGGATGTTAGAGTTTCAGGAGGTCAGGCAGGCCTCGAAAAAGCAATCCGCAAAGCGGGGCGTCTTGAACAGGCAACGTGGAAACTGACTCCTGAACTGCAAACCACGCTGATTGCCGCAATGAAAAACAAAGGGTCAGCAACCCGCGGCGAAGACATCTACCGACGAAACTCACTACAGTGCATCAACTGCCATGCGATTGGCAATGCCGGTGGGCTAGTCGGCCCGAATCTCATTAGCCTGGGAGGCAGTTCCCAACCTGACTACATCGTCGAAGCACTGCTCGCCCCAAGTGCAAAACTCAAAGAGGGATTCACAACCCTGACCGTCCTGACCGACGAAGGTGAAATCATCAACGGTATTTCACTGGGCAAAAACGGAGATGGGCTTCGCCTGCGTTTGGCTGATGGCAAAGAGGTTCAGATTGCCCTCGATGCTATCGAACAGACCAAGCCAGGAAAATCACTGATGCCCGAAGGACTGCTTGATTCCCTGCCTCAGCAAGAACTTGTCGACCTGCTAACATTCATGTCCGCTCTGGGAAGAGAACCTGCATACACCGTTTCGACAGAACCAATCGTTCGATCACTGGAGACCCTTAACTACACAAACGCCGCCAGCTCAAGATTGAATCGCACCAGCATGGACACAGCGGCCAGCGATGACCCCAGCATGACCTGGCGACCGCAAACCGCGAGGGTTGATGGCTCACTTCCGCTTGCCGAACTGGACCAATTCAAACAGCACCGTACCCTGCCGCACACCTCGTTCGTTCGCTTTGGCATCACGATGCCAAGAGAAGGTGTAGCCCAAATTGACATCCCATCGGATGGTCTGAACGCATGGATCGACGGCAAACCGACACCAACGACCAATCTGGAGACGTTGCCTCTGGATGGTGGGGATCATGTCGTTGTTCTGTCGATCAATCGACAACTGTTGACCCAGCCATTTCCGATCAAAGTCGGTGGTGATGCCGTCATCGGTGATGCCGTCATCAAGGAATAACTGCTGAAGCTATCGCACGGATGATCGGATTAGCGAATGACGATCAGCGTTCCGCTAACAGCGACGTTGATCGGCCGCGTGGCAACCTGAAAATCAAGATACGGCCTGCTGATAAGCCTGCCGAACCTCATCTGCGATGATTCGAAACCCATCACGTACAATCTCATCAGCCATCGTAAAACTGACGCGCAGACACTCGTCACGGTGCCGCCACTGCGGGTCATCAACGCCAAAGAAGAAGTAGCTTCCGGGAACGACCAGCACCCCCCGCGACTTCAATCGCTCGTAAAGTTCACGAGATGTGATTGGCAGATCCTCGAACCACAACCACAGAAAAAAAGCACCCTCGCTTCGGTGCACACGATAGGGAAGCCCCGGATCAAAAAACTCATCTACCCACCCAAGAGCTTTTTGCGACTGCCCTTGATAAAAAGGCTGCACAACATTGTCACTGAGGCTCAGGATCTCACCGCTTTCAATCAACGGTTTCACGATAGCTTGACCCACATTTGCGTTTGCCAACCCAACAATGGAGGTCATCGATCCTAATGCATTGATCATCTCTTTTCGTGCCACGACAATTCCAGTCCGCGTTCCCGGCAACCCGATTTTCGAGAGGCTTAAGGTCAGAATGATCCCGTCATTCCAAACTGGCTTTGCGTCCGTAAAGATTGCATTTGGAAAAGGCGCTCCGTAAGCATTATCAATCATCAACGGAACAGACAAATCTTGCGCCAACGCATTCAATCGTGATATTTCATCATCCGTCAAAACGTTACCAGTTGGATTCGTCGGGCGGGATACACAAATGGCTGCAATATCATCGTCGACACGCATCGAATCAAAATCGACGTGATACTTGAATTCATGATCACCAATCAACTCAATGCTTGGCTTGACTCCTGTAAAGATCTCAGTACCAAGCGACTGATTGGCGTAGCCGATGTATTCGGGAACGAGGGGCAACAAGATTTTTTTCTGGCGATCAGCATGGAAACGCCCAGCAAGGGCATTGAACAGAAAAAAGAACGCGGTCTGCCCGCCCATGGTGACACCGATATTTTCAACGCCCACCTGCCAGTCAAACCTCTCGCGAAACAGCCCCGCCACCGCAGCACGAAACGATAAATTTCCCGCAGGTGGCTCATAATTACCGAGCATGTGCTCAAGCTCACCCTCGTTTGCAACAATTTCTCCCAACCGCTGCCGCCATCTGGCATCCATGAGTGGTATATGTGCTGGCTGCCCCCCACCGAGCATTCGAATCTCATCGCCCCCTGCGGCCAACGCATGCCCAAGATCATCCATCAACTCACCAATGCCGCTACCACCACACAGGTGCTTTCCAAATTCTGATAGTTCCCAGGTCATCAAATGCCCCCTGACGCCACCGACTCGTTCCGACACAATCCAAAATAGCGTAGGTACTTCTGCTTGTGCTGCAACCCAATGCAAGACAGACAAACCAACCCCAGCGGCCGTGATTCCGTGCACAAAACCGGCGAATTACCACCGGGCTCGCGGTCTCGCAAGAGACGAGCGGCATTCCAACACCAGACAAAACACTGCAAGTTGACGCACCTTCCGCACTGCGGTCAAACTCGTTCCGGCCACCAAATGCACCAGAACACCGACCACATAGCAATGACACTCGCACACCCCACCGCTGCCCACTGCGTCGCCTGACGTGCAAATGCCCCGTACGGAAAACTGCTGACATTGGCTCGAGTACCTTGATAACGCCACCACTGCCACCACGCCCAGCAGGCCAGCAACACCAGCAGCATGCAGATTAAGAAACTAACACCAGCACACACCTTGACAACGAACGCAAGACAACGCTGCTGAACTGCATCACCACGTGGCACTGAACCTGTTTCATACGGATTGATCTGCACGCAACTTACCTCACACCTAAACCGACCGA
>NZHC01000071.1 GCA_002689655.1 Rhodopirellula sp. | reverse complement strand
CTGGATCGCATTGAATCTGTCGGTGCAAAGCCGATTGTCCTGTCACCCACCATGTTTGATCACGAAGTGACAAGATTGCGTCAAGACGATCCGACATGGCGGTTCCGAGAAAAAAACTTCTCAAACAGCTACAACGCTCTCATGTCGCTGTTTGGTGCCTGGTCCTGGGATGAGTCGCGGCGACGTGGAAATGAATTTGTCAATTTGTGGGCTCCACTCAATTCTTACACCGACTTGGGACGTCGTCAGAATCCGCATTTTACACTCATTGGTGATGCAATTCATCCGCAAGCATCGGGGCAGGTCGTGATGGCGTACGAAATTCTGATGCAGTTGGGAGTTGAACGCCGGTTTTGTGCTTCTCGGGTTGTGACGAACACGTCCCAAACCATAGGTAACCGAGTCGTAGGTAACCGAGTCTTAGGTAACGAGGGCTCACTTAATCGCGGAGCAAAATGGACTGCAGGTAAAGGGATTCGGGATTTGCAGGTTACCGATCAGGGGCGAAGCATCAAGTTCAAGCATGACGAAGTTGCCTTGCCGTGGGTCATCCCTGCACAACACAGTACCGTCAAGCTTCGTTGGGATCTTCCTTCAGATGGGAACAAGGGATTCGAAATGACGCATGCAGGTCATCGTCTCAGCGCAGACCGAATCAAAATTGCCGGTTTACCAGCAGGGCAGTATGAGGTTCGTGTTGACGGGAAGTTGATCGGAAGCTGGAGCCACGTGACGCTTGGCACGAAAGTTGAATTGCAGGAACTCCAGAAGACTCCGCAGTATCAACAATCGCTTGCAGTCGCGGAGTTGAATCGCCGCAGGTATGACGAATTCGTGCGACCTGTACGCGATCGCATGGCCTCCCTCAAGGGGATCAAGCGACGATTCGCCGCTGATAGCGACGAGTATAAACGCCGCTCTGCACCACTACTTAAAACAATTCAGGAGTTGCAGGCTGGAGCAGATCAAATGGATCGGGAAATCCGAATGCTTGCTCGGCCCCAATGTCGGCAGTGGGATATCCGCCGAGTGGACTCAAAAACGAAATGAACACCGGTGTGCTAGATTAAGTGATCAATCACTTTGGCTGCCGTCCTTGGTGGTGCACAACGGCTTANAANNTCATNCTGNCAGTCNAGAAGCTCATGCTGTCAGTCCAGAAGCTCATGCTGTCAGTCCAGAAGCTCATGGAGGTGCACGAACGTTTTTCCGAGCCTTCCGCCATAGTTTCCAGCACTGATTTTAATCAGGCCCGGAGTTTCAGCAGCGGCATGAATCGCATTTCGTGTTGCGTTTTGTAACGCATTCAAATCGCGTCCGTTGATGATGATCTCCATGATGCTGCTGACACCATCAGGCACTTTTGATTGATGCCCTAGCTTATCTTTCAAGGTAGGGCAATATTCTGCATAGGTCGCAGCGATCAGAAAGTCGTAGCTACTGCCAGCTTTTGATCCACTGCCTGCAACGCCACCGGGAAAGGTGGTGACAGAGTCAGGAGTGTTTTCAGCAGCTTCCGCCGCCCGTTCAGCGGCGTCCAGTGCGGTGTCCTCATCAGCACCAAAGAACCAAAGGTTGCCACCCATGACTCCATCCCGGAAACCAAATCGTCGTGACAGGAAGAACTCTCCGCCGAGAATCGGAACAACCCAGCCTTGCTGTTCATAACGCACGTCACGGAACTGATGCCGATCACCAAATAAGGCGACTTTCCGGCCCAGCTTGAAATAGTCCTCAGTATCAAGTTGGTTGAAGCAACGAGCGGTGGGGCATGTCAGGACGTTCTGGCTGATTCGTGCCAACATCACTTTTTCAAGTTGCTTACGGCGGTTCTTGAGGAACCGTGGAACATGAAACTGTAGCACTGCTCCAACACGACCATCCGGCGTACCGCCAGCAGCGGCTTGTTCCTCGTCAATCCATTGAGACACACCGGCTTCGCAGTCACACATGATGGTGCTGGAAGCATGTCCGGTCGCCGCATTGACGCAATGTTGAAGCCACTTTCTGTCACGGGCTGTGACGAGAACTTCTCCATAAATACTGCGGAAACCTTCGGCGTAGGTATCGTCCACCAACTGTTTGAGATCTGTCATGACTCTGTTCAACCTGTCCGACCGATGCCGTCATAGACTTTGGTTTCAGTGACCACTTTGTCCATGAAGATGTCGTGATTCTGCATCGGGATTTCGTCAAACATCTGACATTCGAATGCAAGTGAAACCAGGGGTGTTTCGGCTTTCGCATTTTCGAGGAGTTTATCGTAATAGCCTTTGCCGTGTCCTGTTCGACCACCACGATCATCAAAGGCAACACCGGGCACAAGGATCAAGTCAAGCGCGCCAACATCAATGCGTTTCTCCGCAACTTCCCGAAGATCTGCTCGCGGTTCCAGAATTTTGTACATGCCGATTTCAAGTTCATCCATCGTCGCAAGATGAAAAAGCTCCAGTTCGCCATCCACACAGTAGGGGATAACAATCTGCTTGCCGCTGGCGAGGGCTGCGGGAAGGGCGTGTCGGGTTCTCGCCTCATCACGCACATCGACGTACCACATGATGCAATTCGCTGCTTGATATTCGGGCAGTTGCATCACTCGATCTGTGATCTGGATGCTCACTTGCTCCTTATCGGCCTGGGCTTTCCGGGCGGCGTGGGCCGCTTTGCGAATTTCAGTCTTGCGTTCAGCAAGTTGTTCCGTTGACATCGGGCGTTCGGGGCTAGAGGGAATCGTTGTTTTGAATTATGAAATGTAGCCCCAGAAGGGCGGTTTGCGTAGGACCGAGATGCGGTTTGTTGTGAAGTAACGCCGTCCGAGCAACCACGTTGGGGCTAAAGCTTGGTAAACCGTCTGGCTGGCTCAGTCCAGGCATCAGGATTCTGAGGCTCGAATTGCAGCGTGTCGAAACTGTTTTGCACCAAGACTCGACCGGCTGCTACCGAGTCGAGACTGCCAGTACCAATCATCTGCATCATCACATTCCCGATCGCGGTCGCCTCGACGGGGCCTGCGATCACTTTGCGATTGCAGGCGTCAGCCGTCATCTGGCAAAGCAGCTGGTTCTGTGAGCCACCACCCACGATATGGATGGTTTCGATGTGGTTTTCGCACAGTGACTCGAGCATCTCAAGGCAGGCTCGGTATCGCAGTGCAAGCCCTTCCAGGGCGGCGCGGAATAGAACGGCATGATCCGCAGGGGATGCCTGACCTGTGCGGTCGGCGAGTTGCTCGATCGCCGTGATCATGTCTTCCGGTGCTACCAGTGANGGATCGTCTGGGTTGACTAGCAAAGCGAACGGTTCTGCGGACTCAGCCGCCGTGACCATGTCGTCCCAGGATGGTGGGTTGCCCCGCCGTTCAAGTGATTTGCGAATCTGCTGAAATACCCACAATCCCCCGATGTTTTTCAGCAGGCGAGTGCTGCCGCCAACACCACCCTCATTGGTGAAATTTAATTCAGAACAGAGCGGATTGGCCCGTGGCTTGGACAGTTCGCATCCCATCAGTGACCAGGTACCACTGCTGATGTAACACCATGTTGGTTTTTCAGGAGCAAAATCATCCACCGGTACCGAAAGTACTGCGGAAGCCGTGTCGTGCGTGGCTGGTACCACGACCGGCACATCTTCCAGTCCAGTGACAGACGCGACTGATGGTTGCACAGGGCCGAGCGTGGTGCCTGGTTCAATGAGATCACTGAAGATGCCGCGGGGTAAACCAAATCGGCTAATTAAGTCGTCGCTCCAGGTCTTAGTCTTGGCATCAAGTAACTGGGAAGTCGAAGCGTTCGTCGCTTCAATGCTGCGTTTACCAGTCAGCAACCAGTGAAAACAATCGCCAATCATCAAGTATCCGTCGGCAATTTTGAGTGAAGTCTCGTTGGCCAGGCGAGCAGCCAGCAGCTGATAAAGGGAGTTGATGACCATGAACTGAATACCGGTCGCTGCAAAAATTTCTTCTCGTGGCACGATTTCGAAAGCCTTTTCCAAAATCCCGACGGTCCGTGGATCGCGGTAGGTTCGGGCTGGTCCAGCGAAAAGGTCTTGTTCATCCAGCAGGATGTAATCGACGCCCCACGAGTCGACGCCGACCGAGGCGATCCTGGGATAACGGTCAGATGCTGCTCGCAGTCCTATCAGGATTTCCTGCCATAAACTTGCCAGATCCCATTGGAGTGAATTCTGAATCCAGACAGCGTCATTGGCAAAGCGATGGACTTGCTCAAGCTGCAGTTGGCCAGCCTGAACAAATCCTGCGATCACGCGGCCACTTGATCCACCCAGATCAATTGCTAGGTGTACGTTTGTATCGTTCATCAGCGTTTTGGGCCCTTCTTTCTGAGCATATCATTAACGCACTAAGGGTACCGACTGGCAACTTGGCAAGAAACCGGCCGTAAGATAGGGGCTATGGGTTGTCTGGTTGTCCGGGGCGTTTGGATGGGTTTGGCGTCTTTTGGGCGGCTCAGATAATCCAGCTGACCCCTTCTTGGATGCTTCGCCGGCCTGCATCGCGGCTTGTGGGACGGTACGCCTATCCTCGCTCCGAAAAGCGTCAGATTTTTTAAACTGCTCTTACCAAACGCTTTACCGCTCAAGGTCGTTTCCCGCGTCGGCGAAATCGAGAATCTGCAGTTGACCGAATGCGGCTAGAGCGTACCCTAGCTATGCTGATGGAACGGGCATGGTCTTCGAGATCGTGCCCTTTTTTGACGAACTACAGAAACAGATGTTTGAATGCAAGTCTTTGACAGCATTCGGTTTAGGTGGATTTCTCGCATTTTGGTGAGCTTTCCACGGTCCTTTTAATAGTTCCGCGAGTTCGCCTCGCGTGGGGTTTGCGCAGTCAGCTTGCGGCCACGGGCTGACATCGTTCAACGGTTGTGACTTTTTGTCAACGAACGTTGTCGAGACTCCACGGACCGGGCACATGGAGTGCCCGGTCGCGAACGCTCGCGAGATTCTTTTTTGACGCCTGATTTGAGTCTCGTTAGGGTGAGCAATCGCTTCCTTGGCAGTTACATTCAATCTGACAGATCAGCGAGCAAATTGATTTCTCCGCGTTCCCAGGCATCGAGGAATTTTGGCAAACTGGGAAGCATGTCGTCGGCATCGCGAATTTCTTCACGGCGGAGCCAATGGAATTCCGCGACTTCGTCTGGATTTGCAACGGGAGTGATCGTGGGGTCGAGGTCGGCGATCCACCACGCAAGCTCGGTGTCCCAGCTTGTGGTGCTTCGCCAACACAAGCGTTTGGGTGTGACGTCGATCGTAAGCTCTTCCTGCATCTCGCGAACCAGAGCTTCGGATTCCGTCTCTCCTTCTTCGATTCCTCCACCGGGCAGGCAAAGTAACCCCGGAGCCACGACGGTGAGTGATCGACGTATGACTAACAAGCGGTCTTCACGGAAAATCACGCCGACGACACCCCGCCTCCGCGACGGATCTTGCTGAGCTGTATTCATGTCACAGCTTTTAGCATGCATGATGCCGCAAGACAATTGAGTGTGTGATCCGGTAGTCTGTATAAGCCCATAGCTTGTCCGAATCTTCCATTGCTTCATTTCCATCCTGGTGATCTGTTATCGAAGCTACATTGCAAAAATCTCTTCACGGTTCGGATGCCGCTGAAGCATTGAGAATTATCCAGCAGCTCCGCGACGCGGGGTTTGTTGCTTACTTTGCTGGTGGTTGTGTTCGAGACGCCTTGTTGGGACGTCTTCCGAAGGATTACGACGTAGCCACGGATGCTACGCCCGATGCTGTGCGTGCCCTGTTCGGTAAGCGGCGTACGATTGCGTTTGGCGCCTCATTTGGTGTGATTGGCGTTCTGCCCCTGGTGAACCAGAAGGGGCAACGCACGAATGACGTGTTCTCCCGCCCAGCTAATTCGGACGCTGATACTGTAGAGCATGACGGTAGTTCACGGCAGGAAAGAGGCACCGCTGTGGCTCGGGTGACGGTTGAGCCAACTGAGGTGGCTACCTTTCGCAGTGATGGGGAGTACAGTGATGGACGCAGACCCGACTCGGTACATTACGGGGACGCCCGCAATGATGCTTTGCGGAGGGATTTCACCATCAACGGCCTATTCTATGATCCGCACCAGCGTGAGATCATCGATTATGTAGGAGGCCAAATGGACTTGGCTGCCGGAGTTCTGCGGACCATTGGCGATCCTGTGCAACGTTTTAGTGAAGATCGACTGCGGATGCTGCGAGCGATTCGATTTTCAACCACGCTGCAGTTTCAGATGCATGCAGGAACTTTGGCTGCGATTCAGCAGCATGCCGATGACATGCGTGGTGTAAGTGGAGAACGGATTGGAGCCGAAATGCGGCGAGTTTTGGTTTCTCCCCATGCCTGCGAGGGCTTACGTCAGATGCTCAGCAGCGGTATTCATCGTGTTGTTCTGCCTGATTTGGCTGGTGTCAACATGGATCGCCTTGAGCATCTATTGCAAGCTGCCGAGCCTTGCACCTTCCCGCTTGCATTGGCTTGTCTTGCAACGGTGTTCGTGGAATCAGGTACAGCGTTGCCGGAGCGTGTTCTACCAGAGATCAATCGGCATTGGCGACTATCCAGTGCGGAGTTGCGTCAGGCTGAAGCGGCGTTAAAGCATTGGCGGATATTGATTGATGCAAAAAGCTTGCCGTGGTCCACGGTGCAACCGACTCTTATACTTCGCGATGTTCGTGTCATTCTTGGTTTGGCGGTAGCCATTGCGTCCGTTGACGGATTTGATACGGGTGGTTGTGATCTTGCCGGACTTGCCCTTGCGTGGCCGGCAGAGAAACTCGACCCTGCTCCTTTGTTGAGTGGAGGTGATTTAAAGGCTCTTGGTTTGATTCCAGGTCCGGAGTTCGGAGCAATGCTTGCGAACTTGAGAAAGCTTCAGTTGGACCACAGAATCACGACACGTGAGCAGGCCATCGATTGGTTACGTGGCCAATAGCTTGACCTTAATTTAAAAGACGGTTTTGCGTGATTCTGATTACGGTTCCGGGGTGAGGTTTGTAATCACGATGTGAATCTTACTCGCGTGATCACTTCGCACCTCGATGATTTCAGCAGTCGCTCCCTCAAGTTTGGCAGTGTCGCCGGGTTTTGGGATCTTCTGTTGGTAATCCATCAACAAGCCGCTGATGGTATCGGCCTGATCAGATTCATTGAGCGGGATGCCCAGTTCGCGTCTTGCTTCTGCAAGACTTGTCGATCCCGCGACGATAAATTCGTCAGGACCAGCTGGAGTGATATTCGGCTGTTCTGAATCAAACTCATCCTCAACCGAGCCAATGATCCGTTCAAGTACGTTTTCCAGCGTAACGACCCCGGTGACAGATCCGAACTCATCCAGTACCAGCGAAAGAAGTTGATGTGTTGCTTGAAAGTGACGTAGCACGAGACTGATTGGCATTGTCTCGTGGACTTTCTTGGGAGGACGCATGACAGACTGGATACTGAAATCGGGCGTATTTGAATCGATGCCGAGCAGGTCCTTGATGTGGGCAACACCAATGACCTCGTCCAGTGAACCGTTGCAAACCGGATAGCGGGTGTGTTTGGTGCGTTGGACCTGCTCAATGATGTGCGGAAGCGAGTCATTGATATCGAAAAACGAAACTTCATTCCGTGGCACCATCACACGGCGGACAATCATGTCATCGAATTCGAACACGTTATTGATCAAAGAGTGTTCATCACGTGAGAGGTAACCATGCCGGTGTGCTTGCGTAATCAGGTCGCGAACTTCTGATTCGGAAGAGGGGCCGTCATGCTCCGAGGTTCCCGTGATGCCACACAACTTCAGTAGGAAAGCGGTGGTTTCGTTCAGTATTGCCAAGGACGGGTATAAAATGATGTAAAAAAATCTGAGCGGTGCAGCGCACCACAGCAGCATCGATTCTGGGCGGCGAATGGCGTAGATTTTTGGAAATTGCTCGCCCACCACGAGGTGTAATGCGGTGATAAAAAGAAACGCAGTCCCAAACCCGAACAATTTCAGCATGGCTGGATCGGTGATCCCAAGGGCCTGAAGAACAGGTTCGATCAATTCGGAGAAAGCGGGTTCGCCGACCCATCCCAGCCCCAGTGAGGCCATCGTGATGCCCAATTGGCAGGCCGAGAGCGATTTATCGAGGCGTTCGGCTAACCATTGAGCGGTTTTTGAAAATGCCCGTTTTTCTCGAACCATCTGGTCAATTCGAGATGGCCGGACTTTAACCAATGCAAATTCTGCTGCCACAAAAAAACCATTTAAAATGATAAGAACCAAGGCGCCAGAGAGAAGCAGAATGTTGTCCATCACGGATCCGATGCGGTCTAGTAAGGCAGAAGCAGGGTTTCTGGGCGGTTATCTCAGGTGGAATGCGGCTTTTTGCCGATTTCTGCCTGTGAAAAGGCTCCGAATCAGGTGAGATTCTATCGCAATTAAGGACGGATCGTCGCGGTGGCCACTCATCGGCTTGGAATGGGTCGAATGACCTTGACCGCTGAACCCACTCGGACTAATTCTACGTGGAACCTGACTGAAGTCTGTTCCCGCCCTAGCCCAACCATGGAAGGTTGTACGATGGCTGACCAAATCAATAATGTCCCATTGTTGGACATCAATCGAGATAATCGTCCCCACCGTGACGAATTTGTCGACGCACTCGCCGCAGTAGTCGATAGCGGACGGTTTCTGTTCGGCCCAGATGTGGTGGAACTTGAGCGAGAAGTTGCGTCGTATAGCGAGGTGGATAATGCGGTGGGTTGCGCATCTGGTAGCGATGCGTTGCTACTGGCTCTCATGGCCCTGAACATTGGCCCCGGCGACGAGGTTATCGTACCAAGCTTCACGTTCTTCGCGTCCGTCAGTTGCATCACTCGCCTTGGGGCAACACCGGTATTCGTCGACATACGACCAGACACATTCAACATCGATGTTGACAAAATTTCTGAAGCGATCACAGAGAAAACCAAAGCGATCATTCCCGTGCATCTGTTCGGTCAGTGTGCGGAAATCGACAGGTTGTGTCAGCTCGCTTGCGAGCATGATCTGCCCGTCGTCGAGGATGCAGCCCAAGCTATTGGCGCCGCTTATCATTCCCGCCCAGCTGGCAGTTGGGGCCTGATCGGTTGTTTTAGTTTCTATCCAACCAAGAATCTTGGCGGTATGGGCGATGGCGGCATGATGACATCCGGTGACGCCACCACTGCTGATCGGCTTCGGTTGTTTGCAGGGCATGGAATGCGACCACGCTACTACCATCAGGTGGTGGGAATTAACAGCCGACTGGATACCTTTCAAGCCGCTGTTCTTCGTGTCAAGCTGAAGCACCTGCCGGCTGCCGTGGAAGCTCGTTCAAGCATCGCAGAACGATACGGGCGAATGTTGGCGGAAGAAAATCTGGTGGATCAAGATGCGATCACTCTGCCAACGCACGATGCGAATGCTTTTCATGTTTGGAATCAATACGCCATCCGTGTGGCAGGTGGCAGACGTGACGCACTGAGGGCGCATTTGGCAGAGAATGGTGTCGGGAGTGAGATTTATTATCCTGTTCCGATGCATCAGCAAGAGTGCTTCACTTTCCTGCAGGCAGATCGTTCGAGACTGGTGGAAACAGAGAGGGCGAGTGAGGAAGTGCTGAACCTTCCGATTTTCCCCAGTTTGACCGAATCCGAGCAGTGTCGCGTGATTGAGGTGGTGGCTGATTATTTCGCCAGTTGCGCGAACAAGGTTGCAGCCTAGTTCATCATTTTGCATGAGCTTGATCCGCACGCTTGGCTGCTTTCAGAGCCAAGCGTGGGATCGATTTCTGGATTGCGATCCAGTCCGGTGATGCGCCTCGCTTGGGGCGTACGATAAATTCGTAGCCCACTGGGAGGATTGCTTGCTGCTGTCGGAAAGATTCTCGTATCAGTCGCTTCCATCGGTTACGGACAACGGCATTCCCCGTTTTCTTGGGGATCGTGATCCCGATTCGGATGGCCTCATCGCCGGCTGTTCTCGGCAGCGCAAACAAGACCAACGTGCCGTCAGCGACGCATGTTCCCAAGCGGATGATTCTTGTGAAATCTCCACCGCGAGTGACGCGGCGTGTCTTGCTGAACGAATAACGCATGTTGGGTCTTGTCGAAAAACCGCTAGAAATTGAGGTGGACTTCTCTGTGAGGTGGTGGCAGATTTACGGATGCGAGAAGTCGCCATCCGATGACACCAGAGTGACAGATTGGTGTTTGCTAAGTCTTCAAGCATCAGCATACCGGACAGTCACGGAAAGCACAGCTATCACGCCAATGACAGCAGCGGTCTCTGTAAAGACCACCACGCCTGACTAGAACAGCAAACCTTCGCGGAGCGTGACCGAATTTCGAGCAGCGAATTGCTCAATGAGCTTTTGGGATTCTTCGTCAGGTTGCTCAGGTACTTCGATTTGCAACACCACCATCAGGTCGCCTGCGGAGCCATCGCGTTGTTTCACACCCTGCCCTTTCAGTCGGAGGCGACGTCCGCTGCTGCTGTTAGCAGGAATGCTGAGGGCGACGGTGCCCGATGGGGTGGGAATGTCAATTTTTGCACCCAGAACAGCCTCGCCAATGCTCACGGGGAGATTGAGTTCCAAGTTGCGACCATTGCGACGGAAGCAAGGGTGGTCAGAGACTTTGATTAAAAGAATCAGGTCTCCATTGGAGCCGCCGTTGGGTGATGGTTGTCCCCGGTCGCGGAGCCTGATTTTCGATCCCGTTTCGACACCAGCGGGAATGTTCACTGAGAGTTTTTCATCATTCAGATAGAACTCTGTCTTGCCACCTTGGACGGCAGTTTGCAGAGGAATCTCAAGCTCATGGCGAGTGTTTCCACCCTTTTGTGGCGGAGCCTGCCGTTGACGGCCACCCGCTGCTCGGCCGCGACCACCACCCATCATTTGTTCAAAAAAGTCAGAGAATCCGTCAAATTGCGTCTGTCCACCGCCACCACCACGGCCCCCTCTGCCACCTCCAAAAATTTGATCCAGGTCGAGACCATCAAAACCCCCACCGCCAGGTTGGTAGCCACTGCTGCGAATCTTTTCAAAATCGGCACCGTAGCGATCATACGCAGCGCGTTTATCATCATCACTCAAAACGTCATAGGCTTCCTGCGCACGCTTGAACTTTTCACCCGCAACCTTGTCATCTGGATTCTTGTCCGGATGGTACTTCAGTGCCAACTTACGATGTGCTTTTTTGATCTCGTCTTTTGATGCGTCGCGCCCGACGCCGAGCGTTTGGTAGAGGTCTTCAGCCACGGAGTAAAACTACGGATTGAGTGATGGAGTGAATTCGATTCAGGGCAAGACAACCATGTTATCCTGACATCTGCCAACTTGGCACATAATTCAGCGAGTGGCTACCCAAGCAAAAGTCGAACCGAGGATGCTCGTTGCCGATGCGAAACATCAGATTTTAGCTGTGATTCCCCCTTACGCTGCGATTTGTGTGTGTGCCACTTCTCTGGAAATCGCTGTTTTTCAAGGTGTTGATGCTGTGGCAGCCTCTTTTTGACCCGTCATGAAATCCGGTTTGGGTGGCGTGTTGGACATCAACTCGTGGGCTCAGGTTTGGGGATGCCAACGGGTGAGCCTGCTTCTGCCATTGCGGCGCGCCGATTTCAGCATGTCCTGAGCGTCTGAAGATGGGCGGGTTGGATTCGGGCTAGGTGGGATAGAGTCTCGCCTTCCCGCCTGCCAATGGTCGATATCTTAGAGGACCGTGGACATCTAGATGCCCGTGGACGGGGAGGACTTGAGACGCTGGCTTGACAGGGTGATCGTTTTTTTGGTGGCATCGACATCCACTGGGCCCGGCAGCGCATATCTTTCTAGGTTTTGCGAATTAACAGTACTCGCCAGTCGACGCCAGTGATCGCGAGCCATTGCACCGCGACCCCAGCCCATCTTGGTCCACAGATTTTGCATTGCCGAGATGATTACGACTCGGTCGGTGGAGAGATCACGTTCCAGTGCTACTTCGGCCTGCTGGGCTCCGATACATCTGTTCTCGACTTCGTGATGATCTAGCCATGTTCGGGCTAGTTGGTCCACGAGGTCTCGCCATTCACGTTGTCCAGACACGGCTCGATTGATTGCATCGATGGCGTTTGGATAGCGTTCCTCGATGGTGGGGATTAGTTCATGGCGTATCCAGTTTCGTTGATAGTGCAGTTCTTGATTTGAGGAATCTTCTCGCCACGGTTGTTCGACTTCGTTCAGTGCCGTTCGGATGTCAAGTCTTGATGCTGTGATTAATGGTCGGCAGAGGACGAGGTCTGCGCCGATGGATCGAGTGTGATTGATGCCGGTCAGTCCGGCCGGTCCAGTTCCGCGAAGAAGGTGGTGGAGCACTGTCTCGGCATTATCGTCTGCCGAGTGTGCCACTGTGATGTATCGGGCACCGGATGCATGAGCTGTGTCAGTCAGGAATTGCATTCGCATGGAACGCAATGCGGCTTCACTTGTTTCGTTGGATTGAGCTCGCGTGGTTCGAAAACTGAGCCCCAGTTCTTCAGCGAGCTTATGGACAAATTGCTGATCGCGGTCGGATTCGGCGCCGCGTAGGGCATGGTTATAGTGTGCAGCAATCACAAAGCCTCGTGGCGGATTATTGCCTTGCTTTCGCAATTCTGCCATAAGTCGCAGCAAGGCAACGCTGTCGGCGCCACCGCTGCACCCGATCACAACCCCCACGTCCCGCCACCGTTGCGTTTCCCAGTTGGTCGACATCAGGTCAAGTAACCTGGACCAACTGGGAGCAGTATTCTCGGGCTTATTCATGGTTTCGTTCGATTGTAGCTTCGTAATGACAGTGGTTTCGCATTCGCGTTGTATCGCGGCCCGGGGTGAACTGTTACGCTATCCGCTGCGATGGGCCCAGCGTGTTCCATCGACAATATTCACCAAGACTAACAACTACTACGGACAACAGAATCACCTGTCGCCAATCGGGCTGAACTTTAGCCGCGTTGGTTGCTCTGTCCAGCTTGTCACTTCAGCATCGTCATGTGGCCGTTTCTTCATTCGATCCTTCTGCGATACATCCATGGCTTTGCAGCCGGTGTTGAGGTCGCTTTTTGGACATTTGATCGTCTCTCGGAGAAAAGCGTCTCCGAGATGCGGCGGCATTCAGGCGGTAATGATGATCCGAGAGCCTACAATTCATTTGGCTCGATGGCTTTGTTTGGTCATCGTTCCTCGTTGGCAAAGAGCGGCGTTCGCGACTTTTTTTCGAAGGAAACGTTTCTTGTTCTGCTGAGGATCCCTGATTCTTGCGAACGGCAAGCACTTTCGGTCGGCTCATGCAGGCAGGAACGCCTGGGGACAACCGCCCCAGACTGGTGGTTTTTGAGTCCTCTGATAAGAGGGCAGTTGAATGACTCCAGAACAAATGCTGCAGATCCTGATCTCCTTGATGATCGGGGCCGCGATTACGTTCGGTTTTTTCAAGCTCATTGAAAAAAAACGAAAGACCAAGCTCGAAGAGGAGGCTGAGAGGTTTCTTGAATCTGCACGACGCCAAGCTGATACCGAACGCAGCGAGATGTTAGTTGCAGCCAAGGAAGCCGCGCTCGCCCTTAAAGCGGAGTCTGACGAGGAATTGGTCGCCGGGCGGAAAAGCCAATTGCAGCGAGAGCAAAAGCTGGACCGTCGTGATGAGCAATTGCAGACCCAGGAAGACTCTCTGCGAAAGCAACAACGGGGACTTGAGTCAAGTCAGACTCGTCTGGCTGCACAGTTGAAGGGCTTGACTGAGCAACGCGAGCAACTGGCTGGCACGCTGAAGGAACAAACTGCGATTCTTGAGCAGGCCAGCAGCATGACGCGTGAGCAAGCTGGGGAAAAATTGATGGAAGCCATGTCGCGTGAGTTAGAACATGAGCGTGGATCAGCTTTGCTGAAACACAAGAAACTGCTTAGTGGTGTGGTCGATGCTCAAGCGAGAGAAATGCTGTTGACCGCCATCCAGCGTTACGCTTCTGCCCACACGTCGGAATCGACGACTAGCACAGTTGATGTTCCGACTGATGACATGAAAGGCAGGATTATTGGTCGCGAGGGAAGGAACATTCGCGCATTCGAGAAAGCTACCGGTGTTGATGTCATTATCGATGATACACCGGGTGTGGTGATTGTCAGTGGTTTTGATCCTGTGCGTCGGGAAATTGCTCGCAAAGCTTTGCAGAAGCTGATTGCAGATGGGCGGATTCATCCTTCGAAAATCGAAGAGGTCGTTGGCGAAACGGGGAAACAGATCGAAGCATTCATGATGCAAAAAGGGCGGGAAGCCGCAGATGAAGTTAATGTTCCAGGACTGCATGATCGAATCACCATGATGTTGGGACGCCTGCACTTCAGGACCTCCTACAGCCAGAACGTGCTTCGCCATAGTGTGGAGGTAGCCTTTGTCTCAGGATTGGTCGCGGAAATGTTGGGGATGGATGGAAATCTGGCTCGGCGGTGTGGGTTGCTTCACGATATTGGAAAAGCAGCTGATCATGAGCTGGAAGGCGGGCATCCGAAAATCGGTGCTGATCTGCTCCGGCGACATGGCGAGGGGCCTGAAGTGGTGCATGCAGCGCTGGGGCATCATGATGAAATTGTGACGGAGCACCCCTACACGATGCTGGTGGCTACCGGCGACGCTTGCAGTGCCAGTCGGCCCGGAGCCCGACGTGAATCTTTGGAACGTTATGTCAAGAGGATGGAGGAACTGGAGGCGATTGCAGCTCGGTTTGACGGCGTGCGACAGGCGTTTGCAATCAGTGCAGGGCGAGAATTGCGAGTGATCGTCAGTAGTGATCTCACTACCGACGAACAGGCAGCCGCCATCTGTCAAAATATTGCCAAAGCTTTTGAAGCCGAGTTGACGTATCCCGGCGAAATCAAGGTGACCGTGGTTCGCGAGGCACGGTTCACCGAAACAGCAAAATGATTCTCGGAAGACTATGGTTTCGGGGCCAGAAAATTTGCGTCGCTGAACACGCTGCGGAAATCGTTTGCAGGGGGGGGGCAGTCGCACAAGCGGATGACCAGTCGCTTCGAGACCAGTTTCGGGCGTTTGAGTTCAAGCTTAACGCTCGTGCTGGACTTAATGCCGCGGATCAAGAGAGGCCGCGGATTGCTGCAAGATCGGTAATTGGATGGATTAAGACCTGCCCGCAGATGCTCATAGGTTGACATTCTTGCGTCGCCGCGCTATGTTCGCTGGCTTCCATTTTGTGCTAGTTCCGTTGCGACAGGCAGCAACGGTAATGCCTTGGAGATTTCCTGCCCGAGACATGCTTCCATGATTTCGGCAGCTTGCTCTCGCAGGGCGACTAAGTAACACTTCCCAAAGAAACTCGACCCGCCCTAAGTTGGGGAGAGTTAAGTAGAGACGGACTCGATATGAGCGTCGATTTTGAAGCAATTGCTCAACGCGGGCGTTGCGATGCATCCAGTTTAAAACTTGCACAGCCCCTGCTGGAACAAGGCTTCTCGCCACCTTTCCTTGCTCGATACCGATGCGATGAACTGGGGGGGCTGAACGAATCCAGTTTGTGGGCTCTGTCTGCGGCAATCAAAAATGAGCAAAAGATTGCTCAAAGACGCGATGAATTGCATGCCGCTTGGCAGCAAACGTCGCTCTGTGATCCTGCCATTGGTCAGGCGATCCAGAAATCCAACTCGCTCCGCATGCTTGGAAGACTCGGACGACGACTCAAAGCAGAGTCCAATGAGCAGAGCAATGACCCGACCTTGCTAGCAGTTCGAGTGCTGAATCCTCAAAAAGGTGATGGCAGTGACTTTGCCGAAATTGCTCAGAAAGTGGAAGGCATCCAGGATGCAACCGCGGCCGTGGTGGGGCTGGAGGCAGCGTTGGCAAAACGCTTGGCCGGTGATCCAAGGGTAATCGCTGCAGCAGTTCGTTGGCTTGTGAAGAATGCACAAATCAAAGTTGCAAATGTCAGTGATCCACATACGCCGAAAGAGGAGCCCGAGGTCGGGAAGTCCGCTGCGAAAAAGAAGAAGCTGGCTGACGCAGCACCAAAGGCCGACGCAGCACCAAAGGCCGACGCAGCACCAAAGGCCGACGCAGCACCAAAGGCCGACGCAGCAC
>NZHC01000070.1 GCA_002689655.1 Rhodopirellula sp. | reverse complement strand
TGAGGCGACAACTTACATCGCTTTGACCACAACCCTGGCAGCTTCCGCTGGAGCAATCACCGCTTTGCTGACGGCGTGGGCCCTGTTCAGCAAGCCTGACCTGACGATGGCACTCAATGGTGTTCTCGGGGGATTGGTCGCGATTACCGCGAACTGCGATCGCGTGGCACAGTGGGAGTCGCTCGTCATTGGTGGTGCCGGTGGAGCCTTGGTTGTGCTGGGGATCCTGATGCTCGACAAACTTAAGATTGATGATCCCGTTGGGGCATGGCCAGTTCATGGGTTGTGTGGTGTCTGGGGTGGCATTGCCACCGGAATCTTTGGAGATCTGCCTGAGGGAATCGAGAGTGTCGGCGGCTTCATTGTTGTGCAGTCGATCGCAACGGTGATCATTTGTACTTGGGCCTTCTTCACCATGCTTGGCGTTTTTCTGGCCCTCAAGGCTGTTGGGGTTCTTCGAGTTTCGGCTGAGGAGGAGCAGGCAGGCTTGGATATCTCAGAGCATGGCATGCACGCTTATCCGTCCGATGGTGTGTCAGGCGGTGCGATCGCCTGAATCGACTACCTACCGCGGCCTCGTCACTGGTTTTTCCGATCAGTGGCGGGGTCACCGGTAAGAACACAAGTCCAAACAGAACGTTGAAGACTTCTTGGCTCTTGCCTGGGCCAGAAGCTCCCAGCAACCCGGGTGAGCGTCCGCCTCGCTCATCCGGGTCTGGGTTTCACCAGGCAAGGCCAGAGGACTTCATTGAGCCAGCCCGCGTGGGCTGGCTCTTTTTCTTTGCTGCCGGGCTTCCGCCCGCTTTTTCGACGGCACCTGGATAGGTTACTGTAGGGGTAATACGTTGTCATTTCCCATCATCTAGGGCTTCCGTATCCGTGAAATTAATCATCGCCATCATTCAGCCAAGTAAGTTGGAATCCGTCAAAGAGGCCCTGACCGAGGTTGAGGTGTTTCGTTTGACTGTGATGGATTGCCAGGGATTTGGCCGCCAGCGAGGACAGACGGGGGTGTACCGGGGGCATGAGTTCAGTGTTAACTTGCTCCGAAAGGTACAACTTCAAATCGCAGTGAACGAGGAATTTGTGAAGCCTACGGTAGATGCGATTGTGTCGGGTGGCCGATCTGGAGATGACGGTGAAATCGGTGACGGGAAGATATTTGTCTTGCCGATGGATGATTGTGTTCGAATACGAACTGGGGAACGTGGTAACGATGCGATTTAGATGCGAGCAGTTGCAAGCGGCTGTGGTCTGAGTCGGCCGTCATCGATTTCCTGTAATTGTGTTCTGGCCGTGCTTGCCGAATAGCGTTCGCTCGTGCTTTCTGACAATCGTAAAAGGGGTAATCGCTTCCTGATTCGCAGGCATAGTTCGGATTTTATATTTAAATGTTTGGTGGAAAATTTCTGTAGGAAAGGTGATCACGAATGTCCGAGATTGAAGCTGCATTGAGAGGACGGCGAGTCTTGATCCTTGTTGGCGAGATCTATGAGGATCTGGAATTGTGGTATCCCAAGCTTCGGTTGCAGGAGGCGGGGGCTGAAGTGATCGTCGCTGGTCCTGAAGCCTCAATCCTTTACAGTGGTAAGCATGGCTATCCTTGCCAAAGCGACGTGGCCATCCCTGATATGGATGCAGCAGATTTTGATTTGTTGGTGGTCCCAGGGGGGTTCATGCCTGACAAGCTTCGCCGGGATCAGGTGGTGCTCGATCTCGTGAAGGCTTTCGATGCTGCCGGAAAACCGATCGGTGCAATTTGCCATGGAGGTTGGATACTAATTTCGGCAGGTGTTTACCGAGGCGTTCGAGTGACGGGGTCACCAGGGATCAAAGATGATTTGGTGAACGCGGGCGCCATTTATTTAGATGAAGCGGTGGTCGTTGATCGTCATCACGTGACCAGTCGCCGGCCGGAAGATTTGCCCGACTTTTGCCGCGAACTGATTCGGCTCATTTGAGTGCCAGTTTGGCTGCCAATAAGGTTTTTTATACCCATGGAAAAAAGGACGAGACGTAAAATGTCTCGTCCTTTTTATGCACTTTTTTATTCGCCAACCCGAGGCAAATTGCGAGTTCAGCGTTAGATTAACGAGGGTATGATGACCAAGCAGTGCGAGCCTGAATCTGAACCGGTTGCAGTTCTGTTGTGTACACCTCGCTATTTGTAGTCGGTGTTGCGTTTGTTTTCAGCAAGGGCGGTAGAGACACTTCGTTGCTAACAACTTGGGTGGTCTTCCTGTTGCTGCGGTCTGCCTTGGCACATCCGTCATCACAAGCACTGTCACAGGATCCTGATGCATTGGGCGTCCAGGAGTACTTGCATTCAGGGCATGTGTACTTTTTCTTTTTGATGACCTTAATGTACCGTGTTTTTGCACCGTTATTGACACAAGTTGCGCAGCCACTGCCATCGCAGGAGTCACAGGGTCCGGATGCTTTTGTCCGTTGCCACGGAAAGACAACACGGGGAATGCAGATCGTTTTCGTCTCAACTTCAAAGCAAGATTTCTCGACATCGACCATCTTTGCATCGAGTGAGCAGTCGCAACTGGGGCACTGTTTGCAGACGCCGAAAATGTTGATTTCTGCATGCACTTTTTCGGTGTGTGTTGCATGCATTGCGATCATGCAAATCGCAATCAGCAGACTGTAGATACAGGAACGATTCATGGTTTAGCCTTTCGTGTTGTTTGGGATCTGTCCGAATGGATTCTTTCGGAAGTGATGGTTTTTTGATGCCAGTTCTCTGGTTTCCTGCAGGTTTAGAAATCAACCATCCAGCGAACACCGTAGATGTCGTAGTCACCAAAGACATTGTCTGTTGCATCAACCTCACGGTCGCTAATCTTGCCGTTGATGTAGTTGAACTGCATGCGTGCATTTGAATTCCAGTACCAGTTCAGTCCGAATGTGAATGACTCACCTGAACCGCCAAGAACATCGCCGTCGCTGTAATCTGCGTTTGAATAACGTGCAGCAATCTGCCATGCACCCCATCCTGCTTCTCGGCACCCGTCACAGCGGTCTACCATCCAGAAGTTTTGGAATGGAATGATTCGTCCGAGTGTGCCTGATTTGCGATCCCAAGGCATGTGCTCACCGGTGAGGAAATAGCTGACGTAGAAGTAACCACCATTGAAGTTGACGTCCTCACTACCCCGATCACGATTGACCCAGACACTCTGATATTCACCAACAAACTGGACAGGGCCAACGTTGACAACGGTTTCAAGACCGAGCAGATCGTAATAATCCGAATCTTGGATTTGTCCGGTGTCGATCCAACGATTCGATGAGCGAGCCTCAGGTCGGGTCCGGAATCTTGACTCATTAGTTGGATTTTGTGCGGTATCAGCATGGGCTCCTGAGACAGCAAAGTGCATATATCCTCGCCCTCCGCTGACGTCATCGTACCACAGGGTACTTGCCAGTCTTCCTGCAACTTCTAGCTGAAGATGGTCGCCCACGTAGTTTCCAAGACCCTGAACATTCTGTTGGTTCCAGACTCCATACCGCCAGTTCCAACGCAGATCGTCAGAATAACCGTAGGAGGCCAAGCCGAGACGGCGAGCGTCCTGATTGTTTGCTTCAATGACAAATGGTCGCTCGAGGAACACGTTGTAGCGAGAACTATTGAGATGATCCAAACCATAGGGGCGTTTCTGATTGCCAATCAGAAGTGTCTGCAGGACAGGCAGGTCTGTCCAGCCAAGGTAAGCATCGCGGAACTCAGACTTGTTGCCCCCAGCTAATTCCATCTCGATTTTGTAGTTCATGTTGTCCCGAATCGTGCCTTTGACACCGAATCGCAGACGTCGGAAACCAAGTCTGTTCTGAGGATCGACTGGATTTCCACCCCTACTGTTGAGAGCGGGGACATCACCTCCTGTGGGATCAAAACCCCATGCATCTACATGAACACGGCCACTGACTTTCATTGTGGATTTGCTTGATCCAGAATGAACGATACTCTTGTCACCAGCCTCTTCTGCGACTTCTTCAAGACCAACTTCGAGTTCAGAAAGTCTCTGTTGCATGGCTAGAAACTGATCTNCGATCGCAACGTCGGTTGCCGCGTTATCACTCCAAGAGATTGCATTGTGGTTGACAGTCGCCACCCTTGGTCGCATCCATAGTAGACACCTGGGCAAGCGNCTGGTTAGACACCTGGGCGAGCGAAAGTGGCTCGCTGGCTGCCAGTTGTGTTGTCGTGGCACTTGCTGAAGTACCAGCGATTAAAAATGCCAGCGTGTTACGAACCCATTTTTGTATGCAGTTCATCCGAAACCTTCCTTGGTTCTTATCAGCTATTTACAATAAAGATTGGAGACCAGGATAGATTTCGTGTTTCCGACCGGTGTGCTCGGTCCTCGCACACGCGTCCCTGCGAGTTACAGCCGTATTACCTGCTCCCCGAGAAGGGGTTTCGTCACGATGTTAAGACGCGAAATGATAACTTAAGATATCNAAACGCAATCTTCATAAAGCGAGTGTCTTAACCCCGTAAGTCGTTACAACTGGTCCTGAGATTGTCACTTCGTTCCGGAATAAGAATAAAATAATACGTACAACTCCTTTAATTTGTCAGAAGTGCGATCTGTTAGTTGAGGCGTATATTGCCGTTTTTGTTTGGTGCTTCCGCCNTTTGTGGGGTGGGATCAAGCCGTAAGCGATGCTCAAAAACATTTGCAGGCTGATCTCTGCCAGATGGTTTTCTCTGCAGGGTCGGCCTGAACAAACTTGAGGTTGTCGTTAGTTTTGATCTCGTAAGCATTGCTCAATCTTTCCTCGCTTTGCGTTTCGCTGCCAACAGCCGTTCGGTGTAGGACGCGCCTTCAGGCTCGGCAGACATGCTTTTGCTTTTTACCGTTGTTTGCTTGTCGTCGGTACTGGTGACGCTCCACTCGTTCGATTCAGTGACAGCTGGTGGCTGAGTTGGTTCGAATCGTAAGCTGGTTCGGCGCCGTTGCAGTTCCTCATCCAACAGATCTTTGTTCTTCCTCAACGCATCGAGCCGGGCTGTTGTCGTGGACTCCTTTTCCTCGGATTTTCCACGAATCTTTTTGAGGGCGACACCGATCCAATCGAAGTTGATGGCGACTCGACGTACAAAAATGTCACTCAGGAAAAGGCAGCAGCCAGCCAGTACAAACCATGGCCATGCGTCGCGTATGCTTCTAGCCAATGCCAGGCCCCCACGGAAAGCATTCCGATTTTCAGGACTTTTATCTGGCGTTACCCCCAAGGGAGCGGTCACTTTTCCTATCTTGCCACCAGCTGGTTTGACAGAAGCGAGTTCCAAAATCAAAGCCTGATTCGTTTCTCGCACTCTGTACTCTTCGCTGTAGGGGATGGTTACTCCTGTTGATAGTGGTGCTGTTTTTGAATCGGGGATCACATTAACGAAATAACTGCCGGTCTTATCTGCTGGGAAGCTTCCGATGTATCTTCCGGGAGCAGTTTGTCGCATTCGCAAAGTTACAGGTTTCAAGTCAGGATCGAGCACCGACGCGTTCATGTTAAGAAAGTTGAGGAAGGAGTCTTCCTTGCTTAGTGCATTGACAACAACTTGTACCTCGCCATCTCGGATCTGTGTGGCAAGAGTGTACTTACCGGTGTCGCCAGTGGGCCGCATCAACCATCGAACAAGCTGACTGTAGAAAGCTTCATAACCTGCCCAGTCCGTCCAGTTCGAAGCCCAGCGTGCGCCAGCATCAGTTGTCACAACGGCTGTGCGACCCAGTCCATAGGTCCAGACCGCTAAGATGGTTGCATTCTCTGGTGAGTCAGGCTTGGGCGACTGAATCAGGACTTGTGCAAGCGGACTGTTCTTCACTTGCGTCAAAACGAAGCCGCGTGTGTTGGGAAGAATGCGGTCAATGCCGTCCAGCATCGCGTGTGGAAAAATAACCTCAGGCGTGGTGCCCCCGTCTGGTTCGTAAACAAGAGGACGAGAAACTCTTCGTGCTTCACGTTGGAAAATGCGTGGTAGAGCTTTGCCGTTGGAGGCCTCGTAATATTTTCCCTCGGTTTGTGTCGCAATATCCTGTAGCCGTTGGCTTCCCACACGACCATGGGAAGCGACAGCAACAGTGCTGATAGTGATGTTTTTCGACTTGAAGGCGTTGATGGTTGCGTTGCTGGGAGGAGAGGGATCACCATCACTGACAATTAGACAGTGTTTGACTGAGGCCGGGGTCCGCGCCAGACCCGCCACAGCCATCCTCATGGCTGGGTCAAATTGAGGCATGTCTCCAGGTGTCATTCGGCCGATTGCTGCAAGCATGGCTTTGCGGTATCTCCCTGCTTCCAGCATGCCTTGCTGCCCACCCCAGAGCCACGCGTCGCCGCCTTGTGTCCAGTGGAGAATCCCGCCGTAATCGCTAGGCCCTAATTGTTCGATAGCTGCTTTGGCAATGATTTTTTGCCAGTAGTTGCCTTCTGCCATTTCACTCGCATGCATGATGAGGGCGAGTGCACCAACCGCTTGAATTTTTGAATTCTTGATCTTGAAGTCGACAGGCATCGCTTTTTCAAGTTCCGTTCCAGTCCAGCCACCTGCACCAAATGCTTCGGGACCACCAATGATTAAGAGCCCAGCTCCCAATTGACGCGTGTTACTAACCAGCATGCTGATCTGAGCATCAGAAAATGAGGTGATCTGGTCAGAGCTTTCGCCCGCGACGCGAGGAACACCAGCGAGAATGACGGCGTCGTAGGGCTGCAGCTCGGCAACGCTGCCGAACAACGCGTCGCTTTGCATGATGTCAACTTCAATGTTGTTCTTGCGAAGCACATCCACCAATAAGTCAAAGTCACCCGCACGTTTCGGATCCTGGATCAAGAGTACGCGTCCTTGACCACGGACATAGGTGTATGCAGTCGCGTTGTTATTTTCTGTGAGACCATCCCCGCCAGCGGGATCGGGTATGAATTCAGCGTTATAGATGTAGGGCGCTGGCTGATCAATTTCGTGCTGCAGGGAAAATACATTCTTGCCAGCTTTCAGGGCGATGTTCTGTTCCAGCAATAGCTGGGTTTCACGATTGACCTTCTGAGTTACCCTTAGTTTGCCTGTCGATGGTTTCTCTGTGTCAGACTCAGCGTAGTTGTTAATGACCACACGGGCTTCGAATGGTTGTCCCTTGCGAATGTTGTTGGGAATGTCGATTTTTTCAACAAGCACTTCGTTTTCGGAGCTCAGCATGACGGGAACGACGTCAATTCCAATTCCCGATCCAGCAATGCGTGCGGCAAGTTTCTTTGCTTGGCCTAGATTTTCATTTCCATCCGTGACGATAACGATTCGGCGGGACGTATCCTCGGGCATTGAGGCTTGAGCGAGATTCAATGCTGACTCAAGGTTCGTTGCATCAGCACGCTCCCGCATGCTTTCAACGCGCCGCAACTGCGGAATGTCGTCGTCAAAAGGAGGTATCTCAATGGATGCATCCCGCCCGAAGACAATTATTCCAGCGCGGTCCTCTCTTGCTCTTTCTCGATGCTTCTTGACGTTGTCAATGACATATTCAAGCATCTCTGTACGCTGAAGCTGCGGGATGCTCTCCGACTGGTCCAGCAGATACATCACCGTCACACGATCGCTAACCCAGACCATTTGCACTCCCGCAACTGCAAATGTAATCACGGTCCAGACAACAGTCCGAAGGAACAAAGCGAATGCACGTCTGATTTTTCCTAATGCAGCCAGCGACTCATAACCAATCCACCAAAGAATGGGTAGGGCTAGTAGCAGCCAAAGGTAGCCAGGGTGATCAAAGCCCAGTTTGGGAAACATGTTTTAGAGCCTGATGGATGATTTAAATGGTTTTGGTGGTCGCGTCGAGCGATGTTGGATTAGAGCGTCGGTAGGTGATCGCAGCGAATGAGGTTGCAGCCATTCCAATGCAACCAAACAGTAGAATACCGAGAGTGAATTCCAAAGCAGGTAAAGAAAACGTATTCGTGTCGCCAGTGGGTGCGATGATGATGCCCAACACGCTGACAAGATTATTTGCGAAATGCGCAAGTATCGCAGGGAAAAGCGATCCGCTCTGCCATGTCAACCAACCAAGAAACAGTCCCAAAGGAACAACTGCAATGACATGCACTGGGTCCATGTGAAAAGCTGCAAACACAATGGATGAAAAAAGGATACCAAGAACTGGTGGGAAAACTCGCGTCAGTCGACTTTGGACATAACCCCGAAACAGTAACTCCTCGCACAAGGCCGGAGTCACTGCAATCATTAGTACCAGTTGAGCTGTAAATCCAGCTTGGCTTTGCTGTCTGAATATCTCTGCCATCTCCTGCAGTGCAGCACTCTCGTTCAGAAACAGTCCGATGATGATTCCCGATATGATGCCGATCAGTGGGGTGGCCAAAGCTGCTGTAATCCAAGCCCATACTGGCCAATGTCCTTTGACCAAGGCGAGTCTTTGTCGCATGGGTTGTGGGGACAGGTAAGCTGCGATCAGGCAAGGTGTGACTAAAGCAATCTGTGGTGTCACAATGATTAAGAGTAAGCCCACGGGAGATTGCGTCACTCGACGGAGACTGTCTGGATTCGTCAAAAAACTGCCAGAAAGACTACCATGCACATAAATAGCCGCTACCAGCGTCATCACAAAGGTGGCAGCAATGAAAACTAGAAGTGAGGCGACGATCACCACAAGGCTGGTCCACCAACGTTCTTTGGGGGCGGTTGGTAACGGCTTTGGGGTGAAAGTCTCAGTGACGACGTCTGTCTGTCTGGCGGAGCTTGCAAGCAGCGGCTGTGGCTCGGTCGTTGGTTCGTTTGCCGATCTCACCAAATCGTCTTCTTGCGCATTGTCCTCTCGCTTGGGCTTGCGAATGGCAGACTCGCTCTCGGGAAAATCCATGGCTACCCTGCGTGATGCGTCTTGGATCGAAACTCCAATACAGTGTAAACCTCCGAGCGATGATCGTCGCCCGTTCATTTGCGGGATTTATGAGCTGTTCCACAAAGAAAACGGGTGAAACTGACTAAACAAGGCCCGTTGTCTGCTCCAAATCGAACATGACATTCATGTTTTGTATTGCCGCGCCGCTGGCACCTTTCGCAAGGTTGTCGATCGCGCATATGAGAATCACGCGAGCACCGGATGCTCGAGCTGTCATTTGGACATGATTCGTTCCTGCGATATGCTTCGTTGAAGGCAGGTGGGATACAGGGTGAATGAACGCCGAATCCTTAAATTTCTCCTGCCAGCATTGCATGATCTCTTCAAAATTGTCGGATGTCGGCCGGACATAGATTGTTGACAGAATTCCACGGTCCATCGGGGTCAAGTGAGGAGTGAACAGGCATTGGATGGACTTACCTGAAACTCGCTGAACGATGTCGTCAATTTCGGGCTGGTGGCGATGGCAGCCGACTGCGTAGGCACTGATCGCCTCGTTCGTTTCGCAGTACAGTGTCGCAACCTTTGCGCTACGTCCCGCGCCGCTGACACCACTCTTGCTGTCGATGATGATGTCGTCCGAATCGATCAGGCCCGCTTCCAATAGAGGCGCGAGAGGAAGGATGGCTGAAGTCGGATAGCAGCCCGGATTGGCGACGATGTCTGCGGTGCGTATTTCATCTGCGAAGAATTCGGGCATTCCGTAAGCTGTTGAGCCCACTCGTTCCGGCCACGGATGTTGCACCTCATACCAATGTTGGTAAACGTCGACATCTGAAAGTCGGAAGTCAGCACTGAAGTCGATCACACGGACTCCATGCTGGACCAATTGCTGAACTGTTTCTGCAGATGCACCGTGCGGCAGGCAGCACATCGCGATGTCACATTTCTCGGCGAAACGTTCTGCCGAGAACGTTTCGATCGTCACATCACAACGTCCGGAAAGTGATGGATGAACCGTCGATAATGCTTCGCCAGCGTGAGCGCGACTGGTTGCTGTGACAACACTCGCGTTGCCGTGACCTTGCAGCAATCGGGCGACTTCCAAAGCGGTGTAGCCTGTTGCCCCGATGATTCCGACTCTAATGTTTTTCATGGTCTATCTAAGAACTTGTCAATTAAAGAATGTCCTGGTCCGCTGATTCACGCTCTTCGCGACTCAAGTTATACATGTCTTGTATCAATTGTCTGTCACATTCACGCTGTTCCACTTTTCGCCTCGCAAACATTCGTTTTTGAGTATTGATCATGACATCTGCGGGTAGTAACGACGTTTGACCAAATAGTCGGGCGTAGTTCACATAACTGGGTACATTCGATGTTACGAACCCATACATCATGCTGCAAACACCGATTACTTTACCCGTAAAGATGCTCGTATTAATTGCCGTTTTGGAGTAGTCACCCATGAAGCAGCCAAGAAATTGCATGTCCGTAGCAATCTTTGCTGTTCCGTAATGAATGTTGATTTTTCCATACGTGTTTTTCAGGTCGCTGTTGCAAGTTCCGGCACCGAGATTAATCCAACTTCCCAGATAGCTGTGTCCCAGAAAACCATGATGCTGTTTGTTGGTGTAAGGTTCGATGATCGATGCTTCAACTTCCCCGCCAATTTTGACCGTATGACCAAGGGATACTCCATCCTTCAACGCGGCGTGTTCAATGACTCGCGTGCCGGTTCCAACGAAAACGGGGCCTGACAGGTAGCAAAATGGCCCGACTTGAACATTCTTGTTAAGCAGAACCGGGCCCGCAGACGTGTCCACGACGGGGTAGTCTCCGATCTGAACATCACCCTGAGTGAAAACACCATCTAGCTTTTCGGTGTAGTCCTCGTGACTCAAACGCCAATTCATCGCGGTTGGCATTTCTTTCAAATGATGCTGGATGACATCATGCGGCCATCGGAAGATGTCAAGATCCAGCAACGCAGGCGGTAATTGCGATGCGAATGCAAGCAGATCACCCAGTTTGTCAGTCGGTAGACGCTCCAGGTCTGAGGCTGAGATGAAAGCGACGATTACGGCAGTCGTACCGGGGTCGAGTGCAACTTTCGATGATTCCGACTTGGTCCACTCCTGCAGACGCAGGTCCAAGTCTGCAGTTGGGGCGATGCGCGCATTCACCAACAGGAGACCCAAATTTCGATCCAGTGGACCAGTGAATTCCTGAATCCCGTAGTCCAAGTCCTGAATTTGCCGGAGATGGGGCCGCACATGGCCATGCAGTGTGCCGGGGATGCGTTTCAGCCAGTCCAAGAGTCGGAAGCTTGCGCTGGTGACTGCATAGGCTGGACGAGCCAGCGTGATGGGTCGCAGATGGTCAACTTCCGCATCCTCGAAGCAGATGGTTCTGATCTTATTCACTGCGAATCGTGGCTCTGGAGGAACGTTTATTACGGTCCGCAGTTTAGCGGTTTTTCGTCATCTGCTCTGCGCCTGTTATGCCAGGAAGTCAGTGTGATTCTGCATTAAAGCTGACCATGCTAATAGGTTACCTGTTACCAGCAGAGACACGCAGATTCTGCCGCAGTTTCGCGGGCAATCAACTGGTGTTTTGTAGCATCGTGGAGTCTGTTGCTTGTGAAAAACGTTCCCACTTGCTGTCGGTTCCTGCCTTTTGTGATCTGTTGTTTGTATCGCTGGATTCGCGGCGACGTGATGAAGCCGTTTCCTGCTTTGACACCCTCTTGCTGCAATTAGATCATTCTCATTTTCATTAGCGGTTTTCGGCGTCGGGAAAATTGTTGCTGTCGGGGTTGGGGAAATCTGGCATTGTTAATCCCGAGGTCACAAGTGCTTGAAGGCGTGGTATGCAAAAGCAGTCGTTGGAGTTGCGAGTTGCAGTTCAGAGTTTGATCGAGGAACTCGCCATGCGGTATGGGCAACAGCCATTGGAGTTACTGGCAAATGTGCAGGTCTTCACTCAGTAGATTGATTTTATTGGTTGGCAGGATTTTGCAGAAACCTTCGGCAGTGATCGGTTGTTGAGGTGTTTCTTTCGGTATTGAGTGCACCGATATTCCGATATTCTTCTCGTTTGCTTTGCTTAAAATGCTGATTGTCCGATAACTGCGACCTCTTTTTACGACTCATGTAAACTTCCCTTGGAGAATAATCTCGATTGGGCTTTTTTGTTATTCATGGAAATCATGCAATTCGAACATCGTAGGCTGGCTTGCAATTGGAGATTGATGACTGCTTTGAGTATGTCAGCCTTGAGGCCAGAGCCAGGCACGCTTCCTGTGGTTTTCAAACGCTCGATTGATGCATGGCTTCATCAGCAAAGTGATCCAAACTAACGCGGATTTGTACGCAGGTGGTTGATGTCGCTCGAGTGATCTTGCTGCATCAAAATGGTTTGGATCCTCGCTCTACAGCTTTTCGTGCTCTGAAGGCGGATCACCGGTTGATCGACAGGGACGATAGCCTTGGTTTTTCACATCGGCAAAACCGCGGAAAATCATGGCCCGTCACGGAGAAGTTGATTGCAGAAAGAACTGGAAAATCATGTTCTAAAAGACCATGACGTCGCACCGTGGGTGTTGCATGCAAAGCCGTGGTAGTCCGGGCAGATTCGTACACCTCATTGTGGATGTGTAGTCTTTGTTCACAACTCGTTTAGAAAGGCTAGGCACAGCGAATGTTCCTGAGGAAATGAGGTAGCCATTGTCGCCGCGTGAAGTTAATGTGTTTTTTGTTGCAGTTGCCCTGGGGGCTTGTAACGGCCAGTTGTTCATTTTGTCGCATTTGAAAATGCGCTTTTGGCAAATCCTGTGAGCTGCTTGCTTCGTTGTCCGCGTTTGCTTTGACGTCGCATTGTTTATTTCCTTTTGATCGCCGATTTGATCCACCGTGAACATTGAGAAGACCAAAGTGTCCTTGCAGGATGCGGGGAACGATATCACTGGCAATGCTCCAGTTGTTGGTGTTTACCTGATTGGTGCTGGTGTTGTTGGTTCTGCGATCTTGCAGGCGCATCTTGATGCGGGAATCCCTGTTTGGCTGGCCGATCAGGATGAGGATGCCATCGGTCGAGCCGTTCAGCAAGTTCGTTTCAGTGATGACGAGTGGGATGTTTCCAGCATTCGAAAAATCAGTGACTCGATGTCGGCGATCGAATTTTGTAACCGTGAGTCACAGGCACCTTGCCAGCGAACGCTTGTGATTGAATCCATTGCAGAAAAACTAGAGGTCAAGCAAGCGTTCTTCGCTGAGGTTGAGCAGGTTTTTGGTGAGGATGCACTGCTGTGTACAAATACTTCGACCTTATCTATCGGACGTATTGCCGAGTCTTTACGGCATCGAGGGCGGTTCAGTGGCATGCACTTTTTTATGCCCGTCGGTGAGCGACCTGCTGTTGAATTGATTGCGGGAGATGAAACGCATCTAGCAACGACAGAGGCGTGCGTAGGCCATGTTCAGCGTCTTGGAAAAGAGCCCTTGGTGGTTGGAGATGGTCCCGCTTTTGTTGTGAATCGCTTGCTTTCACCCTATCTGAACGAAGCGATGTTATTGCTTTGTCGAGGTGTTTCCGCAAAACGAATCGAGGAAGCAGCGTTGGCCTATGGAATGCCAATGTCACCGTTGGAATTAATCGACTGGATTGGTACCCCCACGATGTTTGATGCCGGGCGTGCCTTTTGGCAGGCGTTCCCGGACCGAATTGATCCCGCACCATTGTTGGTCGCCTTGATCAAGAATAAGCGGTTTGGCAGAGCCGTTTCAAAGGGTATGTATGATTATCAGGATGGCAAACGTGATTTGGAATTGTCACCTCGGACAATTGAGTTCAGAGAGCGGTACTGCCGTAAGGAAATTGAATTTAGCGATCGGCAACTTATAGAAATCATGACGATACCGATGTGGATCGAGGCTGCCTTGGCTCTACGTTCAGGCGTAGTCGATACCTATGATTTGTTTGATCTCGCGATGCAAGGCGGGCTTGGTTTTGACTCAAACGCACCATGGCATTCTTTCTTCGATTCCATGGGTAGTTCAGCAATCCTTGCGGCAATGGAAGAATGGTCAGCATTAACGAAAGCGCTGAACGCTCCCAAAGAACTCCGTCAGTTGCTTGCGGACAATACCCCCACCGAGGCGATGGTTGCATACGGTGGTGGGTTAAAGCGATGAGCCCTGATTACGCATTCGCTTTCTCTACGCGGCCTCTGATGTGTTTGCATCGGAGTCATTCGAGGAACTGCCGCAGCGATCCCAGAACAACACTGCGAACGCCAACATCACTCCCAAGGCAAACAACGCCGGTGCGTACCAAAGCTGGGACCAGTCAACCACCTCGCCTGTTTTGCACCGTCCCATCCACCAGCCGAATGCCTGAGCACCGATTCCAAGTCCAAGTCCTTGAGTCAGCATTACAATCAGCGATTGAGCTTGGCCTCGCACCTCGGGCTGGGCCTTCTTGTCGGTGTAGATCATTCCGGTCACAAAGAAGAAGTCATAGCAAATGCCATGCAACAGGATGCCAATGAAGATCGGAGCCGTCATCAGTGGGCCCTCTTGACCAAAAGCAAAGCCCCACAGTCCGTAGCGAACGGTCCATGCCAACATGCCAATGATTAGCATTTTCTTGACGCCCAGACGGGCAAAGCAGAATGGCATGATCAGCATGAAGAAAATTTCGCTCATTTGGCCGGTACTCATGGCACCTGTGGTGGAACCAAACAGCTGCACGCCCATGGCATCAACAAAGCCATATCCTTTGGCGTAGTACCCGGCTAGGGGGATGCATACCAAGAAGGAAGCAATTGCGAAAACGAAGAATGCTTTGTCTTTCAGCAGGGCCCATGCATCGACACCAAAAACCTTGGCGAGTGAAATGGGCTCGCCTTTCGCCGGGGGTGCGGTTTTGGGAAGTGTCAAACAATACACACCTAAAATTGCAGACGCGATTGCTGCAGCGTGGAAAATGTGGGATGAATTGTCAGAGTAGGTGATCGTGCTCATCACTGTGTCGAAAGCTTGTTGTGCCGCGTTGATCGCAGTTTCGTCAGTTCCAGCTGCTGCTTTTGCTGCCGCAAGGTCGCTTGTCGCCTTGCTAATCGTTTCGTCCTCGCCAGTGAAGAGACGGCAACCCCACATGGCCCAGTTGCCTACAATCCAGCCGATCGTTCCGAGTACGCGTACAGCTGGAAAGTCCTTTTCACTGTTGGCAAGGTGTTTGAACGAAAGACTTGCCGTCAGTCCAAGCGTCGGCATGAAACAAAGCATGTAAGCCAGCAGGCACAGAATCATCGGTTGCGTAAATTGGCTTAGGTAGGTGTCCGGGGCACCCGCACTGGCAAGAGTGGGCGTGAGCCACAGCAGGCAGGCACCGACGATGTTGAGTATTGCCAGCACACGTTCCGTGTTCATCAGGCGATCGCAGATAAGTCCGAGTGTCAGTGGTGCGAAGATCGCCGCAATTGGCGCGACGGTATATGCAGCAGCGTCGAAGGAACCGCCCTTACCAATCTCGGTCATGCCCGCTTCGTTCAGGAAGCCATACAGCGAAACATACCAAGATCCCCAGACAAAAAACTGGAGAAACATCATGATGCTGAGGCGGATCTTTATGAACATGTATTCTTCCTTCAGTCGATTTTTTTGTTGTGCTGAGCGTTTGCGTGCTTCTTCGTGCGTCGGTTGTTTCCGCTTTCGCAGCCTACTGACGGTGATGTTTGATTGGTGTCATAAGTGATCACAAAAACAGTGGTTTATCTGGTAGCCAGTGGCATGGTTAGTCAGCGAGTGAATGGGCTTGTGTTGTATTTTGACCATTCCCACGACTTGGATTGCAGCGTGATCTGGTGATGGCGGGTAGGGCATTTTCCCTGCCTGTCATCGTGACTTTCAGATTCTACTCCAGATCCTTGAGCACCTGTTGTGCCGGTACCGGTTCAATTTTTTCCAGGGGGCTGTCATCTCTGGCAAAGAACATCAAGTGCTGCCACGGTAGTTTGTTGTATTCCCTGACCAGTTTGAATCCGTTTGCACCATATTCCTTCATGATTTGGCGTTTTGACATCTTGTGAAGCGGCTTGATGGGGACGCCTGGATCCTCTTCTCGGTATTCAAGCAACGCCACAACACCTTTCGAAGTCAGGGAGCGACGGATTCCCCAAAGCATCGATTCCGGATGGGAAAACTCGTGGTAGACGTCCACCATCAAGACAAGGTCCACCTTGTTGGGTGGTAGATTGGGGTCGTCGACTTTGCCGAGCACGGGCTCGATATTGTTGAGTTTGTACTTGCTGGATCTTTGTCTGAGCTTTTGGAGCATCTCACGTTGGATGTCGACTGCATAGACCGTGCCGTCTTCGCCCACATCCCGTGCCATGGGAAGCGTCCAGTAGCCATTTCCACATCCCAAGTCACAGACGTTCATGCCTTTTACGAGCTTGAGCTGCTTGAACGATTCTGAGGCCCGTTCCTCTTCTTCACGCTCCGGGCGGATCAGCCAAGGCGCGCCGAGATGTGACATCGGTTTGGCCAGAACACGCCCAAGATAGCTTCTGCGAGAATCCTCCACCGGTCGCGGGCGTTCAGCCCGTTTTTGTACCGGGGGATCTCCTTTGACCTCTGCCTGCGTTTTGGTGTCAGGCTGATCTTGAGCGGCACAGAGGTTGGTCGGCGACAGCCAACTTAGCCCAAGCAGGCAGGTCAGGGCCAAGCTTCTGCAGTGACGGAGTTTTGGGTGACAGGATGAAAGCCTGCTGTATTCATTGCTCGTCGGTTCTCGATGTGTCATTTCAGTCTTCATCTTTGACGGTGAGTTCAAATTCAGGCTCGAAGGCGTCTGCAAAATCGTAGACATCATCAAAGTCCTCTCTTTGATCGGATTCACTCTTGCGCATTTGCTCGATTCGAATCAGGTTGTAAACCAGATCGCCGAAGTCACTTGTACTCTTGATTCCCCAGTTGCCAAGGACCATTTTCGTCAAGTAACCGTACTGCTCAATGCCATAGAGGCGGCATGCTTCACAAAGCTGCTGGCCGGTAACGTGTCGCGGACCAGTTTTTTCGCCAGATGCATCCTCCGCTAACTCACCGATCATATGCTCGTGCGCATATTGAAGCGACTCACGAATGAACTGGTAAGCATCCAGTTTATAGCGTTGGTCTTCGGCCAGTAAATCTCGCATCGCTTGCAATGAAGAATTCATTTTCTCTTTTTACTTTCGGCGTATGTGGTGCAAGCGGTAGAGCAAGCTTCGCATTTCAATGCGAGTTAATCATTCCTTGCGCGATCCCGACTTGTTCTTCTGTTCACTTTTCTGCTTTGCTGTAGCGTGTTGCTGAGAAACAACTTGCAGCACATCCTCGCTGGAAATGATGATCCGGCGATTGTCTTCCGTCTTGACTGTCAATTGACCTGCGAGCAGGTCTTGAGCTACTACCTTCACATTGCCCTCTCGGGTTAACACATGGGTGCCCGGAGAAGGTAGCTCATTGGCAAGTTCTTCATACGTATCATACTCGTAACGTAAGCAGCATTTCAGCCGACCACAACGACCCGATATTTTTGAGGGGTCTAGGGTTGCTTTCTGCAATTTGGCCATTTTCATCGAGACAGGCGGCATCTTGCTGAGGAAGTTGGCGCAACAAATTGGCTGCCCGCAATCTCCATAGTCAGCCAGCAGTTTCGCCTCATCACGTACCCCGATCTGTCGCATCTCGATCCGAGTTTGAAACTCCTTGGCGAGATCCCGAACCAGTTGTCGGAAATCGATTCGGCCATCCGCGAGGAAATAGACGATGAAACGTTCACCACCGAGTAAACGCTCCGTATCTACCAACTCCATCGACAGCTTCAAAGCATCGACGCAGCGTTGGCAAACAGCCATGTCTTTCGCTGCTCCCGATTCCATTCGTTGCTGTTGGGTACGATCATCCTGACTCATACGCCGTATGATTCGTCCCTTGGTCGGTTCCTCCATGGCTTCGAAAGCCACCGGTGTGGCCTCGCATAGCACCGTTCCGATCTCGGTTCCCCGGTTGGTACGTGCGACAACCTCGTCCCCATACCGATAACTTTGGCGGGAGTTCATCACGCCAAGGGTGCGTAATGCCCCAAAGCGAACAACGTATTGCGGCTCGTGAGAGGCATCTCTGCTGCTCTCGGAGGCGAACCCCGGGTCACTCATTCTTTTTTCTCGGTTTCCGCAGGTTTTTCAGCCACTGGTTTTTCGGGTGCTGGTTTCGCTGGCTCAGCCTCTTGGAGTTCAGGCTTCTTCGCCTTTTCCTCTGGCTCTTCCTTTTTGACTTCTTTCTCAGGCTTTGTCTCTTCTGCTTCCGTTGATGCGGGTGCCAGTGCTTCCTCCTTAGCAGGCTCTGTCCATTTCCAAGATCGACCAGCAACGAGAACACCATTTTTTCGCGTGCCTACCAAGACTTGCTCATCGCCTTGGCGAGCGGTATTCCACAGCAATGCCCATACACCGCTGGTCGCCTTCATCGCATCATTACCGATTGTGTATCTGGTAGCGTTTGCGTTTCCAGCTTCAGCAGTGGCTTGGGGAAAGTGGACTTTGCCTCCGACTTCTGCGACGGCAACGCGTCCTGAAGGAGAGATGGCGATTTGCGTAATCCAGTCACTTCCTTTTCCATTACTTTCCGCTTTGCTCTCGGCCTTGGCTTCAGCTTGATAAAGATTTCGGTCACTGCTTCCGGCTAGCAGCGTGCCGGGGGCCACGTATGCAACGCACCAAATTGTTTCATCGCTGAACTTGATTTTTCCCTGAGGTTCCAGTTTCGGCCAGGAAAAAAGGTGGACATGTCCGGCCCCGTCACTGGCAGCAAGTTGCGAGGATTCAGGTGAGACCGCTAAGCCAGTAATGGCGTGTCCGTCGAGCTCCGCTGTTTTAGAGACCTTTCCCGCTGCAATATCCCAAACAAATATTTTACCGGCTTCATTACCAGCGATGAGGGATTTGTCGTCGGGTGTGATAACTAAGGCTTGGCACCAGCGTTCGAACGCTTTTTCATGAATCGTTAATTTGGCATCCGGACCTGTTTGCCATGATACGCCTGTTGAAGCGACCGGTTGATTGCCCGTGTCATAAATGCCGAGATTACCGCGGTAATCTACGCTTGCAATTTTGCTGGCGTCGCCACTGCTTACCACTTGCCAGACCGCTGCGGGATGCGAATAGATTGGCGTCATCTGGTGCGGGGTCGCCGCTTCGAATTTGTACACGGTGGCTTCTCGCAGTAGCAAGCCATCGCCGGTACTTGCAACGCAGGAGCTTGACTCTCCGAGTCGGGAAAGAGACGTGATCCAAGGAGTCTGAGCGTCAGCCCCCTTTGCTGACGCCTCGTTTTCCTGAGCGTTGCTGATGCGGAATGCGTTCGCAAATACGACGCATGTCACACAGAGCGTGAAAGCGGTTCGGTACATGAAAATGCCTGATAGGTGAAAGTGATTCGTGTTCGATGCGGCCGGACACCAGCATCCAGAATCATAAGATATCAAACATTTGTGAGGGAGACGCGTGCTTACGGAAGAAAAGCTTGGCAGCGTCGACCAGCTTTGATGCGGTTATTCAGCATGGCGACGGAGCCCGCGAGCGTAAAATCGCTCGGGATTGGCTACACAAGATTCTTTTTCGTGCTTTACGAACGGCAGAATGCCAATGCCAGCAGAGCGTAGGCAGTCACCAGTTGGCGATCGCCTTCCATCCAGCGATCATTCTCACCGTTCACCCATGACCCGTCGGACTGCTGCATCTGAAGAATCTGTTGCGTCAACTCTTTTCTCCAAGAGTGCGGTGTGCCGTCGGCGTCATCGATGATCTCTACATTCGCAGCATCCAGAGCTTTTGCAAATGTGTGGTAATAGTAGAACAATCCGGCTTTTCCCATTCCCGGATTGTCTTTCAGGGAATAGTTTTTCCTAATGAATGCCATGGCCGCTTGGACACGCGGGTCATCGGCGGAAAGCCCTGCGTAAATCATGCTCTTTAAACCAGCGTAGGTCATTGAGCCATAGCTTCGGAGTCCACCCGAGCCATCATCTCCGGCTTGACTTTGTCCGCCCGCAGCCGGGGTGTAGTAAAAGCCACCATCATCGATCGCATCTGCGTGTTTTGTGTCGTTACCTTCCCCTTTCAGGTTTTGGGTGCGAACCACAAACTTGAGAGCTTTTTGTATCGCTTCATCGTCGCTTTTGTTACCAAGTTCCCTGAGAGCATCAATCAGGAAAGTCGTGTTCGAAAGATCAGGTCTCTCGTGCTTTCCATACCCGGCTCCGCCGTAAGCAGTGTCGGAAGACTCAATCCCCTCCCCTTCGTCCCACTGTATCTGCTTCAAGAAAGCCTCAGCACGTTTTAATGCACTGTCGTATTGACCATCCTGATTCGCTTTCAATAACGCACCAACCGCGACGGAGGTTTCATAGTTGCGATAGCGTGAGCCATCTGCATAAATACCACCATCACCTTGGATCTTTGAGTCAAGGAATTTCAGAGCTTTTACGACGACTGGGTCGCTCTTGGCTTCCGGACGATGTTCCAGAAGAGCGCGGACACACAACGCAGTCACTGCGGCACCTGTCTCAGGGCTGAAAGCGCCAGTGTCTGTTTGGCCACGACTGCGAAGAAACTCAATTCCTCTGTTGATCGCTTGATCGACGTCGATTGTTTTCGAAGCAACTCGTTCCTGCGCATGTGTTCGGTGTGAGTTAAGGATTACGGCTGAGAGCACGCAAATAACGAGTGCCAATAGCAGGCGTGAATGCAGTCGAGTGTGTTGTCTTAGATGCATTAGAGTTATCGAAATTTTAGAAAGGACGGAACCAGAGTGCTGAGTGGGATGAGCTGTAATGCACAGATGCCGCAGGTCGTACCAGCGTTTAATGTGTTGCGACCGCTACATCACCCGACATTATCTTAACCGGTGGGATCCTAGAAATGCAGTGGGAACATGATGGGTGTCGATCCACAAAATACTCAAGCGCCCCCTTTTTTGACCGTTTTTGCGAGTTTTTCCGATCACAAGCATGGTGCCGAATCCTTCTTCCATGAAGGACACTTCGCAATCGAGGCTCGCAAGGCCCCGACGTAGGTTCGGGTCCGTACGCTTACTGCGTACCGAATTTCTACAAGAAATGTTTGGTGCGAACCTTGAGGGAGCCACAGATCAGCAAAACCTCGATTTTGTGGCACGTACCACAGATGGGGAGCAAAGAAGGCGTGCGTCGGGAAATATGGATTGCGCAGCTCATAATCCAACGGCAGAACAGCGTATCGATGGGGCTCACGGTTCCCTACCCAAGCATTGTCCACGTTCGCAGAAGGATGAATCTAATGCAGCCCGAGATGGCCGCGTTGCACCAAGGAGGTGTCCCTCATTTGCGAGTCTGTTGCGCAGCGACACTTTGCGGAGTCACACCCAATCAGGAATCAGGTTAAGTGAAGAACATCGATCTGATCTGTATGAGACTTCGATTGCATACGACGTGGGTGTGTTCGAAGACGCTGGGTTCAGGCAGGATGCCGGCATAGTGGATGCAGAATCTGCAGCCCTTGCATCAAGGGGGTCGGTAGGTGCGAAAAACGAGGATAGTAGTAGTCTGGAAATCGATAATGGACCGACTGCTCGCAGTTGCCAGATCGAACACTGTCGCGATCTTGATGGGCAGCCCACGACGGGGGAAGCTGGTGTTGGTGCGGAGGATTGGCTCTCGTTGCAAGCAGCCGATTTGATTCGACGGATTCAGATCTGGTTAGCTGAACTGTCTGCAAAAGATACGCAACTCGTCGCCCGAATTTCGCTTCAAGAACAGCGTGAACGCAGGTTTCGGGCTCTTTGTGACGGCTCCGTGCCGCAAGCGTAAAAATGGACACCGTATGGCCGCTTATTACATCAGCATCGGTTGATTACATCAGCATGGGTTTGTGTTGAATGTCGAAGTGATCTGATGCGTTTGACTGAGTTCCTGCTGGCTCGTTGCGGATCCAATGTTTTGCCTGCCTGCGTCGTTTTATCAAGAGGGCTACTCCACTGATGGATGGGGTGATGATGAAAACGCTGTGGATGGAGGGTGATTAGAAAGGCGTTCGGGCATGCGGCCGAGAAACGGGGCAGGAGTATTTTTGCTTTTTGATCAGTATCTTAAATAATCCGGATCCAAAACTGGTTTGTACGAAAAACTAGCCCCGGCATTGCCGTGGAAGTCGATGTTTTTATGGTGGTTTAGGTTTGCGTTTTATCCCCAGAACACGGCGTTTTCGGAGATTAAATCTGCCTGGAATGGTGCTGAACTGTGTCGTGTAGGAAGAAAAGAGGTGGGGGGGGAATGGAAATCCATTTGCAGATCGGGCTGGTTATCAGGGCCTAGCGAGGTTTGGTGGGTGCGGCAAAACGTTGGCATGTTGCAGATAGGCGGGGTGGTGGCGCACAATAATCCGGATTCAGTGCGTTTTACATCCCTTCTTTTTGCATGACAGCGGAGAACCCCCATGGCTCGACCCGTCACTCTCTTTACCGGTCAGTGGGCTGACCTTCCAATCGAAAAAATGGCTCGCATGACCAGCGAGTTCGGTTACGACGGCATTGAGCTCGCCTGTTGGGGTGATCATTTTGAGGTTGATCGAGCACTGGCGGAGGATGATTATTGTGATAATCAACGGAAATTATTGGATGATGCTGGGCTGCAATGCCATGCGATTAGTGCACACCTTGTTGGCCAGGCAGTTTTGGACAACATCGATGAGCGTCATGAGGCGATCTTACCACCCTACATTTGGGGTGATGGGGATCCCGCGGCCGTGAATGAGCGGGCGATTGAGGAGTTGAAAAATACAGCTCGAGCCGCTCAGAAGTTTGGAGTCGAAGTTGTCAACGGCTTTACCGGCAGTAGCATCTGGCATCTTCTGTATTCGTTCCCGCCCGTGCCGCCATCGATGATTGACGCGGGTTTTGACCTGCTTGCGGAGAGATTCAATCCGATCCTTGATGTATTTGGTGAGTGTGGTGTTCGCTTTGCGTTGGAAGTACATCCGACAGAGATTGCGTTCGACATCTACACTGCCCAACGTGCGTTGGAAGTACTTGAGCATCGACCGGAGTTTGGGTTCAACTTTGATCCGAGTCACCTGATTTGGCAGGGTATTGATCCTGTTCAATTCATTCGGACATTTGCCGACCGTATTTACCATGTGCACGTCAAGGATGCGATCGTTACGTTGGACGGTAAAAGTGGCATCAATGCTAGTCATTTGAACTTTGGCGATTATCGCAGAGGTTGGGATTTCCGAAGCCCAGGGCGTGGTGGTGTCAACTTTGAAGAGATCATTCGCGCTTTGAATGACATCGGCTACGAGGGGCCACTGTCCATTGAGTGGGAAGATAGTGGGATGGAGCGTGAGTTTGGTGCGAAGGAAGCTTGCGAATTCACCAAGAAACTGGATTTCTCGCCAAGCAACCGTGCCTTTGATGCAGCCTTCGATGAAGGAAGCTGAGAGACATTCAAAGCATGATAAAAATCACCGTCAACGGCCGATCGGTAGAGCTGGATGATTCAATGACTGTTGAGCATATGCTCGACAGGGTTGATGTGCCGCCTAACTATTTGGCTGTTGAGGTGAATGCGGAAGTGGTTCCGCGAGAAGATTACACCACTCAACCCATTCAGGATGGCGATCAGGTTGAGTTGGTGACATTAGTGGGTGGTGGATGAGTTGCTTGTTGGTTCTGGCTGGTTGCAGGTATGGTAAATGTTGCTGCGGCTCGGCGTCTTCTTTTCTCTTTCAGCCTGTCTGTTTATCAACATAACGACGCGAAAGTAGCGCAGTGTCTGTGACCACGACAGTTAATTCTTCTCTCGACAGGGCACCCTCAGATGATTCACCGTTGGTTGTCGGTGGGCACACCCTGCAAAGCAGGATGATCGTGGGTACCGGAAGGTATGACACGATGACTCAGATGCGAGATTCATTGGACGCATCCGGTTCGGATTGCGTGACTGTGGCAGTCAGACGCGAGCGTCTTTACGATCGATCGGGGCAAAATATCCTCGATTTTCTTGATCTTGATCGGTGCACGTTACTGCCCAATACCGCAGGTTGTTTCACTGCGACTGATGCGATAAGAGCTGCACGACTCGGGCGAGAAATCCTGAAAACGCTTGGTAATCCTGGTGCCGACTGGGTCAAACTTGAAGTCCTTGGCGACAGCAAGACGTTGCTGCCTGATCCTGTTCAAACTGTCGAAGCGTGCCAAGAACTTGCCGCTGATGGTTTTAAAGTTTTGTGTTACACCAGCGACTGCCCCGTGACAGCAAAGCGTTTGAAGGAGGTTGGGGCAGCCAGCGTCATGCCCGCGGGAAGTCCCATTGGAAGCGGGCAGGGATTGTTGAATAAGAATAATTTGCGGATCATCCTCGAGTATTTAAAAGACGGCGATCCGGATTATCCCGTCATTGTTGATGCAGGTGTCGGGACCGCCAGTGATGTAAGCGAGGCTTTCGAATTGGGGGCTGACGGTGTTCTTTTGAATACGGCGATTGCTCATGCCAGAGATCCTGTACGCATGGCGAGGGCAATGAAGTACGCCACACTCGCAGGCAGGGATGCATACTTGGCCGGACGAATTCCGAAAAAATTATACGGGACGGCAAGTAGCCCGTCAGAGGGTGTGATCAGCACCCGACCCTATGGCGGCAGTGAAAACCAATGAGGTCGCGGCGATTTCTTGGGGACGCGGGAACTCAGGAAACCAATGCCTGATCTAGTGATGCCATAGGAAGCTGGAATCAAGCATCAGAGGTTTGCTCATGCTGTTGTCGAAGCCGGTGCTGCATTGCGTTGAAACGCTTGATCCCCAAAAGGCCAATGAAGATACCGGTTCCACCCAAACTGCTACCTATACTTCATAGGACAGAGGAAAGAATTTTACCAAGGTCACACCGGTCGATATGAACATCCGTGAAGTGCGTCCATATGCCAATAAGGTGCGTTCTTTGGCAAGGTCTGTACGCATCATTGCCGAAACTTGCTGTGCATTCTTATTGTCCTTGTTCCTTTGCGCAGTCTAGTGTCTTGCCTTACATCTTCAGCTAGCATTTTCATGCTGCTTGCAATGAGATGTTTTGTTGGTCGACCGTTCATGGCTTCTCCTCGATACAACGAAGCTTTCTCGCCTTGCGTCTAGAGATGTTTCTGTTTCATTGATTTGGTGCACAGGTGAAATTTCTTTCATCGATATTCGAGATTTCATAGGCAAATGTGGTGTGAATGGAGTTCGAACCGCGCTGTTTTCAGCTTGATACCTCGCGCTTGGCGAGCTGGGTTCGGTTAAGATCTTGAGTCATTGGCTCCCATTACCTCTTCTGAGTTGCTTGAAATTGATGAAGTACGTCATTTTGCCGGTCGGTTTGCTTGCGGCGCTCGGGGTGGGCTTTGCAACCTTGCTGCTGGGGTGTTCCCGTGAAATTGCTTTGACGGCGGCGGTGGTTGTTTTGTGTGCCATTTGGTGGGTTTTCGAGCCCATCCCAATTCCGGCAACTTCTTTGATCCCTCTTGCCGTTTTTCCAATTGGCGGTGTTCTAACTCCCGAGCAACTTGGCTCCTGTGTTGGTCATCCGCTGGTGCTTCTGATGATGGGTGGCTTCATGTTGTCGATGGCGATGGAGCAAAGTGGCACCCATCGGCGGTTGGCTTTGGAAATGGTTGGGCTTTTTGGTGGCGGTGCCAGCAGTCGACGGCTTGTGTTTGGTTTCATGGCGGCTTCTGCCTTTTTAAGTATGTGGATCTCCAACGCAGCAACGGTCCTGATGCTTTTACCTATCGTTGCTGCTGTCGTTGAAAAAAGTACTGATCGAAATCTAAAAGTCGCGCTACTGCTAGGCATTGCCTATTCCGCCAGCGTTGGTGGAATTGTGACGCCGATTGGTACGCCACCGAATCTTGTGTTCATGTCGGTGTACAGTGAGACATTTGGCGGCGAACCGTCATTCACACAATGGATGATTTGGGCGGCGCCCATTGCCGCAGTCATGTTGCCGTTAATGGGTGTTTGGCTGACCCGAGGCCTGAAATCGGATGCAAGTCTGGAAATGCCTGTTGTGGGGGATTGGCGTTATGAAGAACGGGCAACTCTGATCGTGTTTGCAATCACTGCCCTGCTTTGGATCACTCGAAAAGAACCGTACGGTGGCTGGTCGCAATGGGTACCGGGAGCCAGTGACGCTTCAGTTGCAATGCTGGCCGTGGTCGTTATGCATGTCATTCCCAATGGTAAAGGGAAAGCATTGTTGACGTGGGAGAACGCCGTAAAGATTCCGTGGGGTGTTCTGCTTTTGTTCGCAGGAGGCATCGCCATTGCCAAAGCGTGCATCGAATCCGGATTGAGTCAGCAGTTGGGCGAAGCGCTAAGTGGGATCTCCGCCTTGCCGTTGATTCTTATGATCGGGGTGGTTTGTTTGGCTGTTACTTTTCTGACAGAAGTCACCAGCAATACAGCAACAGCCACCTTATTGTTGCCTATCCTTGCTGCGACGGCGATCGTGACAGCGATTGATCCCCGGCTGATTATGATACCTGCCACTATCAGTGCGAGTTTTGCATTCATGTTGCCAGTCGCTACTCCACCCAATGCGATTGTCTTTGGGAATGGTGCCTTGACGGTCAAGGATATGATGCGTCAGGGGTTAGTGCTGAATCTATTCGGAGTTGTTGTCGTAACTGTGGCCTGCTGGCTGTTTTTTGGTTGATTTCATTGCGAGAAATGAATTTTGATTTATCCTTCCGCCACTGTCGCCTGCTTTGACCCCACCCATGGATACCTGCCCCGACGTGAGTTGGATCATGAGCGTCTGCAGCAGTTTTTGCAGAAGCTCAGTTCTGCGGGTGCAGAGTCCGTTTTGATTGCGGCTTCAACAGGCCAAGGGCATTTGCGTACTGTCGAGGAACTGCGCGAGTTTTTTGACGTCGCAGCAAACGTTGCTCCGCCAACACTACCTCGAATGGGCTTGCTGCGTCCAGAGGATGGGGTAGAAATCAACGTTGAGTTGTTGCAATTGCTAAAGCAGCTTGATTATGCGGTTGGGTTCCTGCGGCCAGGATCAAATCTTGACCCCGCTTGTTCGGATCACGACATCGTTGAACAGCTTCAGCCGCTCATAAAACTAGCGAGTGAGTTGCAGTTGCCTGTTGGGCTGTATTCAATTTCAGACGTCAGCGGCGTACCACTAACCGCTCAAGTTGTTCAGCGTTTGGTAGATGGACCCGGCGGTGAAGCGATCGTAGCTGTCAAGGTGACCGAAGCTTCCTACGAAGATAGCACTCTGACATTTTTAGAAGCGGCAGGTTTGGAGCATCTGCGGATCGTGCAAGGTTGGGATCCTCATCTCGCGCGAGCGCTGCAAGATGGAGCCAATGCTGGCAATCAGCGTTGCGGGATCACCAGTGGGCCCATGTCCTTTGCCATTTACCAATATCAGCACATCCTCGACGCTGCTGCTCGGCAGGATTGGACGGAGGTGCAGTTAGCTCAACTGGCTGTGACTGAGATGTTTGAATCGATGCAGGATGATCCTCGCTACTTTGCCGACCTACAGCGAGCCAAGTACATCATGGGGTTGGGGCATCCCATTTGCGGCCAAGTTTCGTCGGAGCAGGTTGGTCGTGTGTTGCAGGCCTTGCGTCAATTGCCCCGCCGCAGCGATCGTGATCGTTTGTGTCAAAGCCTTGACTTGCTGGGCGACGGACCTTGTCACGCAACTTTGCAGGAAATGCTCCAGTCGTGAAAGTCACCACACGCTCTCGGTTGTCGGCAAAATCTGCTGCTGTCATGCGGATCAGTCGGTGTCCCGAAACCTGGGACGTTTTTCTTATGGATCACGTCGCGGAAACAGCCGTGGCTGTCCGTACCACTCAGGGGAATTTCCCTTCCGTATCGCCAGCAACGATACTTTGCCATGCATGTGTTCAGGACCGTGGGTGTAATCCCATTCAAGTCTTTCCTCGTACCTGAGAATGCGGAGGTTCGCCGAATTTTCAGTCGCCCATTGGGCAAGTTGGTTGGGCGAAAAATAGTTAACGACAGCACCCGTGGTTTCACTCTTCGGAGCCGTGGAATCGCACCCCGGTGGCAGGTCAGAACCTGGGTCCTCGGAGCTATGAACCTCGACGGCGAGTAGACCGGTCTGTGTGAGACTGTCAAGAATCTTTTTCCAGACAATCACAGCATCTGTCGCTGGAATGTGATCAAGGACCGTTGTTGCGATGATTGCGTCGTATTTGCTGGGTTCGAAATCGAACTCACGAACGTCTGCCGCCTGTGTATTCACCCGTTCCCCAACGCCGGCCGCAACGGCGCGTTGATTGATGCGTTCCAACCCCATTTCACTGAGATCAACGGAAGTCACTGCGTATCCTGACTTGGCCAACGCGATCGAATCCCGACCCGCCCCTGCACCCAAATCGAGGGCATTGAGTTGTCTAGGTTCCTTGGGTGCACTCAGGTCAATGATCGACTGTACACCGGGTGCGGGGGTTTCACCATATGCGATGTCATCTCGGTTATACGCGTCAAAGAAAGGGTCGGCTGCGTCTGTCATGATTGAAATTATGCTGGGGTGGCGGACAGTTGACAGTAGTTTGCTGGCAAGCGGGCATTCTAGCGTTGCTGCGGCAGTTGGCGAGATGCGGTAACGATCCTTCTGGATTGTGATTCCGAGCGATTGACAGTAAATCCCTGAACGGTCTGCCGAAGGTCAGGTTCCCTGCCTATTGCTGCCCTGATGTCATTTTGTTGGGTAATGAAAATCTAGCCGACCATCGCTGTTCTTTTTGAGATGGTGAAATAGGAAGAACGTTTTATGCGAATTACATTTAGTACGTGGCATCTTGCTGATGTTCGTCGGGGTGTTTTTGTGCCTGCTAACAGCAATTGACTTTGAGGTGTCTCGCGTCGCGAGGTAGTCACCCGGTATTGGTAGTCGAGTTGTAAGGTGCGTGCTGAAGTGCTCTGTCGTTGAGGCTGGACGTAGGACGCAGCGGGTGATGCTGTGTTGCCTAGCCTTCAGTTAGCCAGCCATCAAGATGGTGGGCAATGAATTGATCGTCAGTCTTTTGGTCAGCTGTGACCCTATCCAGTTCCGATGCTTGGCCCGGTGATAAGGTTTCTGCAGGGTTGAGGCAAAGGTTGGATGGCAGTAGTCCCACGCGTCTCAGCATCTCGTTGACACCGGGGACACAACCAGAGAAGCCATGGGCGGCGTCAAAAATTGCCGCGTTGGCATCGGTCAATGAAGCATTTGCGGTGAGCCATTGGGTGGGAATCGTATGTTGGTGTCTTACCTGTTTTATTTGCTCAAGCATGGCAGCGGCTTGTTGCGTCCAAACCGCCCATTGTCCAAGTAATCCGCCTACAATCCATCTTCGCTGGCCCCCAAAATGAAAAGGCGTCAACAGATCGTTGATAATGTTGTCGTCATTGCCTGTGTATAACGCAATGTCATCACGGCCAGACGCAATGACGGCTCTCACAACGTCCAGTGTTTGGTAACGATTGAAAGCGGCAATTTTGATGGCGACAACGTTTGGGATTTGACAGAAGTCCAGCCAGAATTGGTGCGAGTACAATCGACCACCAGCAGCGGGATGAAGATAGAAACCGAAAATGGGAATGATCTCGGCGATAATGCGGCAGTGTGCCAGTATCTCACTTTCAGATTTTTCCCGGATCATGTTGGTGGTGAGAAGGCCTGCATGATATCCGATCGACTTGGCAAAATGGGCCTCTTCAGATGCCTGCCGGGTATCTCCGCAAACACCAGCGATTTGAAGGAATGTTCGTGGGTTGGTTTTCTGACGCTGGCTGATTGTTTCGGCAACACAGGAGAGAACAGGCTCGTAGAGTTTATGATCGCGGATTGCGAATTGAGTCGTGTGGACTCCCACCGCGATACCTCCGGCACCTGAGTCATAGTAATATCGTGTGAGCGCACGTTGGTGCATGGATGACCATTCGCGATCCTTTGTCAAGGCGAGTGGGCTCGCCGGGATTACGGTGCCTTCCCCGAGTTGTGTCTGCAATGAAGAGTCCATCGCTAGTAGTGCCCGTCCCGAGTTTGGAAGTGAGTCGGTTTGTTTAATGTTGGTCCGCCGGATGTGAGCCAGGTGGATGTCCAATCCATCATTTGTTCAATGCTGGTGGTAGGTTGTCCAAAAACTTCACTCGCTTTTGCATTGTTGCTAAGCCAGCAGTGACTTGATTCGTGACCTGAAAATTTTGGATGGCGGTTGAGGCGTCTGCCAAATTCGGTTGCGATGTCACGTACCCTGAGCATCTCTGAACCTGTGATATTTATAATTTGAGGTGGTGCTTCGGTCAGGGTTGCTGCCTGAATGATTTGCTTGATGGCATCGCCCTGCCAGATCACATTGACATAACCGGTTTCGATATTGACGGGGCGATTGTGCCACACTTGCTGTGCGATATCCATCAATACTCCATATCGCAGGTCGATCGAGTAATTCAGGCGGATGAGGCAGCATTTCGTGCGATGCGATAACGATCCGTTCACAAAGGCAGTTTCGCGGTCAAGACATGATTGTGCGTATTCCCCAGGCGGGTCAGTCGGGTCGCTCTCTCTTGAACCACCGCTGGCTTGATTGGTAAACGAATAAACACAGCCAGTTGACATGGCTACGATCGCAGATTTGCAAAAATGTCCAGCAATCAACTTGGGCATTTCCGTATTCATTTTCCTGAGTAATTCCGGCTTGTTTGCCGTTCCGAACTTGACTCCGGCAAGAAAAAATACTTGGGGCGTTACGGGGATGGAGCGAACCTGTGACTCTTGGCTCAGATCCGCGGTGTGGGTGGCAATTCCCGCTTGTTGAAAAGGTCGTTCTGCCCCGGCGGTAGAAAATCGAGACACCGCGAGTAGCTGGTCTTCACGCCCGATTTCTTCGAGCGCTCGTTGCAGCATGCGGCACAGATGAAAACCCATTTTCCCCCCAGCACCAAGAACCGTGATGCGACCCGGGCAGATGCGAAGAGCCTCTATCACCTGATCGCAGGGGCGGGTGATCATTTCGTCCAACTGCACGGTGTTTGAAAACGATTTCATGACTGTATTGGGGCTTTTCGTCAAAAGCTAGCTGATTTGCATGTTTATTGGCCGGGACAGAGCGGGATACTATCTTGGCTACACGAGTCGTTTCTGCGGCCCATGCCCAGCAAAGCTTGCCAAATAATGTGTTTCGAGGCTATACTGTACGGCTGGATTACGCAGCTTTGCCGGATAGCAAGCGGCGTTTTCGCCCACCTTATGCAGTCGTTTGACTCTCCCTCACCCTTTCGAACTCCAACTAGGCGTCACTGCTCATGTTGTCGATTCTTGGCCCAAATAGCCGTTGCTGTGATGGTATCTCGCGTCGCGGTTTCATGAAAATTGGAGGCTTGTCATTCGGTGCCGGTGGATTCACTTTGGCTGACCTGATGCGAGCTGAAGCTGCCTCAGGTAAGGGCAGTTCCCATAAAGCGGTGATCAACATATTTCTGGGTGGCGGCCCTCCACATCAGGATATGTGGGAAATCAAGACTGACGCTCCCTCGGAAGTACGAGGCGAGTTCAAGCCGATCAAGACAAATGTGCCGGGGATTGAGATTTGTGAAGTCTTCCCGCAGTTGGCAGCAAGAATGGATCAGGCGGCGGTGATCCGTAGTGTCGTTGGTTGCGCTGGTGGTCATGACGCCTTTCAGTGCCTGACCGGCTGGAATAACAAAGACTTGAAAAGTATCGGTGGACGTCCGGCGATTGGGTCAGCTGTCTCAAAACTGTTTGGCCCTGTTGATGCTTCGGTGCCTCCCAATATCGGGCTCGCGAAGCCAACAAAGCATGTGCCCTGGTCTGATTCTGGGCATCCGGGATTCTTGGGCGCAGCATACACTCCTTTCAAGCCTGACGGGCCAGGCATGAAAAATATGACGCTCAATGGGATCACCATCGAGCGTTTGAATGATCGTCGTAACCTGCTCAGTAGTCTCGACTCAATGCGTCGAGACATTGACATCTCCGGTGCCATGGCTGGTATGGATGTGTTCGGGCAGAGAGCTCTTGATGTGCTTACCAGTAGCAAGCTGCTGGATGCGTTGGACCTGAGTAAAGAGGATCCGAAAACTGTTGAACGCTACGGAGATGGGAAGCCCTATCAATATCAATACGACGGAGCGCCCACCTGCAACGAGCAGCTGTTGATGGCTAGGCGGCTGATCGAGGCGGGTGTTCGGGTTGTAAGTTTGAGTTACGGTCGCTGGGATAGTCACAGCGCCAACTTTGATCTGGTTCGGGATCATGGTGGAAAATTGGATCAATGTCTTAGCGCTTTAATCGATGACCTTGAGCAGCGTGGGATGCTCGATGATGTGACCATCGTGGTTTGGGGCGAGTTTGGTCGCACACCGAAAATCAACGATAAAGCAGGTCGCGATCATTGGAATAAAGTCAGTTGCGCCTACTTAGCCGGTGGAGGCATGCGAACGGGCCAGGCGATCGGGGCTACGAATCGGCTGGGGGAAGAGGCTGCCGAGCGGCCGGTGCATATGCAGGAGGTGATGGCGACGCTCTACCATAACCTCGGAATTGATACCGCGACGGTTACCATTCCAGATCCAACTGGGCGTCCTCAGTATCTTGTTGACCATGAACCGATTCGTGAGTTGATCTAGTGAGTTTCGGAAAACTGCTGTGTTCTATTTTTAAAAGCGAGCGTTCGATGGACATAGTTTTCACGATGAATGTGAAGTCACGAAAGCAGCTGGTGCTTCCAGTCATGCGTCGTCGTTTTTTTAGAGATTGGACCAGGCGACACTCTGGGGCAATGCGGCGAATTAGCCTCCTTGGGGCATTCTTTCTGACACTCGGTTTGTCCGGTGCCGGGCTGACCAAAGTTTGGGCGGCTGATGCGGAGGCTGAACTGCGAGAATCAAGTGCGGTGGTGGATTCGCCTGTCATGCCCACACTACGATTTGATAACGTCAAATCAAAACATGGGTTTACCCTGTCAGGTCTGGATGCTCGGTTGCAGCTCGTGGTTTCGATGCAGTTGCCCGGTCAATTGTGCAGCGATGTGACTCACCAAGTGACTTATCGTGTGGACCATCCTGCTGTCGTTCGCGTGAGCGATGGGATGCTCATTCCACTTCAGGATGGAGAGGCTACGATCACAGCCGAGCATGCTAATGGGATGTCCGTTGATTTGCAGGTTCGTGTTGAGAATACGGGCAATGAAGCTGCGATCAGCTTCCCTGGACGCGTAGTGCCTATCTTCACGAAACTGGGCTGCAACGGTGGAGGCTGCCATGGCAAACTTGCCGGGCAGAATGGATTCAAACTTTCGTTGCTTGGTTTCGAGCCCAGAGAAGACTATGAGCATTTGGTTCGAGAGTCACGCGGTCGCAGGCTCTCACCCGCTTCGCCCGATCAAAGTTTGTTGCTCCAGAAATCGGTAAATACTTCGCCGCATGGTGGTGGTAAACGCCTTGACCTCGACAGTCATGAATATCGAATCTTGTCGCGTTGGATATCTCAGGGGATGCCTTACGGAAGTGATGATGAACCTCAGGTCGTTTCCATTGAGGTCATGCCAGAGCATCGGCGGTTGAGTGCTGAATCCAGTCAGCAGTTGTCTGTAATGGCAACCTATTCAGATGGCAGAGTTGAGGACGTGACGCGAGCCGCGGTTTACGAATCGAATGACTCTGAAATGGCTGATTGCAATGAAAAGGGGCTCGTTCATCTGAAAGATCTTGTGGGAGATGTTGCCGTCATGGCACGCTACCAAGGACATGTTACCGTCTTCCGCGCTGATATCCCCGTGTCTGGTTCAACCATCACTGAAGATGCATTTCCTGAGCATCCAGAAAATCCTGTTGACCGTCATGTGTTCGCCAAATTGCATTCTTTGGGAATTGGCCTCTCCCCGGTTTGTGATGATGCTACTTTTTTGCGTCGTGTGACGCTGGATCTTGCCGGGCGAGCACCGAATGCGCTCGAGATTGTTGAGTTCCAGAAGGATACATCACCCAATAAGCGTGAGCAGGTGATCGATCGCCTTTTGGCAAGCGAAGATCACGCTGAATTCTTTGCAGGGAAATGGAACACGATTTTGCGTAATCGGCGGACAGGAGGAGCCTTGCGATTCGCGAATGTTGCTTTCCACCAGTGGATTAAGGAAGGCATTACGGAGAACAAGCCGTATGACCAGTTTGTCCGCGAGATCATCACCGCTTCAGGTAGCGCAGCGAGTCACCCTCCAGTGGTATGGTATCAGCAAGTTACTGATACAAATCAGCGAATTGAGGATGCTGCCCAGTTGTTTCTGGGTCAGCGGATCCAGTGTGCCCGATGCCATCACCATCCTTACGAAAAATGGAGTCAGGCTGACTACGCTCAGTTGTCAGCATTCTTTACAACGGTCTCGAAAAAGACTGGGCGTGATCCGCTGGAGCCTCTTGTTTTTGCGAAGCTTGGGGGGGCATCTGCAAGACACCCAAAAACCGGACAGACTTTGAAACCGGCAGGTTTGGACGCACAGGAGGTTGCGATCGGGGCACAGGATGATCCTCGAACGCATTTTGCTGACTGGATGACCGATCCAAGCAATCCCTTCTTTGCGAGGGCTCTGGCTAACCGTTACTGGAAGCACTTCATGGGGCGTGGGTTGGTTGAACCTGAAGATGATTTGCGAGTCACCAATCCTCCCTCCAACCCGGAACTTCTTGATGGGTTGGCAAACTCGTTCATTGAGTCCGGCTATGACCTCAAAGCGTTGAGCCGCTTAATCGTGACGTCGAGATGTTATCAGTCTGCCAGTGACGCATCACCTGAGAATATTGGTGATAAACGCAGTTACTCACGCTACTATCCGAAGCGTCTGCAAGCCGAGGTTTTGCTTGATTCCATCGATCGATTGACGCTCAGTCCAACAAAATTCGCTGGTATGCCGGCAGGCATTCGGGCTGTTGCTCTACCTGATACTGGTTTCTCTTCCTATTTTTTGACCGTGTTTGGGAGGCCTGAGTCGACGACCGCATGCGAGTGTGAAAGATCTCAGGAAGCCAATCTTTCGCAGAGTTTGCACTTGTTGAATTCCGAGGAAATACAAAGCAAATTAGCTGGGGATCAGGGTCGGGCGGCACGCTTGGCAGCAGATACCAAACGCTCCGACGAAGATAAAATACGGGAGTTGTATTCGATTGCGTTCAGTCGCGATCCTGATGATCGGGAATTGAAAGCAACTCTCACTTACGTTGCTGCAAAGGAGAACCAACGTGAAGCGTTCGAAGATGTACTGTGGTCTCTGATTAACTCAAAAGAGTTCCTGTTTAATCACTGAGGTGAGCGATTAACGGTCAACGAAAGCGATGCTTCAGCTTTTTCTGTATAGTCGCATTTACCGCTGTTTTTGCTGGGCCAATACGTGCGCAGTTTCATGTCTGTGAGCTGCGTGCGCTATCGCGGACGGGGGGCCAGCAGGGAACAGAGTTTGATTTGGATGTCGTCGCAGGAGATCGTTTGAATGAGGCAGATGCCCTTGTTTTTTCTCATCCAGGTATCACGGCTAAACAACGCACCGTTGCTGCTTTGCCGTTTTCGGATTCGCCGGTTGGGCTTTCTGGAAAATTTCGTGTCCGGGTAGACCCGTCAGTTCCGTCAGGGGCTTACGAAGTCCGGGTTTCTGGGCGACACGGGCTCTCGAACCCGCGAATTTTTATTGTGACTTCGGCGGCCAATCAATTGGTGTCAGCAATCAGTCACAGTCCGCAGGCCCCTACCGAATTGCCGGTCGGGCAATTTGTGAATGCGTCTTGCACCGCTGAGCAGCGAGACTGGTTTCGTTTTGAATTAAGCGAAACTGCTGATGTTCGTCTCCGTTTGCTTGCGGGGCGAGTTGATTCTCGAATGATTGGCCTGCTTAAGGTGCTTGATTCTAGTGGGCGTTCATTAGCCGTCGCCCGCGGGTCCGATGACTTGGATCCGACAATCAATCTCGCCAAGTTGCCGGCAGGAAAGTACTCCGTCATGGTGCACGACTTTTTATACCGTGGCGGCAGTGAGTACCCCTACCAATTGGTGGTTGCTGTTGGGCCCGAGGACATGGAATCTGCACCGGTTGTGCTCGGTTTTGAAAGCGGTTTGGTTGAAATTGAAAAAGTTTCAGGAAGGCTTCCGGCTCATGTGATGCCCTCTGCGATTACGCTTGGAAGTGACGAGGTGAGCTTGACGGATGCAGGGCAGCCCAATGCGATTCAAAAAGTGGAGATGCCGTCCAAAAACGCATGGTGGTTTCCTGCTGATCAAAGTGGCCAAGTATTCCAGCTCGGCGCAAAGAAGGGGCAGAAGATTTCTGTTGAGATAGTCTCCGGTCGTGCGGGCCAGCCATCGGATGCCAAGTTGTTCGTGCAGCGGATTGAACCGCAACAGAATGCTGAGCCGAAGTATCATCCAGTTGCACAGGCAGATGATAGTTTCAAGCTGGGAAGTGAACCGCTGAGTCTGTTAACGAAGGATCCTGTCGTCTTATGGACTGCGACTCATGATGCGGATTATCGTCTGCTGGTGCATGACATGGATGTGGGGAGAATGTTGTCGAAACGGCAAGCATTTCAACTTAATATTGGTAAGCCAGTACCTCGGTTTGATCTTGTGGCCTTTACAGCGTTTCCGAATAAAGATGCAAAGCAGTGTCGTGGGTTCGGTTCCAAGTTGTTTCGGGGAGGAACCGAGGCAATTCATGTGATTGCGGCACGACGTGATGGCTGGCGTGGGCCGATCAAAGTTACCTTGAAAGGTCTGCCGACCGGCGTGACAGCGACCGAAGTTGTGATGGCGGCGAACCAGCATGAGACACAGATCACTCTTGAGGCTTCAGAGGACGCCAAGGCAGCTGATTTCACCGCGGTGGTGATCGGTTCGAGTGATGATGGAATGATGAGGGTAACAGCCACTCCAGTAACCCAGGTCTGGGGTCGGGGCGCTGGGCGAGATTTTGTTCAGTCGCGAATAAGCGCGGGGCTGTCGTTCCATGTTTCTGATCGTGATCTAGCTCCGATCACCATTCGAAGCGGCGATGCAAAGGTAGCTGAAATTAAAAAAAAGGAAACTCTGAGCATTCCTGTATCCATCGTTCGTCGTGAAGGTGGTTCGGAGCCATGTGTGCTGCGAGCTCGGAATTTACCGCCTGGAGTAACGATTGCCGACGTTACGGTGGCAAAGGATAAGAATGAGGGGGCATTGAAAGTCAGTGTTTCTGATAAAGCTTTGTCAGGAACTTATTCGCTCTGGCTGCAGGTGGAAACTAAACTGAAATTAAAGCCAAACGCTCAAGCGCTCGAACGAGCTCAGGCATATCGCAAACAACTTCAAACCCTTCATGATGATCCGGCTCAGGCTGCCCAACTGGAATCGATCAAGGCGGCAATCGTGGCTGCTGACAAGAAAGTTGAAGCCGCTAAAGCCGAGGCAAAAGAACAGCAATTGACTGTTTATATTCCCTCCCCAAATCTGACCATTCAGGTCGTTGATCCATGATCCGATTCATTTCTGTGGCCGACCGATATTTCTATATGCAGCCCACCTTGCTCCTTTCAGCAATGGTGCTCAGTGTAGCGTACATCGCAGAGACCAATGCGTTGGAGCCCCCGTTGCAGGTTGCGCAAATCGAGCGTGATACGCCCGTTGATTACAGTTCCGAAATTTTGCCATTGCTGAAACAGAATTGCCTTGCCTGTCATCACGCGAAAGAAGCGGAAGGAGGCCTGGTCATGGAAACGCTGGAAACCATTGTTAAAGGTGGTGATACGGGCACTGCATTGGTTGCAGGCAAATCCGCGGAAAGTTTGCTGTTCACGCGAGCGGTTGGCGGAGACGAGCCACTGATGCCGCCAGAGGATAATGGTGTCGGTGCAAAGTCGTTGAGTCCCGAGCAACTGGGCCTGTTGAAGCTCTGGATCGATCAAGGAGCGAAAGCGGGGAAAGCAAAAGTCGCTGAGTCCATTCAATGGCAGCCAATCCCTGAGTCCATTCGTACGGTTTACTCCTTGCAGGTTTCCCCCGATGGTAACTTTGCAGTCGTCGGCAGAGGCAATCGTGTGATCGTTGTGGACACAGCGACTCATGAAATCAGTGGTCGATTGGTGGATCCTTCCTTAACCGTAGGCGAGGTCACGGATGTTGATTTGATTCAGTCAGTTGCGGTCTCGCCACAAGCAGATTTTATTGCTACTGGTGGTTTTCGGACGGTGAGGCTTTGGCGGCGAAGTTCGCAAGAGGTCGGGATCGATGAGATACCATTCGCCAATGCTGTTGGTTGGTTGGCAATTCATCCATCAAAGGATCTTGCGGCTTTAGTAAATGCCATCGGTGATATTGAAATTTGGAGTTTGCGGGAAAAGCAACTCAAAAGCACGCTCAAGGGTAACACGGAGCGGGTTGTAGATATGGTCTGGTCAGAATCACTAGATTCCCTGTTGTCAGTGGACGAGATGGGGAATGTCACAAAGTGGGATGTCAACGGGGCAAAGAGAAGATTTGAATACGATGCCGGAGGTCCGATTAAGGAACTGGCCTGGTCACGTGATGGAACTCTGGTTGCCTGGATCAGTCCAGAGGGTCATCCCCAGCTTTTGCGTATGAAAGCAGATTCTGCAGGTCTGGAGATGCAGCAGGAAAGCTTGGGAGGTTTGACCGACGTGACGGCAATGGCTCTGTTGACCAAGCCTGCTCTTGCCGTTGCCATTGCATCAGGGAATGGATCTGTCTCCCTGGTGAATGTTGCCGATAATAACGTGCTTCGTAAGATGGAGCATGGTGCCCCCGTGGATTCCATCGAACTCAGTGGTGATCAGTCAAAAATAGTGACGGGCGGATCTGATGGTGTCATACAGGTGTGGAATCCGCTTGATGGAAAAAGTCTTTTTAAAGTTCGTGAAAGCCGTGCTGACTCACTAACGATTGCGTCTGCAAAACGTGATTCAGAACGGCAAAAAGGTGCCCTGACTCGTTTGAATGCGCGGACAGAAGCATTGAAGAAAACGTTGGAAAACGAGGATGCTGCTCTAAAAAAGGTGAAAGACGAGCATCAGAAAGCAGTCGCTGCTTTGGCCGAAGGTGAGAAGAAGCGAGTTGAGGCGGTGGCGGTTGTCGCAGCAACGGAAGCGAAAATTGCAAAAGCGGGCACCGATTCTGAGTCAGCAAGAAAAATCATCGAAGCAACCTCTGTGACTTTGGTAAGTAAGAAGTCGATGGTCGATCAAGTCAGTAAGCAGCTTGAGGCCCAGAAAGCAGAGTTCAAAAAAGCTTTGGAAGAAGCAGCAAAGGCGACTGCGGCTGCAGAGCAAGCCGAAAAAATCAAGGTGGCCGCGAAGTCCAAGTCAGACGCCATCCAGAAAATGATCGACGAGACGAATGCCACTTTGAAAAAAGCAAGTGATGAGGCTGCTGCTGAACAGGCGAAGATTGATCAGTCGAAGAAGATGCTCGCTGATGCTGAAACGATAAATCAAAAATCAGCGAAAGAACTGGATGCACAAAAGAAAGCTGCCACAGATACCGAAAATGCCAAGCAAAAAAGTGAAGCAGATGTCGCAAAACGTAAGCAGGCATTGAGCACCGCAACCGCGGCCCAGAAGCGTGCTGCTGATGCTATTCCCAATCATCAGGTGGTGATTCAAGCAGAAACCACTCGCAAAGAACTGTTGGATCAGCGATTGGCATCGTTGGAATCAGGGGTTGCAGCGGCAGGGAATGCTGTGTGTGATTTGACGATCGGTCCGGATGACGTAGTTGTCGCCGCAAGGAATGACGGAAGTGTTGATGTTTATCGTTTAAGCGATGGACGAGCAGTCGCTGAGTTTGTGTCGGCAAATAGGAAACCGTTGCAAGTGGTTACTGATGGAAGCATGGTGATCGGATTCAACTTGGAGTCAGCGCCAGTGTCTTGGTCGATTGAATCGAACTGGGTGCTGGAGCGGACCATTGGTGCTGTCGATGATCCGACTGTGGTTAGCGATCGAGTCACTGCGTTGGATTTCAGCCCAGATGGAAAATCACTTGCTGTTGGAAGCGGACCACCGAGTCGATCGGGTCAGGTTGTCGTCTTTGATGTGCACACGGGGAGGCCGGTACGGGATTTTGGCGATCTGCATAGCGATACCGTGTTGGGATTATCTTTCTCTCCAGATGGTCGAATCTTGGCCTCCTCGGCTGCAGATAAAACCATACGATTGCTCGATCTGCGAAGAGGTGAACTGATTCGTTCGCTCGAAGGCCATACCCATCATGTCTTGTCCATCGCTTGGCAAGACGATGGGCAAACAATCGCTTCAGCGAGTGCCGACCAAACCGTCAAAGTATGGAATGTTGAGACTGGTGAGCAGCGTCGGACCATTTCTGGTTTCTCGAAAGAGATTACATCGGTCGTCTTTATCGAAGCTACTAATCAAGTGGCGTTGGCTTGTGCTGATGGACAAGTCAGGCTTTACGACAGTTCGAATGGAAAGTCTTTGAGATCTTTCAATGCATCGGGAGACTTTCTTTACACGCTAAGTGTCACGCCGGATGGGACAAGTCTGGTTTCTGCGGGCCAAAGTGGAAAGGTTCGGTTCTGGACCGTGAAAGACGGTAAATTGGTGCACGAACTCGAGTGATGCAGACGTGGGCCTGGATATTCGGCCCCCACAGATGATGCGGGGAAGGTACACTTGAATCTGTGGGATAGATTTCTGGTGTGGAAACGCTGTGCCGGTTCGAGGACGTGCTGGGCTTTGAACGCTGAGTCGTTAATGCTGAGTCGTTAATGCTGAGTCGTTGGCGCTGAGTCGAGTGTGAATGGCTGCACATGAGCCGTAATAGATGTGTCGCAGTGAGACTTAGGACAATGCAATGAAACTGATTTCGAAATGGATGCTGGCCGTTGCACCGGGGTGGGTGAGAAGTCCTGTCGCTTGGGCGATGTTGTTATTGGTTTCTTGGTTCTCCGTCGAGTCTGCTTTTCTTTTCAATAACGCAGAAGCGCAAGTGTTGGTTGTCCGTCCTGCGGGTGGTGTTCGAGTGCGAGCCCCCTTCGTTTCAGTAAATGTTCTACCTTTTCATCGCGGGACTCGGGTACGAGTTCCTTACGCAGCAATCAACGTTGGTTTTTACCGGAGTTCTCGTCCGTTGCCGCCGGTTGCTCGCTTTTTTCCACTTCCGGTCCCGTATCCCTATGCAGTTGCTGCTGCACCGGCATACCCGGTCATTGCGGTTCCCTCCTATCCGGGTTTTGTTTACCCGGAAATAACCAGCTATCAATACCCACATGTGATCTACCCGGATGTCGAGGTTGCCAGCCAGCCCTTCTATGATGGCGTTGTCAGATCGAGTCGGCCTCGCTTGGAAATGCCGCTACCGGAGCGTCTTCGTATGGCAGCCGAAACATTGGCGCGGACACTTTCCTTACGTGAGGATGGTGATGTTTGGCTGAACTATCTTGGTCCGCAACGCATCATCGAAAATGTCGACTACGGTCTTCCGGCATCTGAGTTGCAGGATTTGATCATCAATTATGATGGCGTAGTCAGCAATGGGACATTGGGAGCCATTCAGTACGCGAGAGGTTTTGCCGCATCGCGGGATTTGCTTGGCCAGTACTTGGGAACTCAGTCCTGTTCTGCTGCCCCGAATGGTGAGCAGGTGCCAATGCCTTCGCGTCTTGCTCCGGCAGATTTGGTGCCAGAGCCGCCAGCACCGCAGTTGCCAAACAACAAGCCATTGAAAGAAGGCTCTGTTGATCCTGCGGCCGCCGTCGAGCCGTTGCCGGTTTCTGGCACAGGATTCCGAGTCATGCAAACACCAAGGTTGACTCAAGTCGACCGAGGCGATGAGTTGCCGCGGGCAACTGCGAAAGTAGTGCAGCCAACTTCACTTTGATTTGAAGAAAATTGAAGCGGTTTCTAGGAAAGCGGGCTACTGCGTCAACGAAGATTTCGGTCGAAGTCGCAGGAGCCCTTCTCTGCCCCTGATCAACCCGCATGTCGGTTACATCGTGAGTTGTGTTGTGCCACTGGAATTCAGCTTTTTGTCGACCCATACGCGGAATTAAAGAATTGATTTGTGCGTGGGGGTATGTCGAATCAGGTTAGCTGATAAGCTGCCGAATCATTTTTCCTTCGTTGACCGTCGGTCGTTCGAGTCGGCCTTGGTGGTTGTAGGAAAGCTCAAGGCGATCAAGTCCGAGTAAGTGCAGAATACTGGCATGGATGTCATGCACATGGGCGCGGTTTTCTGTAGCGTAGAGTCCAAGTTCATCAGTGGCTCCGATGACTTGGCCACCGTTGACACCGCCACCCGCCATCCACATTGTAAATCCTGTGGGATTGTGGTCTCGGCCGGTTCCTTTTTCACTCATGGGCGTGCGTCCAAACTCACCGCCCCAGACGACGAGGGTTTGATCAAGTAGTCCACGCCGTCGCAGGTCGGTCAACAGTCCGGCAATCGGCTTGTCGACGCTGCCGCAGTACTTGGTATGGTTGGATTCAATGCCTGAGTGCGCGTCCCATCCACTACCGGTCCCGCTGAATAGTTGGATGAAACGAACGCCTCGTTCGACCATGCGTCGTGCAAGCAGGCAAATCTCTCCAAAGTTTGCTGTTGGCTTGTCATTCAAACCGTACAGCTCACGAGTTGCGGCAGTTTCGCGTTTCAGGTCCACCGCTTCCGGGGCGGCACTTTGCATGCGGTAGGCAAGTTCATACGAGCGTATGCGGGCATCGAGAGTCGAAACATTAGGCAGGCGTGCAGCATGCATCTCATTGATTTTTCGAATCAAGTCCAACTTTTGGCGTTGTCTTGATTCGTCGATCCCTGCTGGTAATATCAGGTTGGCGATTGCTTCGTCGGTGGGGCCATCGCCGACAGGCGTTCCTTGAAAGGTTGATGGCAGAAAACCTGGCCCCCAGCTTCGGACTCCATTGGTGCCGGGTTTCTTTTGATCTTTCATGACCACAAAAGCAGGTAGCTCTTCTGTTTCGCTCCCCAAGCCATAGGTAACCCATGAACCCAATGAGGGGCGTCCTGCAATGATGCTGCCTGTGTTCATCAGGTTGCATCCGCCGGAATGGTTGATTCCTTCACCGTAGCACGATCGCAAAATCGCTAATTCGTCGGCATGTTGCGCAACGTGTGGAAACCAGTCACTGATTTCCAAGCCGCTTTCACCGTAACGGTTCCACTTGCGTTTGCATTCCAGAAGCGGTGATCCCTTTTCACCCATGGCTGTGATCGGTTCGCGAAACGATGCAGGCAGGGGCTGTCCCGCCAATTCATTGAGTAATGGTTTTCGATCAAATGTATCCAGTTGACTGGGCCCACCTTCCATGAAGAGAAAGATGACACTCTTGGCAGTTGCAGGATGGTGGCAGCCTTGTGTCGCTAACCCTGTCTTGAGCGTTTCTGCTTGTGCTAGTATCCCGTTCAATGCCACCGCACCGAAACCTGCACCCGTCTGCGATAGCATCTGTCGACGATTTACCACGGGCTGCATGTGCGGCACGTTAGCATTTTGGCATAGTTTTGAGGGTGGGTGGTGCATTTGTTAATGCCGGTGTGTGGAGAATCTGGTCGTGATTTATTCAATGAACAGAAAGGAGTTGCTGTTGATCAGAATGTGACAGACATCTGTTTCGCCTTCCTGTCCGCGGGCAGCCAGAGGTGCAAGGAGGTCAATGGTTTGCTGGTTCGCGGGCATCCCGCTGATGATCTCGACTGCCTGATTCACAAACGCGGATCCACGTTTTGCTTTTTCGATATGAGCAACTTGACCTCGGACATTATTTGCAAAACTTTTTGCCGCGTTAACAACACGTGGGCTGTTCATCATCATCAGTGCTTGGGGAGCTGTGGTCGTGACATCCCGTTTGGCTGTCCCAACCAAACCGCTGGGTGCGTCGAGAGCATTCAGCATTTCATCGGATGAGTTTCGTTTGCGTTGCAGATAAATCGATCTTCGTGCTGGAGTGCCTGCGACGCTTGGGCCGCCGTACTGCATTTGCAACGCTCCCATGGCGACTAGAAGTGCATCGCGATATTGCTCAGCATCCAGTCGTTGGATTGTGCGATGCCAGTGCAGTCGGTTTTCGGGATCGATTTCCAGAGCCTTGGTGTATTGAGCGTGTTGCGTCGCTTGCTGATACGTCTTGCTGCTAACTATTTCCCGTTGTAACTGCTGGATGTTCCAGTTCGAGTCGATGAGTGATTTTGCCAGATAATCAAGTAGTTCGGGATGCGAGGGGGGAAGGCCAAGTAGTCCGAAATCGTTGGGGCTTTCCACCAGCCCTGTTCCAAAGTGGTATTGCCAAATTCGATTCACTAACACTCTGGCTGAGATCGGGTTTTCTGGAGACGTGATCCATGCCGCTAAGGCAGTTCGTCGTCCGCTTGTTTTTGTAGCCGAATCCCGTTGTTCGGAGAAAGACTGTCCACCAAGAACGGACGGGGCACCAGGTTGAAAAGAATTGCCCTTGGTACGTCCCGGTAAACGCGTCGGTCGAATCATGCCATCAGCGTCAGCGACGGTGATCAGTTCAGCGACTTCATAGGGGTTGGCGTTGAGGTCTGATAGTTGCTTCAGGATCTTTTCACGTTTTTCGTTCCGTTCTTTCCCGATCGCTTTCGTGACTTTCGCAGTCGTGATTCCTTCATCCATCACCTGCCGTTGAACGAGATAGGCGATTTGGTGTTCGTAGGTCGTTCGTTCGCTTGCCGGCTTCCGGAACATATCCTGCACATTGAGGGGGAATCGGTCGACAGCACCGTCAGCAAGCGCCTGGATGTCACCGGCTTCCACCTCGGCGAGTTCATGCAGGAGTTTTTGAACTTTTTCGTGTGCACCCACCTCCAGCTCGCCTTGAGGTTTCTGATCGACAAACAGCATGGGTTCGAAGACGCTACGGAAGCGAAAGTAATCACTGCGTGGAATGGGATCAAATTTGTGATCATGGCACTTTGCGCATGCCAGTCCTGTAGCCATGAAAATGTCAGCTGTCACATCTGTGATCTCGTCCACAATGTTCTGCCATTGACCCTCGGCGTCACGTTGGTTGAATTCGTAGATCCCGAGTCGCAGTAAGCCAACCGCCGCTAATGCCGTTTTGTCATGGGGTGCTATCTCATCCCCAGCAAGTTGTAAGGCGACAAATTGGTCATAGGTCATGCCTTCGTTGAAGGCATCGGTTACGAATTGTCGATAACGCCATGCTTGTGGCCGAAACGCATCAGCACGCCATCCGTCAGACTCCGCAAAGCGAACAAGATCGAGCCAACGTCGCGCCATTCGCTCACCGTAAGCTGGTGAGGCGAACAAGCGACTAATGAGTCTGTTGTAGGCATCGGGATGCGGGTCCTCAACGAATTTTTCGATTTGTTCAGGGGTGGGAGGTAGTCCCAATAAGTCCAATGATAGCCGCCGGATTAAATGCCGGCGGTCTGCTGTTTCTGCACGCGTCAAGCCAACCGCGTTGAGGGATTTGTCTATATAACGATCTATGGGATGACGGGATCTGTTTTCTCCAAACTCAGACGGCACGGTGCCGGGTGTCAAGGGCTGCGCTGCCCACCATGATTTTTCGGTTTCTGTTTTTACAGCGGGCCTTGAATGGTTTCCCGCAGGCCAAATCGCGCCGTCGCGAATCCATTTGACCAGCGTGTCCTGTTGCGATTCCGTCAAAGGAGCTTTGGGGGGCATCTCAAGATCTTCGTATCGAATCGCTTTTACCAACAGGCTTTGTGTCGGTTTGCCAGGTACAACGGCTGCACCACTGTCACCTCCTGCTCGGATAGTTGTGGCATTGTCGAGTCTTAGCCCTCCCTCGGCTTTGTCAGCTGAATGACACTCAAAGCACTCAGCGACTAGCAGCGGTCGTACTTTGGTTTCAAAAAAACGGAGCTTGTCCGTGTCGCTGACCGCTAAAACCGTTGAGTACGACTGAAGTGCAATGAGGCTTGCTATGAAGAAAAACTGCAAGCCAAATCGGTATCCGCGGTACATCTGCGGGTGAGTGATGCTGGTGACTCTACTCACAGGTTGCGGTCTGGCGTAAACGCGGGTCATGACAGTTGGCAAATGCATGCGCAGCATCGCTAGACCTGAGATGAAATTTTTGGAGGCGGACAGGAAATGGTCTTTGCCGAATTGGCTTGCTGTGAGCGTGATGGAATGCCGAAGCGTTGAGTTGCTGAATCGCTCTGTAGCTCATCCTTTCATGATACTTGAAATTGTATCGCCAGATGCCGCACATGTTCGTATTGTCGCAGTTGTGCTGTCTTGGCACCAGCTTTGTGGGATGTGAGATGTGAATAGTTCGGTGTCGGGGAGCGTTCGGCATCCTACGCAGCTTGGGGCACTTCGCGTTGCTCGTTACGTGCAGTAAGAATCAGTTGTACTGCATCGTAGGTTGCGTGTGCGGCAATCGGAACTAAGAGATTTCCCGTGTAGAGCAATAAGCCTCCAAAGTACAGGCCCATCAAGGCAGCCAGTATTATGTAAAGTTTTGTGATGGGGTGAAAAAAGCCGAACACTAACGATGATGTGACCAATGCGATCCCCATCGCTAGTGAAGAAGTGGCGCCGCCGGAAAATTCCGCAAGTCCAATCAGATTGGCGAGCCAGTACATCAGCCAACCTCGAAAGAGGAGTTCCTCGCCAATTCCAGCGCACAGACTGACCATGATCAGTTCGAGTGGGCGAAGTTGCAGCAGACTGCGGAGCATTCCGTCATCCGTCAGACGCTCCAGTTCGCGAATCGGCTCCCAAGGGATGCGACGGATGATTTCGACGAACAGAAGAATCGGGGCAGCTGCGACGCAGCCAATTAAGATGCTGATCAAGATGGGCCAAAGTTCGTCAATTGAAAGCTCGGGAATTGTTTCTCGTGCTGACGGACCAATTACCCAGCCTAGGAAAAGTGCCAGAGCAGCGAGGGCGAGCTCAAACAAAGCAGCGGACAAAAATACCTGGTCGGGGGTCTGCTCAGCTTTTTCTTGATCTTCTGAGTGCATAGCGGGGCTGTTCTAGCAAGCAACGAAATCGTCGACTGTTTGAGGAAGTTCAAGAAGGGACTGCAAGCCTTATTCTCGCACAAAACGTGGTCAACGCACACCTCGTCGATCACCCGCAACGATAAAACCAGCCATCGAGTCCATGTTTTGACTGTGTTCGGCGTTCAATCGGCTGCGTAAGCTAGCGTAGGAGATAGGTGGTAGGCAGTCCTTCGATGTAGGCGAGGTAGTAAATCACCCTCTTCCGCCACAGGAATTCGTATCGGTCCAAGATTTTCCCGTCGTATCGTTTATGCTTTGGTGTTATTGAGCCCAGTCATGGACGGCCGCGGTTTCGTAAACGTAGGTGAATAGGCAGCATCGTGAAGTCTCAGTGTTTGATCAGTTTCGGCAGCAACCTAGGCGATCGGCACGCTCTAATTGCGGAGGCTGCAAAAGCCGTGGCTAGCTTGTCGATGGTCAATGGATTGCAGGCCAGTCGTCTGTTTGAAACACCTCCCATTGGCGGCCCTAGCGGGCAAGAGCCATTCTTGAATGCTGTTGCGGCGTTCGACACGGAAGCCTCTGCGAGAGCAATCTTAGATTGCCTGCAAGTTATCGAGACGGATTTGGGACGACAGCGGCGGCAGCGTTGGGGTGCCCGCGCGATCGACTTGGATGTTGTGCTTCATGGCGAATTGGTTGGGGGGGGGACCGGTTTGATTGTTCCACACCCACGCTATACGGCACGTCAATTTGTGTTGCAGCCGGCCTGTGACGTTGCCGCTCATTATAGAGATCCACGATTCGGCTGGACCTTAGAACGTCTCGCCAAACATATCGACCAGGGTACACCTTCTTTAGCTTTGGTGGGGGGGGATCAAACTATTCGCGAAGAACTCTGCGCCCGCTTGGCCTCTCAGTTTGGGGTTTCGATCTTCGCCGCCAAGCCATTTGCGGAACGCATGAAGGTTGTCGGGAATGCGCCTGCACGCGTGAGCCACGAGCGTTTTAAGACGCCCCAAGCGGCCGGATCTGATCAAGCGGCCGGATCTGATCAAGCGGCCGGTGCTGATCAAGCGGCCGGTGCTGAGGCTGAGGAGGGCATGGGGCAGATTGATAGTGTCATTTGCGGCGTGAAGGCGAGCGAGGGGCCTTGGGTCTCGGCTTTCTTGCCGTGTTTGCCCCAGTTAACATCGCCGGAGACAGGTTCTGTCAGCGTCCCACGCTTGGTCGCGCGAATGCAGTCGACGACTGATAAAACACGATGGCCAGCACCGCACCAGATGTGGCCCTCCGGATGGCGTTGGCCTGAGTATCGCCTTGAAATTGACGATTTAGACTGGGCTGTTAGCGAATTGGCATCCGCGTTGTCCTCGATGAGGTGCCCTGTGGAACCTGTTACCACTGACGGTGCCTGGTGGTAGGCGACCTAGGTTCGCATGTTGCTCTTGCCCAAATGTCCCCGCTTGCGTGAATGTGGCTGGCATTGGGGCGTTCTGTGTTGCAGGAAGAGAGATTTAGCCTGATGGTTTGGCTGTTGGCTGGTCGATAACACCCCACCCTGACTCTGGTGGAATGGGCGCTTCGAGTGGTTGGTGCGGGCTGTTTTTCCCGTCGGCTTGTGCGGCACAATGTCGCAAATGGGAGAAAGTCGGCCGATTTATGCGACACAATGTCGCTCGATTCCTCGCTGCCATTGCCAGCTCGTGGGGGCTGTCCCCATACTGTGTACGACACGGCACCTGTGCCATATCTTCCCTCATCTTTAAGTGTGGAACTGGGCTGCGACTTGATCGCCGGCCAAATAAATCATGCAACGGTTTTTGTTTCCTCGTTGGGTCAATCCACTCCTCGGTATTTTTGCGGTAGCAACGGCTGCGGGCGTTGTCTTTGCAGGTGCCATGGGCGGGTTGATTACCGACCCTGTGACCTTGAACGTCGGCTACGAGCCGACGCAGCCAGTCCCCTTCAGCCACGCGATCCACGCTGGACAACTGAAGCTGGATTGTCGTTATTGCCACAACACGGTTTTCGATGCCGCCCACGCAGCAGTGCCGCCGACTGCGACCTGCATCAATTGTCACAGCCCGAAAGGTAAGGACGGTGTGACTGCGTTGGCTGCGATTCATCCGACCAGCGTGAAGCTGGGGCCGATTCGTGAGAGCTGGAATCTGGGGCGGAGTGTTGCGTGGACGCGTGTTCATAACCTGCCGTCGTTTGTCTACTTCAACCATGCTGCCCACGTGAATTCCGGCGTCAGTTGTGTGACCTGTCACGGTCGGATCGATCAAATGGAGACGGTTTACCAAGCAAAGCAATTATCCATGGCTTGGTGCATCAGTTGTCATCGCGAGCCGAATGAGCATCTGCGGCCAGTGAATCGTGTCACCAAGCTCGACTGGGAGTGGGATCCGAATGAACTCGACGTGGATGGCAATCCTTTGGGTGAGCAAGCGGACTGGGCTGAGAAGCACATTGGTGAAAGTAATATCAATCCGCTCGTGAACTGCGCTGTCTGTCACCGCTAGACATGGCCGCGTTCTGCAAACAAACCATATACGACCCTTCGAAAATCATCCTGATATGATCTCCAACGAATCGGACTCATCTGCCACCGAGAATCTCACCAGCTCATCTGCTGGAGGTGGTTCTTCCAAGGCTAACTACTGGCGTAGCATCACTGAGCTGCGAGGCGAGGCAGAGTTCAACGAATACTTGGACCGTGAGTTTCCAGTTGCTGCCTCCGAATTTCCGGAGGGTGTTTCTCGCCGTCGCTGGATGCAATTGATGGGGGCTTCTCTTGCGGTTGCGGGCGCTGCTGGGTGCCGCTATCCAAAGGAGACCATTGAGCCTTTTGTGATTAGGCCAGAGGGGCGTGTGCCTGGTGAGAATTACCAGCGGGCAACCAACTTTGAGCTCGCAGGACGCGCGTACAATCTGCTCGTGACTTGCGTTGATGGACGTCCTTTGAAGGTTGAGCCTAACACGTCGCATCCCAGTGGTGCTGGGACAGATGCCTACGTTCAGGCCTCGGTGTTGCAGCTCTATGATCCAGATCGTGCCCGTGGTGATGAAGGGTTTTTGTTGCAGAAAAGCAGGCTCGCGGAACACAATGGCCGCAGGTTTGAAGTTGATTGGTCTGAGTTTGATCCGGTTGCCAGGTCGGTTGTGGAGGCTTCCGGTGATGGTGCCGGTTTTGCTCTGTTGATGGCTCCGACGAGCTCTCCTTCGCTGGTGCGTATGGTTAAAGCCCTGAAGGAGCGTTTGCCCAAGGCGACCGTCTGTCAATACGACGGGGTGGCAGGTGATGTCATGGGGCGGGCAACAAAAGCAGCTTTTGGAAAGCAAGCTCGGCAGACACTGGATCTTGAACAGGCCGAGGTGATCGTTGCACTGCAGGCCGATATCCTGGGTACGGACCGGAATATGTTGTCCAATGCCGTCGGGTTCGGGAAACGCCGTGACCCGGGGCCAAATAAGGATGGAATGAATCGTCTTTATGTGGTTGAGGGTGGTTTCACGTCCACCGGTGCTGCTGCTGATTCGCGTCTCGCTCTGCGTCCCAGTGAGATCCCCAAGTTTCTCGCTGAGCTCGGGCGACGGGTGGACAAGTTGGCTGCTGGCGAAGCTCATGAGCATGAGGCAGAGCCAGAGGCATTTGATGAGATTTCCGCTGAGGATCGCCTTGAAAGATTCTTGGATGTGCTATCGCATGATATTGCAGCCGCGGGTAACAAGGCCGTGGTGGTGGTCGGAGATCATCTGGGGGCCGAGGCCATTCAGGCTGGCGTTCAGGTGAATCAGAAGCTCGGCTCGTTTGGGAAATTGCAGAAATTTACAACGCGAGTTGATGATGGGTTGAGTACGGGCGACTCGCTCTCTGGGTTGGTCGAGAAAATCAATGGTGGCCAAGTCAAGAACTTGTTGATCCTTGGTGACAATCCTGTCTACACGGCGCCCGGTGGCGTGGATCTGTCTGCTGCTCTTGCGAGCTTGGGTGAAATCGAAGGTGCGACTTCGATTTATCTTGGTGAATACGATGATGAAACCGGGGCGATTTGTGATTGGTCGCTTCCTCTGTCGCACCAGTTGGAGTCCTGGGGAGACTGTGTGAACGACGACGGGTATTACGGCGTCTGTCAGCCTCAGATTCTTCCGTTGCTCGGAGGCCGTTCTGCAATTGAGCTGCTTGCTATGATGCTCGGTGAAAAAGTGACCGACGGAGGTGCCATCGTGCGTCGCACTGCTGATCAAGCGGGCGGCAGTGACCTGAGTGACCGCGAGTGGCGAGGCCTGCTGCATGACGGCTTTAAAGAGGATCTGAGAAGTCAGGGCGGTGCTCTCGAGTTGGCGGGCGAGCCCGGTGAAGCAGAAGACGGTGCCCCTGTTGCCGCCTCCACGGTTGATAAGAATCAAATCGAGGTAATCTTCAATCCGGCTGATGGGCTTTACGACGGTCGGTTTGCCAATAATGGCTGGCTTCAGGAAATGCCGCAGGCATTGACTAAGTTGGCGTGGGACAATGCCGCTGTGATGAGTCCTGCGACAGCACGCGGGATCAGCCTCGACGGAGATGCCACGGACAGTTCGGCCGGTGGCGGACGGGTGCTTCGACACGGGCAAATGGTCGCTCTCAGGATTGGTGATGAGAAGGTTGAACTGCCTGTTTACGAAATGCCGGGTTGCGCACCAGGTGTCATTACTGTGACTCTCGGTTACGGTCGTGAGCGAGTTGGGATGGTTGGTGGTGATCCTGATAAGGGGGTTGATGTCGTCGGTTTTGACGTGTCAGCGATTCGGCGTGACGAAGGCGTTATGGTCGCTTACGGCGTGGAGGGACGCCCCCGATACACAGATTATGTGCTTGCAACGACTCAGGACCACTGGGCGATTGATGAGCGTGGGCGAGAGGAGACTGAGGAGCGGAGTTTTACTTTGGTGCGCGAAGGCACCGCCGAACTCTACAAGAGGGTTTCTGAGTTTGCCGAAGTGCAAGGGCCGCATGTTCCAAAGGTAGGGCCCGATGGTAATGGGTCGCCTTGGGTAGAGCCGTTGACGCAGTTGGAGCAAGAGGACAAGAAGAACGGGGTCACTGTTCCTCAGTGGGGGATGTCCGTTGATCTTGGAAAGTGCATTGGTTGCAGTGCCTGCGTCGTTGCTTGCCAAAGCGAGAACAACGTGCCAATCGTGGGTCGCGAGCAAGTCATGAATAGCCGTGAGATGCACTGGTTGCGTCTTGATCGGTACTTCCAGGGCGACGAGACACACGCAGATATCGTTCAAGAGCCCGTTGCCTGCATGCATTGTGAAACGGCCCCTTGTGAACAGGTTTGTCCTGTGGCTGCCACGGTGCATACCGAGGAGGGCATCAACGCGATGGCCTACAACCGTTGTATCGGTACTCGCTATTGTGCCAATAACTGTCCGTTCAAGGTCAGGCGTTTCAATTACTTCAACTACAACGAAGATATCGGTACTGGGTACGGTATCGATGCCTATCCGAACCACATTGAGTCAGCTAATCGCAAACTGCAGGCTCTCGTCATGAATCCTGAGGTAACGGTTCGCGGGCGTGGTGTGATGGAAAAGTGCACCTACTGCATCCAGCGGGTTGAGGGCGCCAAAATTAACGCGATCAAAGAAGGGCGGGATGTCGCCGATGGTGATGTTGTCACCGCTTGTCAGTCAGCGTGTCCAACGCGGGCGATAGAATTTGGCGATATTTCCGATCCCGAGTCCGCCGTATCCAAGAAGCGGGAAGATGACCGAAGTTACGGGATGTTGGGTCAGTTGAACCTGAAGACGCGGACCCAGTACCTTGCGAGGGTTACAAATCCACATCGACGTCTGATGACTAAAAAGCAGGTCGATGAACTGCTGAATATGGAACCGCCACACAGCCATGGCCATGGTGAGCATCATGACAGCCACGAGGGGCATGATGATCACGAGGGGCATGATGATCACGAGGGGCATGATGATCACGAGGGGCATGATGATCACGAGGGGCACGATGATCACGATCATGATGCTGCCGCAAAAGAGTAGAAGTGCGTTAAAGAGTTCGTGAAGGCCACGTGGTTTTCACTCGATTGATTCAAAATGTTTTTGTCAACTACGAAGTAAAAAGTCCATGTCACTTGCCATTCCAAACGGACTGGATAACACGGTCGAGCAACCCGGCGAACGGGCACCCTTGGTGCTCGGTGATACGACCTACCATGACATCACCGAGGCGGTGTGTCAGGTAGCTGAACGCAAGCCAAGCACGAGCTGGGTGATCGGTTTTCTGATCTCCTTTGCGCTTCTGCAGTGGTTGGGGATCTGTATCCTGTACCTGATCTACACGGGTGTGGGCGTATGGGGTAATCGCTCACCGGTTTTCTGGGGTTGGCCGATTGTCAACTTTGTTTTCTGGGTCGGTATCGGCCACGCAGGAACTTTGATTAGTGCGATTCTGTTCCTGTTCAGGCAGGAATGGCGTACGAGCATCAACCGTGCTGCTGAGGCGATGACGATCTTTGCGGTGGTTTGCGCGGGAACATTTCCGGGAATCCATGTGGGGCGCGCGTGGCTGGCTTTCTGGTTGGCACCTTATCCCAGTTTGAATTTGTGGATGTGGCCTCAGTTCCGCAGTCCGCTTCTTTGGGACGTATTCGCGGTCAGTACTTATGGAACCGTGTCTCTGCTGTTCTGGTACATGGGAATGGTGCCTGATCTTGCAACCTTTCGCGATCGATCGGTCAATAAATGGCGACGAATGGCGTACGGCGTACTTTCGCTCGGGTGGTCGGGTTCTTCACGACATTGGATGCGTTACGAAAAAGCTTATGCTTTGCTGGCAGCGTTTGCGGCGCCGCTGGTGCTTTCGGTGCATACGATCGTGTCGTTTGACTTCGCGGTCTCGCAGGTTCCAGGGTGGCACACAACCATTTTCCCACCGTACTTCGTTGCTGGGGCGATCTTCAGCGGTTTTGCGATGGTGTTAACGCTGATGATTCCAGCTCGCAAAATGCTCGGGCTTGAGAACCTGATCACGATCCGGCACTTGGACAACATGTGCAAGATTATTCTCGCGACCGGGTCGATTGTCGGGTTGGCCTACGGAACGGAGTTCTTCATCGCTTGGTATGGTCAGGTGCAAGAAGAAAAATTTGCGTTCACTAATCGTGCTTTCGGGCCATATTGGTGGGCTTACTGGACCATGGTCACCTGCAACGTGATCAGCCCCCAGTTGTTCTGGTTCAAGAAGCTTCGAACCACGCCGTGGATGATCGTTCTGGTCTGCATCTTCGTGAACATCGGGATGTGGTTCGAGCGATTTGTGATCGTGGTGACAAGTTTGTCGAGAGATTATCTGCCGAGTGCATGGGCGTACTTCTCGCCCACCTGGGTTGATTGGTCGATGTTGATTGGTTCGTTTGGTCTGTTCTTCACTTTGTTCTTGTTGTTCTGTCGCTTGATGCCAGTCATCAACATGGCGGAAACAAAGGCGACATTGGCGAAGCAGTACCACGTTTCAAACGATGGCGAGCACTAGATACGGGTACAGAGGAAAGAGTTGTTCCGGGTTCGCTCGGATCAGGAAACCACTGACGTAGGTCAGACTTTTTACAACTGTGAATTGATGTCAGAGAATAACGAAAAGAAAGTTCACGGAGTCGTCGCCGAGTACACCTCGGTTGACACATTGCTTAGTGCATGTCGACGGGTCCGCGATGCTGGGTATGAAAAAACCGATGCATTCACTCCGTTCCCTGTTCACGGAATCGATAAGGCCTTGGGGATTAAACCCACTGTCTTGCCGTGGATCGTGCTCGGTGCTGGGTTGACCGGAACTGCAACCGCCTTGGTGATGCAGATATGGATGAACTCGATTGATTATCCATACATTATCTCGGGCAAGCCGTTTCTGTCTTTGCCAGCGTTCATGCCAGTCGCCTTCGAATTGACTGTGCTGTTCGCCTCCTTTGGCGCTTTCTTCGGTATGTGGGCCCTGAATGGATTGCCGAAATTCAGCAACCCTGTCTTCACTGATCCACGCTTTGATCGTGTCACAGACGACCGTTTCTTTCTTTATATTGACTCCAAAGACGATCAATTTGATCGTGGTGGTGTCGAAAAACTTCTGGGTGACACCGACACAGATTACGTACAAACAGTGGTCGATGATGATTCATCAGATAAGGTGCCAAAACCGTTCTTCATGATGTGGGGATTAGTCGTCGGTTTGTCTGTCATCCCGCTGCTGGTCGTGTTGAAAATGCGGGTCAGTCACAGCAGTCAGCCAAGATTCCACGTTTTCTATGACATGGACTTTTCACCAGCAAAAGACGCACAGCAGTACTCCACGCTGTTTCGTGATGGTCGTGCCATGCGCCCTGATGTGCCAGGTACGGTCGCCAGAGGTGAGGAGCAGGCGGACCTGAATTACATGACTGGGATCGATATGGAGGCTCTTACTGCAATTGATCGTCCCAGAGCGGAGCGGCTAGTAAGGCGTTTCAATCCATACTTCCAAGGCGAGACTGAATCTGCAGCGGAAAACGAGACTGAGGGTGCAGGTAAAACGAGCACGGAGATTGAGCCAGAAAAAAAACCTGTAACGGTAGGTGATGGTGATTCGGACAAGTCCGAGGCTGATGAGGTTCCAGACGCCACAGCGGAGCCCAGTGTGGTCGAGCCGACCCCATGGCTCGACTCGAATCCGCTCGTGTTAAACGAGAAAGTGCTTGCTGATGGTCGCAAGAACTTTGGTATTTACTGCTCCGTCTGTCATGGCATGAATGGCTCGGGTAACGGCTTGGTTAACGTGCGTGCGCAGAAAATTATCTCACCTGACTGGATCCAGCCGTCCTCGCTGCATCAGGAAACCCTTTACGCCAACAAGTATCCCGATGGGAAACTGTTCAGCACGATCAGTAATGGCATTCGGAAAATGCCCGGTTACGCTGGCCAGATCAAGACACGGGATCGTTGGGCGATCGTTGCCTATGTGAGAGCACTTCAGCTCAGCCAGAATGCTTCAATTGAACAGTTCAAGAATCTTGATGATTCTGAGCGAGCAAAGATTCTCAAGGAACAGATTGAGGCCAAGAAAGCACTGAAGGATAAGGCCGATGCTGCTGCAAAGGCAGCTAAGGAAAAGGCCCAGGCTGATGAAAAGGCAGTTCTGGAGGAGGCTGATGCACAAGAGGCTGATGCACGAGAGGCTGATGTACAAGAGGCTGATGTACAAGAGGCTGATACGGCCAAAGCTTCTACCTGAATGACGGATGTGGACGAAACTCGATTCAATCAATAACTAATCGACCAATTACGATACGACTCAGATGTCCGAACATAAAGCACTTGCCCCCAAATCTTCTGATGACCCCGCGTTCATGCTGCCTGCCTCGCTGGCTGCATTGCGATTACCGCTTTGTGTCGGTGGTTTCGTTCTCATGTTGCTTGGTTGGTGGCTAGCAAGTGGCATTGGAGATTATGGCAATAATTTCGGAATGTCGGTTTATCTGACGGCAGCGGTTTACTGCATGACGATCGTTCTGGGGTGTTTGTTCTTCGTTTTGATTCAGCATCTTGTCCGCGCTGGATGGAGTATCGTTGTTCGGCGAATCGCTGAGCTGGCAATGGTGATGGTCATCCCGATGGGCATCCTTTTCATACCCGTTCTGACTTCGCTTTGGATGGGTGAAGGCACGCTTTATCGTTGGGACAACCCAGAGTACGCAGTCGAACATGGACTTCCCGGCGATGTCTGGGAGGAGAAACTGCGTTGGTTGAACGAGAGTTGGTTTACGGTTCGAACCATCGGGTATTTCGCAGTGTGGACATCACTTGCTTTGTTCTTCTTTAAGAACAGTGTCCGCCAGGACCAGACAGGCGACAAGGCAATCACGGACAAAATGCAGTACTGGAGCGGTCCTGCCGTGATGTTGTTTTCATTGACCACTACCTTTGCAGCTTTTGACTGGGTGATGAGTCTTGCTCCCATGTGGTTCTCGACGATGTTTGGCGTTTACCTCTTCGCAGGAAGCATCCTGGGAGCCCACTGTCTTCTGGCGGTTGCCAGTTATGTGTTGCAAAAGCAAGGTGCCATGAGGGACGAGGTCACCGTTGAGCATTACCACGACCTTGGAAAGCTGATTTTCGGATTTGTGTTTTTCTGGACCTATATCTCTTTCAGCCAGTATTTGCTGATCTGGTACGGAAACATTCCGGAAGAAACTGAGTGGTTCTACGTGAGGCAGATTGGAAATTGGGGCACGGTCGCTTTGCTGCTGATTTTCTTTCACTGGATGTTGCCTTTCGCCGGAACGATGAGCCGACATGTACGTCGCAAACCAGGGCTTGTTTGTGCTTGGGGGGCCTATTTGCTCATCATGCACTACGTGGATGTCTACTTCATGATCATGCCCACGGTCGAAGAGGGAACTGCTGGTGGTGTGATGGGTGTGCTTGCGAGCATCTTATGCGTTGTAGGGATGGTGGCGCTGTTGTCAGGGCTGTGCTTAGGACTCGCTAGGCAGAACAAGGTTGTTGCGGTTCGTGACCCAAGATTGGGTGAATCAATCGCGTTTGAGAATATTTAGAAGAAATGGGCCAAGGGCGTCAGTCACGCGGCCAGCGGTATTAATCGATTAAGAAAACAGACACCTCGCATTATGATGGTTCGCCATGGCTGCCTACGACGATCTCAATGTCAAACGAATTTTCATTGTCGGAATTGCATCCATAGTGGTGACGGCAGTGACTGCTTTAGCGGTTCAGGTACTGTACTACTACTTGGATGACCTTCAGCAGGCTCGCACTTCAGAGATGGGTAGCTATACACGCGAAAATAGCGCTTTAAACAGCCAAATCGCTGAGATCACCGAACCCCAAGGGGTGAATGCGGCGACGGGTAATCTCACGATTCCCATCGAAAATGCGATGAGTGTCATCATTTCCGAGTCCGAAACAGTTGAAAAGGGCGGCAGTGACGAAACCTGAGGCCACGAACGAAGGAGCCAAGCAATTTCTGCTTGTGTACTTGCTTCCAGTCATTCTGTGTTTCACGGGGGCTGAAGGTAGGAACTGCGCGTGTGCGCAAGGAGACGTCCGCGGCGGGTCTGACGTTGTTTTGAATACCGGCATTCCTCGGGAAGTGCGGGAGGTGACCATCGAACAAAAGCTCGGCGGGCAGATTCAACTTGACTTGCCGATGAGGGATTCTCGGGGGGGACGCGTTGAGACCGGGTACTTCATCGATGGGAGCAAACCGACCCTCATTACATTGAATTACAGTGATTGTCCAATGCTCTGCAGCGTGCAGTTGGACCAGCTCACGAAGTCACTTGCCAAGCTCGATTTACAGATCGGTCGGGACTTTGAGATCTTAACGGTGAGCATCAATCCGAAGGAGACGCCCGAGACCGCTGCTAAGACGAAGGCTAAATATGTCGACATGCTGCGGCGAACCCAACCTTCAGTGAGCGAAGGCTGGGCCTTTTGTACGGCGGATCAGTCGATCATCACGCGTTTGGCGGACAATTTGGGATTCAGGTATACGTACGATTCCAAGAGTGGGGAGTACTACCACCCCGCAATGCTCGCATTTGTCTCGCCCACCGGTGTCATCACACGGTACTCGCTGACGGTGGACTTTCCGCCAGATGACATGAGAAAAGCATTGGTCGAGGCAGGAGAGGGGTCGATCGGCACGCCTGTCGATCAGGTGCTCTTGTGGTGCTTCAGTTACGACCCTGACAGCAACAGTTATGTACCTCAGGCTTGGCGGATCATGCGGCTTGCAGGGGCGGGTACTGTAGGCTTGATGATTGCGTGTCTCGCTCCCTACTGGCTTGGGCGGAGGTCATCCCCTGAGCGAAAGAAGATAGCGAGCGATCCCGATGAAACAGAACAGGCGGTCGGAACGGATTGAGTTTCCGAACGTCGGCAGACCACCCATTTTTATTACTGATTTTTAATCGCAATGTTTGCAACAATGAACAACATTCCTTACCTGCTTGGTGATCAATTCGCCTCGAAGTTCACTTGGTTTCCCGAGCAGGCATCGACTTTCGCTGCTGAGAATGATTGGCTTTTCTTTCTCATTACGTGGATTTGTGTGTTGTTCTTTATCCCCATTGCGGGCTGTTTGTTTTACTTCTGCTGGAAATACTCCAAGCCGAAGGGCCAGAAGGCCGAGAGCAACACGGCTCACAACACGCCTCTCGAACTAGCTTGGTCGATTCTGCCGTCCTTCTTTCTGGTAGCGATGTTCGTGATAGGCGCGAGGAGCTATCTGAATCAACGGACCGTTCCCGAGGGTGCCAACAACATCGGGTTGAAGGCATTCAAGTGGGGTTGGACGATGGACTACGGTGAGGGGATCATGAATCCGGAATTGCACATTCTGGTGAATGAGCCAACCAAGTTGTCCATGCGGTCCAGCGACGTCATTCACAGTGTCTTTGTGCCTGCATTCCGCGCCAAGAAGGACGTCGTGCCTGGACGTTACAACTATATGTGGTTCGAAGCAGACGTAGCCAGCGAAAAAGTTTCTGCGGAAGAGCTTGAAAAAGCCAAACGGCAGTTTGAAATGAACGGTGGAGGTGTATGGGATTACGATGAGTGGCAATTCACACCGGATGGATACCGATTCTTTGATCTGTACTGCACTGAATATTGCGGGAAAAATCATTCGGTCATGCAGACCGCAGTTGTAGTGCACAGCACGGTTGAAGATCTTAATGCTTGGATCGAGAAGGTAAGCAAGAGACCCTCAGATCAAACTCCGGAAGCGTGGGGTGAGAAACTCTACAACCAGAGAGGATGTGCTGGTTGTCATTCCCTCGACGGTTCCAAACGCGTCGGACCTTCTTTCAAAGAGTCGTATGGCAACGAGCGTCTGCTATCTGATGATACGACGGTCCGAGCTGATGAAGACTATATCAGGAATTCGATTTTGTACCCGAAAAAACAGGTCGTCAAAGGTTACCAGCCTGTGATGCCCAGCTATCAGGGACAGCTTTCCGATGACGATATTGCTTCGATAATCGCCTACCTAAAGACAGTTTCGGACTACGGTCCGAAAGCCGCGGCGGAAGTGCCAAAGGCAGAAGAGACCACAGAAGAATGATTTTGAAAGATACACTGGTCGTTCCGGCTGCCGGGGCGACTGGAGACTGATACGAAGTACGCGTGATGCGTTTCGACTGAAGAGGTTTTAGATATGTCAGCTGGATCATTACCATCAGGTTCGCAAGTGAAAGACCCTGGTTATCCAACGCCGAGTGAGAACTACCTAACGAACTCAAAGGGTATTCTCAGTTGGCTTTTTACGCTTGATCACAAGCGAATCGGGGTCATGTACCTCATCGGCGTGACGGTGGCTTTTGGAGTCGCCGGATTACTCGCCCTGATGATTCGCCTGCACCTGTTTCAGCCCGACGGGATGATTTTCAAAGGCGAGGAGGCGAACAATTGGTACAACCAGGTGTTCACGCTCCACGGTGCAATCATGGTGTTCCTTTTCATCATTCCTAGCGTGCCCGCGGCGTTGGGCAACTTTTTGGTGCCAGTGATGCTTGGTGCGAAGGATGTCGCGTTCCCGCGATTGAACCTCTGCAGTTTTTACCTGTGGGTGTTTGGGGCCTTGTTCTTCGTATCGGCTTTGTGCGCGAGCGGTTTAGACACTGGATGGACGTTCTACACGCCCTACAGCACGACGACTGACAGCTCAGTGATTTTGGCAACCTCCGGAGCGTTTATTTTGGGGTTCAGTTCGATCTTCACGGGCTTGAATTTTATCGTGACGATCAACACGATGCGGCCACCGGGGATGACTTGGTTCCGAATGCCTCTGTTTCTTTGGGCGACGTATGCGACGAGCATCATTCAGGTACTTGCAACACCCGTTCTGGGAATCACGCTGTTGCTCTTGATCGCAGAGCGGACGATGCACATTGGTATCTTTGATCCGGAGTACAACGGCGACCCTGTGACTTTCCAGCACTTCTTCTGGTTTTATAGTCACCCTGCCGTTTATATCATGATTTTGCCAGCATTCGGCATCATCAGCGACTTGATCAGCGTGCATAGCCATAAGAGAATTTTTGGATATCGCTTCATTGCGTATTCCTCGATTGCTATCGCGTTATTGGGCTTCCTCGTGTGGGGACATCACATGTTCACGGCGGGGATGAGTTCGCTCACAACGATCATCTTCAGTGCCTTGACGTTCACTGTTTCTGTTCCATCTGCCATCAAGGTTTTCAATTGGTTGGCAACGATGTACAAGGGTTCAATCAGCCTGACGACTCCGATGTGTTACGCTCTGTCGTTCATATTCCTGTTCACGATTGGCGGGCTTACGGGACTGCACTTGGGGACACTCGCGACAGATATGCACCTGCATGATACGTATTTTGTCGTGGCTCACTTTCACTACGTGATGGTAGGCGGCACGCTGGTCGCGTTTCTTGGAGGCGTCTTTCATTGGTGGCCAAAGATGTTTGGCAAAATGTACAGCGAGGCCGGCGGACGGTTGTCGGCACTGCTGGTGTTCGCAGGGTTCAATTTGACGTTCTTGCCTCAGTTCATTTTAGGCAGTCGCGGAATGCCACGCCGCTATGCAACATACGATCCAGAGTTTGCCGCGCTCCACCAGATGAGCACGTGGGGTTCCATGCTGCTAGGATTTGGACTGCTGGTTGCTTTGGTCGTGCTACTGCGATCACTCAAAAGCGGTAAGCGAGCACCTGCGAACCCTTGGGGTGGAGCGACTCTGGAGTGGGAGTGCACGAGCCCACCTCCTTTCTACAATTTTGAGCGTGCACCCTCGGTTGGTGATCCTTATGATTTCAGTGATCTCGAGTGGGATGCTGAGGACGAGAGATACGTGAAGGTTGAGCCAGCGAGAGAGATTGTTCCCGAGGAGCAACCTGAGGCCGAGCCAGTGCACGCTGACGATTCGAAATAGCTGACGGGTTTCCGGCTTGCCTGAAGTCTGTCCATCATCACTTCCCTTTTATTTTCCAACGAACATGTCAACCATCGAAGCCAGCCCTGAGGTTGGGCACGACGAGCATGGTCATGACCATGACCACCCGCCATTTTTGGCACACCATTTTGACACTCCAGAGCAGCAGTTCGACAGCGGTAAGCTGGGGATCTGGCTGTTTCTTGTGACGGAGGTGTTGTTCTTCAGTGGGATGTTTTGTGCATATGCCATATTCAGGGCACTGCGTCCGGAAGTGTTCGAGGGCTGTAGTCAGTTCCTCAATACCAAACTTGGTGCCATCAACACCGGTGTTCTGCTATTCAGTTCGCTGACCATGGCGTGGGCTGTCAGGTGCTCGCAATTGGAGCAACACAAGGGGCTAGTCGGGACATTGGCTGCGACACTCTCGTGTGCCATGATCTTCCTCGGGGTCAAAGCGATTGAGTATTCGCACAAGTTCGGGATGGGGCTACTTCCAGCCGGTTTGTTTTTCTATGACCCGAGCAATCCGCACCCAACAGAACATCCGCCATACTTGGCTTACATCTGTGCCCCGTTCGCATTGGCATTGGCCGGAGTGCTCATCTGGCTTGTGGTCAGCGCCGTAAGCGGGAACAAATTCCAGTTTGCGATAGCAAAACCACTTTCTGTGGTTTGCTTGTGTTTCTTCGTCGGGGTCGGATTAGGGACGGTTTTGGAGAGTGGTGAGGAATCTGCGGATCATATTGATGTTCACGCGGATCCCAACGGCTTAGCAACTGCCCCCGTGATGGAACAGGCGGAGAAGACGATGGCTGCTGAGGCAGCACCGGCGATTGCTGCTTCTGGTGCAATGGTAGCTGTTGACGAGACCGTGCTGAAGATTCTTGCGAAAGATCCGGCGAACGTTGGGGTCGTTAGCAGCCAGAATGCACTCGAGCAGCAGACGGCAGCGGCGGGTACGTCAACAGTGACAGGGGACGGTGAAATCCTCGGAGCCATTACCACCACCGAGGTGGATGTCATGACTCCAACAACCGCGGGCGTCTTCTTCAGTATTTATTACTGCATGACCGGGATTCATGCCATTCACATCCTTGCGGGAATTGGCGTCTTGGTCTGGCTGCTGGTTCGTGCTGTGCGGCAGGACTTCAATCGCCAGTATTTTGGTCCAGTCGACTACGTGGGGCTGTATTGGCACCTAGTCGATTTGATCTGGATTTACTTATTCCCACTGCTTTACCTGATTCGGTAACTGAAACCCGTTCAAAGAACAAAACCTGGTACGAAAAATGTCTGCCCACGCTCACTCCGAAGATGACCATTCCGCTGATGGTCACGATTTCGCGCACCCCATGTCGGTGCAAACCTTACTGGCGGTTTTCTTCGCATTGACGTTTCTCACTGTCATTACGGTGGCCCAAGCTAGTTTTGACTTTGGGGCTTTCGAGGTCGCGACGGTCATGTTCATCGCGACGGTCAAGGCGGTGTTAGTGATGGCATTCTTCATGCATATGCTTGCGGACAAACCATTCAATGCGATTATTTTCATTGGGTCGTTCGTGTTCGTCGGGCTGTTTGTGATGTTCACCTTGGGTGATTCGATGATGACATCGCATTCCTTTGAACCCAGAGTGGAAGAACTTGCACCGGCTGTCGCAGAGCCGACGATCACGACCGTGGATGGGGCTCCTTAGATCGGCAATGTTGCCGTTGGCAGGGGCAGTCGTCCGTTGACGGCGGAAAAGATGATCGGTCGTAGCACAAGCATTCCCACGGCCTGTATGATCATTTGTTTATATTTCCGGTTTGACAGGTTGTTTGCGTGCCAAATCTCGGGACCGCTAACGGGCCTTTGGCTGCCTTTAGGTCGCTCTATGGGTGGCTTGGGTTGCCTTGGCAGTCTAGGTGGGGCGGCTGTTTGTAGCCTGTTGGAGGTAGGGACAGTAAACCGAGGCACACCTATGGAGTCGAGTGCGGCACTAACCTAAATTGGATTGAAGGCGAGCCGTTTATCCGCCGTTGGGCAACCGTTTGGTGGCTGGTTATCATTTTCTCAGATAGTTCGGGGCGTTTACGACGATGGATCTCATCATTCTTCGATGCGTTTTTCTGCTTTGTGCAGGGGGCGTTTCAGCTATTATTAATGCATCGCTGAATGCAGCGAATTCCAATGAGGCAACGCCTTGGTTGGTTTTCACGGGTGTCATGTCGCTGGCGTTGGTTGTCGTCATTGGTGACATTTATGCACCACGAAAACGTATTGACACTATCACATCGATCTACTTTGGTGTTCTTGTTGGTGTTCTTCTTACATATGTGTTCTCTATCGCGTTGGGTCCGCTTCTGCAACAGACTTTCAATGTTACTCCGTTGACGGTTCAGTTAGTGATCGCATTGGTTTTGTGTTACATCTGTACGAGTGTGTTGCTGCAAACCAAAGATGACTTCCGTTTTCTGATTCCGTATGTGGAGTTTGTGCGTGAGGTGAAAGGTTTCAAACCGCTGGTTCTTGATACAAGCGTGGTGATTGATGGACGAATTGCTGATCTCGTATCAACAGGGGTTTTTGACAATCAGTTAATCATGCCGCGGTTCGCCTTGAGCGAATTGCAAGCGATTGCTGATAGCGGAGACAAGTTGCGTCGCATCCGTGGTCGCCGAGGATTGGATGTGCTGAATCGAATGCGTGCGGACGAGAATGTAGATCTCATGATTTTTGATCGTGAGTTGCCAGAACTCGCAGGTCAGACAGTCGATCTCAAGTTGGTCCTGCTGGCAAAGCATTTGGAGGGAAAGGTGGTAACAGGTGATTTCAATCTGAATAAGGTTGCAAAGTTACACAATGTTGCCGTGATTAATCTGAATGAGATCAGTAATTCATTACGCCCGGTTTTCCTCCCGGATGAGATCTTCAGGCTGAAGGTGATCAAGGCAGGGGAAGGGCCAGAGCAGGGGGTCGGATATCTTGATGATGGTACGATGGTAGTGATCGAGGGAGCTCGGGATCGGATTGGTGATGAGTTAGAGGTGCGGGTCACAAGTACTCTTCAGACCAATGCCGGAAAGATGATCTTCACGAAGTTCGAGACTTAGTGGCATTGTTATCAGTGGCTCTGGCACTACCAACGTGGCCAGTGCTCATTCGCGGTGCCGAGTTGGTTGCGTAAGTCGTAACGGATACTTCGCGCCGCATGGTGGAATGGTACTTGCAAAATGAACGATGGTTCACTTTTTTATCTTCTCTTGGTCCCGCTTGCCGCCGCCCTCTTATGCTGGATTTTGGCAAGTGTAAGTGGATGGACTCGTCTTGCGGCTGACTATCGGTTAGAGCATCGGGTGGCAGGTGAGCGGGCATGGATGCGGACAGCTCGCATTGGGCCTGTGAATTATCATTCCGTATTATCGTTCTGTTGTACTGATGAAGGTTTGCAGATTTCGATCGCGTTTCCCTTCCGTTTTGGGCACCCACCGCTTTTCATTCCCTGGGATGATTTTGATCAAGTCATCCCTGATAACAAGCTGTTTTCGAATCGTATCAAGGCGTCGATCGGGCGCCCGGAAATAGCTCGCGTGGTTTTTCCTGCGTGGGTACGGTACCGGATGCCTCTGAGTTTGCGGGGGATTGCCGAGGAGTGACTCGGGGCGATTTCTGGTCAACGCTCACTTGAGGCTGGTTGCTGGTATGTGTGTGATTCCTCTTCTGAGCGGAAATTGGTTTGTCGGTTTGTTTCGCACAGGCATGACTGATGCAAGCCGCGAAATTTAGTAGGATAGTCGTCTTCGTCTTCCTTTATTCTGAGGTCCAAAATGAGACTCGTTTTTAGTGCGTTATTGATCACGTTTGGTTCGCTTACGGTCACAGCGGGTGACTGGGTGGAGTTGTCGAAGAGCAGCACGTTGAAGGACTGGAATAAAGTTGGTGGTGGGGCAAGTTACGTAATCGAGGATGGTGTGATAACTGGAACGACTGGCCCCGGAAAGAACACTTTTCTGACACGGGGGCCGTACTCGGATTTTGTTTTGGAGTTCGAGGTGCGGTGCGACCCTGAGTTGAATTCGGGGGTGCAGATAAGAAGTCATCAGTACGCACAAGAAACCCCTCAGGAGTCAAAGCCAAACCGCATGCGAGAAAAAGGAGAAGTGTATGGATATCAATGTGAGATCACTTCCAAAACCAATCGTGAAAATGGTTGTGCGGGTAATTTTTGGGATGAGGGGCGGCGAACTCGGTGGCTTGATTCCACTGTCAAAGCTGCCGAGAAACAGGCTATTTATAAAGCTGGCAAATGGAATGCGTTTCGCGTCGTCGCGCAAGGCAGTCGAATTCGCAGTTTTGTGAATGGTGTCCCCGTTGCAGACTTTGAAGATGATCGCGACGCGTCAGGATTCATTGGATTGCAGGTCCACTCGATCAAGTCGGGAACTGGACCGTTCAGCGTATCGTGGAAGAAAGTGCGTATTCGCGAACTCACGGATGGCGAGAAGGTCAAGTAATCGACTGTCTTGTTCGGTCCGTCGGAACTGATCGTGGTGAATGCTGGTCCTGAAGAGCCGTTGTGCTGTTTGGGACATCAGCTCTGTTCAGTCGTTCCGTTAGCGATGCCGTAGGCGAACGCCTAGTCGCTCTTAAATATTGGCTATTGGATGTTTGGCAGGCGGCTCGAGCCGTTTTCTTGGATGCGTTTCAGCTCAGTGGAAATTCTGGCTACGACATCCGGCTTCTGGTCATACAAGTTGTTGAGTTCTCCGAGATCGTCATCAAGATTGTACAACTGTCCTGCGGGGCCGCCTTTTGTTGTTTTGATGCGACTCGGTTTTGAAAAACCGCCGGACCCGAGTTGCGTGATCAGTTTCCATGGACCTTGGCGAGCGGTCATGGCACCACTACCGCTCTTGATCACGAGTGTGGGTCGATCCGGCTCGGATTGACCCAGGAGCGTCTTGTAGAAACTGAAGCTATCTGGCCCAGCGTCTGTCGACAGTTCTGTGCCGACCAGTTCACCAAATGTCGCCAAGAGATCGGTGAAGCAGATCAGGCGATCGTTCACTGTGCCGGGCTTCACCTTGCCCGGCCAACGCACAATGAACGGCATGCGATGTCCGCATTCCCATGCGTCAGCTTTCATGCCTCTCAGTCCACCTGAGCTGTCATGGTCGAAGCGTTCGACGTCTTCTTCATACCAGACGGGACCATTGTCCGAGGAAAAGATCACAAGAGTGTCCTCAGCCATGTCGGCTTGCTTCAGTGCTTTCAGGACACGTCCGATCATGTGATCGACCATCAGGGTGAATTCACCGTAAATGCCTGCACCGCTTTTACCACGAAATTGTTTCGCTGGTAGCCAAGGCGTGTGGGGAGCTGGGTATGCCAAGTAGAGGAAAAGCGGTTGTTCAGCGGACTTGTTTTCGTGTCTTTTGATCACATCAATGGCTTCATCTGTAAAGCGGGGAAGTACATCCTTGAGTTCCATACCGGGAGCAATGCCCCCGGCTCTCCAGAATTCGCCCTGGATCTTGCTCCAACCTTTGGTGTTTCTTGCCTCGATATTTTCAGTTGGCGGCGAGACGGCGCGGTTGCCTCGAATGTAGAAGTAGGGAGGGATGTCAGTGGAGGCGCGGATGCCAAAGAAAGAGTGGAATCCACGGTCAACCGGCCCACCAGGCAATGGCTCGTCATAACCATTCTCTTCAAAGCCAAGATGCCATTTACCAACCATCGCTGTTTGGTAAGCGTTGTTCGCAAGCAGGCTGGCAATGGTTGTTTGGTTAGCTTCGATTAAGGGGTGCTCGCGCCACAGCGAAACGTCAGTGCGGAAAGGGAAACGCCCTGTCATCAAACCATAGCGGGACATGTGACACAGCGGTCCGGCAGCATGTGCATCAGTGAAACGCATACCCTCACGAGCCAGCTGGTTGATATTGGGTGTTGGGATCTTGGACTCACCGTTGTAGCACTGGGCATCACCGTAGCCCATGTCATCAACCAGAATCATCACAATGTTGGGTGATTTGGCTTGGGCCGCCGTTCTATTGGCGGCCAACCCCCAGTCGGGACACGCGCTGGCCAGCAAGAATAGACAGATTACGGGTAGTCGTTGAAGCAGAGCCATGAATGTCATTTGGTAAGTGTCGGTGCCGGGTAGAATGCAACGTACGGTCAGAGTGCGATCAATACCTATATTAGCTACTTGCACGATCAAAAATCTGATTGAAAACCTTGCGATTATTGTGTCGTGTTTGACCACACTGAGCGACGATCATCTCGGGATCTGTCTCATGCATCAGGAACGCTAGATTTTTCATCAGGTGCGAATCATCGGGTAATTCGTGTCTTGCGGTAGTGTTCATAAGTCTCAGATTTGCTTCGATTCTGCGGAGAGTCCGGTATCCAGTGACGAGGGTCATCGACTCCTGATCGCTGAGGTGTCCCGCATCGGCAAGAGCCAGCAGTGTGCAGGTCGTACCCGCTTGGAGAATCTGAGGTGATTCGTGGGCATGCCGCAAGGTGAGCATTTGGGAAACAAATTCGATGTCGACTGTACCGCCTTCGCCACGCTTCATGTTGGCCTGAGTCGCAGTTTGTTGCATTCGTTCTCGCATTTCCCGAATTTCAATTGCCATCTCTGGTTTCCATTTGGTGCTGCGAATGAGCTCTGCAATGGTCTCGTCTGCCTTGGCTCGCAAGTCGCGTGATCCAGAAATGGATCGGGCTTTGCAGAGTGCAAGACGCTGCCATAACGGTGCTGTGTTTTCTCGGAAACGCAACCAGAAATCCTCGAGCCTCATGGCCAAGACACCTTCTTCTGCGGTATCACGCAAGCGTGAATCAAGTTCGTAGAGTCGCCCATCGGGGCCGGGTTGGTTGATTCTCGCGATGACTCGTTGGGTCAATTGGTTAAAGAATTGTTGGTTGGTCAGCGTTGCGCGATGCCCACCAATACGGCGTTTTGTCTCTCCAGTTGACGAATAAAGAAAAATGGCATCCAAGTCACTGTGGTAATTCGGTTCACGTCCACCAAGTTTTCCCAGACCAAGCGTAATGAGTTCGGCAGGGTTACCTTCCTCGTCACACGGGTCGCCATATTGATTGGCAAGAGACTCTTGTTCATGCTCGATCATGCGACGGACGCAGGACTCAGCGGTATCACCAATGGACTGGTGAGTCGCCTCAAGCGTGTCTTTTCCGAGTATGTCGCGTACGCCAATATTCAAGTGAGCGCTATTTTTGAATGTCCAGAGAATGCGTTCAATATCGTTGGCACCTCGACAGACGGCGATGGAATGTGCATCGAGGCGTTGTGCCGAAGGCATACGATTCATCAACAGTGAGTCAATGAGTTCATCGATCATGCCGGGGTTGTTGGTGAGAATGCCACTGAGGTAGGGGGTTGTCGCACAAAGTCGCACCATTAATTCCATCGTTGGACGGCTGCTGCCTAATAACTCCCAAAGTGTTGCTTTTGCTCCCAGCGAGTCGGTGACTTCCACAAGCGATGCGAGTGTTGCGTCGGGGTCAGGAGTGCGTGAAACTTCAGTGAGCAAAGCGGGGGCAATGGACGTGAGGAAGTGACGGCAGCGATGCGGCGACAGGAATGGTACAGATTCCGTACTTAGGGCCGCCAGATTTTCCATGGCGTGCTGCGGGTTCACTAAGCCATGTCTCGAAAGTGTTTTTTCTACCATCGCTGGGTCAGGGTTGGGATCAAGTAATAGTTCGGTTTCGGATGCGACCGAATCACCATCTCCAGGAGCATCCAGCATCAGATGATTGATCATGCGACAGTTCTTGTCGAACGTGTCGTTCAAAAGAGTCTCGAAACGTTCGATGTCGCCGCCTGTTCCATTGGCTGCACGAATACCGAGTTGCCAGGCGAGGCGTTTGCGAGCTGCCGTTTCACTGGGAAGGAGACTGCTGGATTGATCGAACATGACCGATAGTTGGTGCTGAAGCCGGCAAAGTCGGGCATAGTTTTCCGACAGCAGCGTCGCTTCCTGATGAGTCAGACAGCCAGCTTGCTCGAGCGAAAAGATTGCGTCGTACGTGTTGCGACAGCGTACGCTGCCAAGATTGCCACCGTGCAACAGCTGTAAAAACTCAACTGTCAGTTCGAGATCATCACGACCGCCAGGGCTCCGCCCAATGTCTTCGCGTGCGTCTGAGTCCTTGAGGAGTGACTTTTCGAGCTTATTCCTGAGAGTGCGGATTTCGGCAATTTCGACGCGGCTCATGAAACGACGATAAATCCATGGTTCAAGGCGACTGAGGAATGCCTTGCCTAGTTTTTGAGAGCCAGCGACTACTCGAGCTTTTACAAAGCTCAGTCGTTGCCAGGTTCGTCCAGCAGTTTCGTAGATCCGTAAAGCTTCACGGAAACTGCAAATGTGCACTCCGACTTCGTAACGAGGTCCTTCACGCAGATCAATATCCATTCCATCACTGCGAGATTCGTTGCCTCGCAGCAGCGTCAGCAGCTCGTTGACAACTGTATTGTAAAAATCCCGATGCCAGACATTTTGGTTATCGATTGAATCATAGAGAAAGACGAGCTTGATTGATGATCCGTAACCCATCTCTTCGCCACCGAGATGTCCCAGACCAATGACGGTGAGCTCCGGTGTCGTCCCATCGGGGCGTTGCGGCATGCCGCGACGTTCGGCAAGTCGCTGCAGAGTGAAGTTGAGTCCTGCTTCGATGACGGCATCGATCACACCGGCAATTTGACGGCCTACTCTTTCAGGTGTCGCACCACGGACAAATTCGCCATAGGCGATCCGAAGTATTTCTTTGGAGGAAAAGCGGCGAATCACCAGAGCTGCTCGATTTGGCTGCTCCAGATCCCGCAGTTCAGTCAGCAATTGGTCGATCAGCATCTCAGGAGATGCCGCTTTGCCGTCACTGGCTCGGATCAGATCGAAGGTTTCCGGATCCGAAATCAAGCGATTTGCGAGGGTTTTGCTCGTTGCAAAAACTTGCAGTAATGCTGGTAAGGCTTCGGAGTCCCGTTCGAATAACGCCAGCAACGAGACAGGATCCGAGCTGGAGTCGATAAACCGGCTCAGATGGCGGATTATTTCGTCCGAGTCATCGAGTTGATCAAGATGAGCGGTCAGACCTAAACGCAGGCTGTGCAGCAGTTCAGGAGGGGCTCCGGAGTTCCAGATGGCTCGGAGGTCGCTTTTCACCTGCTCTGGATCGCTGAATCGAGTCAAATCGAGCCAGTTCAGGGCACCATCGTCGGTGTAAGGAGGATCAGCTTCCATAGCGGAATAAACTCATCAGTTTCTTCGGTGACGAAACCTGGGAAATGGAACCCTTCCGCCCTGTTGCGCATCAAAACAAAGCAATGATCGCACGCGAAAGGACTGAATAGAGGTTGTTTGAGGACGCGTGAACGATACGTACCGACCCGCCAAATCGAAAGATAAGTGTAAATCCATGGGGACAAAGCGGGTAGAGCACGCAAAGTGACCTAGTGTTGGACACCGAAGCAGAAAACGACGCCCGTCGTGACTCTGCGAGCGATTCATCGAATCCACAGCTGTTGACTTTTCGCAACGCTTGGCTGAGGTGCAAAAGCAACGTCCGGGGGGATGAAATTTCGGGTCACTTTTCACGCAACTTATTCGCACACAACAGTTTGCCATGATTTATACCTCCCCCTCAGAGAGTTGCGGCACTATGCCTGCTTGGTCTCCCCAACACCTGTCCGACCGATACGAAACGGGTTTAGAGGAACCGACGATGGCAAAGAAGTTTAGCCGACGCAGCTTGCAAGACGATGCATTCGATGCTGATGAGTCTAATTCAAGACGTGCGCGTGTGATGGGCCAGCACTTTGCTGAGGCTCATGACGAGGACCAACGACCCAACAATGACCGAGATCGACGTCGTCATGACTCCACCGCAGATCCAACCGAGGATCCTGTTCGCATGTATCTCATGCAAATGGGGCAAATCCCACTCTTGACCCGAGATCAGGAAGTTGCTGCTGCCAAGCAGATTGAAAGCACACGGGATCGCTATCGCCACTCAATGCTCGCCACAGATTTTCTGCTTCAGGGTGCGATGAAACTCCTGGAGCAGGTTCGTGATAAGCAACTGCGACTCGACCGGACTATCGAAGTCAGCGTGACCAACGCGGCTGAGAAAAAGGCAATCATGCTCAGGATTGTGCCCAACCTACGAACGCTACAGTACCTGCTGAAGCAAAATCGAGGTGACTATTTAAATGCGATTAACCGAAAATTGCCGATGCGGCAAAGGCGCGCAGCTTGGAAAAACTTGGTCGTCCGGCGAAACAAGGCAGTTCGCCTCGTCGAAGAAATGAATTTGCGTACTGGAAAACTTCAACCATTCTTTGAGAAACTTCGGCATGCTTCCCAACGCATGGATGAAATCAAGGCAATGCTGGCGAATACCGATGCCTTGGCTGTACCGGGCATGCCTACGGTAGAAGAGTTACGCGGCGAACTGCGTTATTTGATGCGGTTGACTTATGAGTCGCCGATGACACTCAGGCGACGGGTCTCTCAGTGTGATGCATTTCGTGAGGACTATGATGCTGCCAAACGTGTTCTTTCAGCCGGTAACTTGCGATTAGTAGTTTCGATCGCGAAGAAATACCGAAATCGTGGACTCTCATTTCTGGATTTGATTCAGGAAGGCAATACGGGCCTGATGCGAGCGGTGGACAAATTCGAGCACGCTCGCGGTTATAAGTTCAGTACGTACGCAACTTGGTGGATACGCCAAGCCATCACGCGCGCCATTGCCGACCAAAGCCGGACGATTCGTGTACCAGTGCACATGATTGATACCATGAACAAGGTGCGCCAAATCACGCGTGAGCTCGTTCAGGAGATTGGTCGCGAGCCAACTGCGGAAGAAGTTTGTGATCGCAGTGGTTTGTCAATTGATGACACCCGAGTGATTCTGAAAATGAGCCGGCAGCCTCTTTCGCTGGATCAGCCGATAGGAGACCAGGAAGACAGTGTGTTTGGTGAGTTTCTGGAAGATCATCGTGATGATGATCCGTTGATGGAAACTAATCGTGATGCACTGAAAACGCAAATTGATGCGGCGATGGAAACACTCAATTATCGAGAACGTGAGATTCTCAGGCTTCGATACGGCCTTGCCGATGGGTATACCTACACCCTTGAAGAAGTTGGACGAATTTTTCAGGTGACTCGTGAACGCGTGCGTCAAATCGAGAGCAAAGCTGTTCGAAAATTGCAGCAACCCTACCGGGCCAAATCGCTGGTCAGTTTCCTCGACGGAGCTGAACTTTCAATGCTTGAGGGTGGTGAACTGGTCTGATCGTTCGCTCGAGTGATTCACTGTTTTAATCAGAAATCCAGCTGATTACGCAACTCATGCAAACATATCGCAGTGGCGACCGCAACATTCAGGCTGTTGGTCCCCAAGCTCATCGGTATGATCACACGGTCGGTCGCTGCCTGTTGAATCTCCTCTGCCACGCCTTCTGCCTCGCTGCCGGCTATCAGGATTCCTGACTGTCCCGTGAGGCGGTAGTCGTGCAGCGGCGTCGCGTGCTGAGCCAAAGTGGTGACGATCGTACGCAGATCATGCCGTGCTACAAGGTTTGGCAATTGGGTCACAGGATCAGAAAGATCATAAAGTTTCAATCGAAATACCGTACCCATGCTGACGCGAATGGTGCGGCGGGCAAATGGGTCGGCTGTGTGCGGGCCAAGAAGGATACGTTCGACCCCCAAAGCTGCCGCAGTTCGCATGATGCTGCCGACATTCTCGCGCTCTCGCAAACCTAGCAGTGCGATCGAAATCTCAGGGCGAATGATCTCTTGCTCGAAGGTTGTCATCGACTTGAAAGCCCGACGCTTTGCGCAAGCCATGATACCCCTGTGGAAGTCAAAGCCCACAAGTTTGCGTATCTCTGCGGATGATAATGAATACACTGGCATGACTTTGGTGTGATGCTTAAGTGCTTCAAGGGATTTGCCCTCGGTCACCAAGACGGATTGCACGTCGTAATCACTCTGCAGTAGACGCTCAACACAGTACCGACCCTCCACGATGAAGTCCCGCGTTTTTGTGTCAGGTTGGCGATTCCACCTTTGATTCCGGTAGCTTTTGAGTCGTGGGTCGTCTGCGTTTTTCAGTTGCTCAATGTCGTGCACAACGCCAGTCTCGCGGTGAAAGATTCAAGTTTGCTGATCAGTCAGTTGGAAACACTTCATTGCCAACGCGACGGTTCAGCAGCACTGTCGTAAACAAGTCCTCGGTTCCTCAAGGCAGGAGTCGATAAAGTTAAAAACTGAACCGTGCGCTTGTGAAGCAGTGTGAATGATTATGACGTGGGGGGATCTCAACGCCGTAATGCCCCGTGCAAGAAATTTTTTTCCTCGCTATCTTCCAATCGACGGCATACGCACTGGCTAGTTAATTTGACTTTGAGCGTGAGAAAGGCTGGGATTTGGGTGTCTCACGCATGCCACATGTTGATTTCTTTCCACGGCAATATCCAGCTCATTGCTTCTCGCGGTATCGAATCTTCGTCAGTTGCTGATCACGGTGCAGGTACAGCTTCCCGTCGCGACACGCTTGCCTCTTGCGTTTCGGATCGTGCACTCGACAAAACCGATCCTGAGCCCGCGTTCCAATACCTTAGCTTCCGCAGTGATCACGCCATCTTTGACAGGGCGAAGGAAGTTGACCTTCATTTCGATGGTTGAGAAATCCTCATCATCCAGTAACGTCCGGCCAAAGGCGATGCCCATTGCAGCATCGGCTAGTGCAGCAATCGCTCCTCCGTGGACTCGGTGCATCGGATTGTGGAGGTGAGATCCGCATTTGAGCTCAATGTGAGCCTCGCCCACACCACCCGGTTGAACCTCGAAACCCATGAGTCGCGAGATGGGGGCATCACAAAAACGATCGGGGGACTGGTTCAAAGTGCTGTCTCGACGCGGCGGTTCTTAGTTGTTGACTAGTAGCCGTACTGTAAGCCGAAGTGAATCCCTTGGGTATAAAATGTGTCATATCGCATGTCGGGGCTGGGACGTGCAGGGTCATTGGGGGTAATTGAACTACTATTGACCGCTAACTCTGGATCAATGGTGCCAGAGACTCGCACGGCATCCGTCATTGCAATCAGGTTATATCCAAATGTTGCATCCAAATTTGGTGTGAGGCGATAGCCAATTGACACGTCCAGTTCCGGAATCCAGCCGAAAGTGCGGTCAGAGGTTCTGCCGGAATTGTTGGTATTGACGAGAAGGCCCTCGTTTGTATTCGCGGTATCCGTTCCAATAGTCGTGGATGTTGTTCCGCTGCGTTTGGCGATTCGATTAAGTGAGCCAAAGCCAAGCTTGATTAGAGAGTTGAAAGACCAGCATCGCTCACGGTAGCGAGACGCGAATCCAATTTGAGCTCCGTGGAACTCGCTGACCGCTTCGAACGAGTCGTTCACGGTAATGATCGTTCCGGCCGGGATAGTGGCGCCCACATCAAGAGTCGTCGACGTGCTGGAGATAGAAAGTTGTTCATCCAAACTCATGTATTGGTAGCCGTAAACCAAGTCGATTGTGGCACCATACTTTCCGTACAAGAACTGATGGATGGAAATGTCTGCACCCGAGACCTCACTGGTGCCGTTGACGCTGATTCGCCCGTTTTCGAGAAAACCTGGGAATGCGATCAACAACGTGTCCTGGGTTGAGGACGGAGGGGTCACGTTCAGAAATGGGCGTGCGATCACAGGTGTCTGGCTCCCATCGGTTTCATAGTGTGTGGACTCGCGGCCTGCGAACCAGTATCTACCTACCAGAGCTTGGCATTCACGATCATCCAGCCATGCCCCTAGTGTGAAGCGACCGCCAGCTCGGAGTTCATTGAGAGTGCGTTTTTCTCCGAAAACGATCTCAGTGCCCGGTTCGCCGAGTTGGCCAGCGGAATCGGAATCGCTGTCCGCGCCGGTTGTAACCAACGGTGGTAAACGATCGCCGTTACTCCACATCAGCATCAGTTCAGTCGTCGCGAACCAACGGTCTGATCCAAAATGATCTGTGATGATCGAGTGCAGTGCTGTTCTGCAACGACAATCGACCCCATCACAGCACATCGAATCGCAACTCCACAGATCGTTACTGTCGCAACCATCGCAGCCATCGCATGTGGCGTCGTGTAGCGGGTTGAGTGATCCCATTTCCATCACTTCGGAAGTTTCATGCCGTGGATCAGGTTGATCTGGCGATTCAAGTAGCACTGGCTTAGGTGGAATCAAGTTGATCTCCGTATTCCCCGCTTGCTGAATATCCGAATTGGGTCGATGCGGAACAGAAAGAGGCAAAGCGGATTCGATGTCATCAAGCGGCAGTGGTTGCAATTGAGATAACGGAGGAATTCCCGCCTTGGTGGTTTGGTCATCGAGTTGGGTCTCGACTAATTGTGCCGACGACTCACCTGAAACCGGGGCGTTGGGGACGGACTTTGAGGTCTTACGCGAGAGAGTCTTCACTCTGCTGAATTCGCGAAAGGCAAATTCACTCCCGCCCTGAACAGATTGCCCTGCGTCTCTGTGCTCCGCGTCTCTGTGCTCCGCGTCTCTCGACTGCATGGGAGCAATGACACGAGGCTGGTAGACTGCTCTGTCCGGCTTCTTGGTGCGAACCTGGGCCTGCGCGATCGCGGGGATCAGAAACAGACAAATGGGTAAGCACGCAGGTTTGCGGAGCAACTGATGATGGAAGAAGCTGAGGAACGACTTTTTCGTGTCCATCTTGTTTCATTGGTCGAGCGGAAGTTTCGGCAGGGGTGCGAGCGCACCTGACCCCGTGATGTCCTTCTGGTTCTTCGACCATAACGGTCAGTCGGGTTGAATCGATTTGGCAAAGTTTGCCGATCGCGTTAAGTCTGTGTTTCACGGTGGCTATGAGTGCAGGCGTGGTTCTGCGATAAGGCAGTTCTGCGGCAAGGTAAGGGGCCGGTGTGCTCAAACACCGTTGGTGCGTTTAATGCAAGCAAGCACCTGTCCTCACCGCCTCTTTTCAGTCGAACGTAGCTCACCGTCTCTCGACACCTGCCAGACTTGCCCACTGTGAAGCTCAATCGCGGTCAACCAACCGCCGCCATAACAAAACGTATCAAGACAGATCAGATGTCCAAGATCCAAAATTTCACCATCCTTGCTGGCTGTATGACCCACCACGGCTACTTTGCCATTCAAATGCCGGGTTGGAACCAGGTCATTCAGAGAATGCCAGCGAAGCATCTCTGCGGCTTGCTCTTCGAGCGGGATTTTCGGCGCGTAAGCTGCATGAGTGAAGAAATGCGTCGGCTCTTCGTGAAAATCAAGGAGCGACGCAAAGAACTCTAGGTGCGAATCTGGGAGGAAATTCAGGCTACCAGCAAATTCATAGCTATCAAGAGTCTCGACACCACCATGATGCAGCCACATGTCGTGCGGCGTCTGATGCTTCACCACTTCAAGCATCATTTCCTCATGATTCCCCATCAGGCCCACATGCCGCGTTTCTCCGCCCAGTTCTATCAGGCGATCGATGACACCACGTGAATCCGGTCCTCGGTCGATGTAATCACCAAGAGTCACGATGGTGTCCTTGCTGGTCGGTTGAATCGAGTCGAGCAGACGTTCCAAAGCGGTTTTGCAACCGTGGATGTCTCCGATAGCGATCAAACGTTCACTCATGATGCCGGTTTTAGCTCTGTAGAGGGGGTGGTGGGTGCGGATTGGAGTCAACGTATTGTTGTGGCAGCATTGTTTTGAACTGGTGGATTAGCCTTCGTTTCAGGTATTTGACGGAAGATGCTAAAAGTAAAACCGCCACGGGGTACAAGCGTGGTGGTTGGCCGTTAGAACTGTGAGTCGATTTTCGCAGGAACACGAAACTTATCCAGCTTCCAAGTTGAAAGTTTGTGTGGGTTGGGTGAAAATGTCTTGTTGGCGGTCGGTAAACACCGATTCCACTGAAAGCACCAATTTGGGTGAATTCCTCCTCAAAGGCAGTTAGCGATGTCAAGTATGACCCCTCCTTCTTCAGGCCCAGAGTCGAATCAACCATCGGACGTCACGCCCCAAAATGGAGCAGAAAGCGTTGATGCTTGGGATGAGGCTGAACTGGAGGATGAGTCTTTGCTCGAGAATGAGGAGGCTACCGCTCTCATAGGCAGCATGTTGGTTCATCTAATCATCATTCTTACTTTGGCTCTCGTGCCACTTCGTGCCGAGGTGGATGAGGAGGCTGTAGTTCTGGTTTCGCCCCCAGAGTACGAGCGGGAGAAGATCGAGACAATCGAGGAGATCACTTACAGTGAGGTCGAACAGACCGAAGTGGGGGCTAACAGCGACGCCGAGATGGATATGGCAGAAGCTTCTGCAGCAGTCTTTTCGGAGGAAGCTGAAATCCCTAATCCAGTTGAACTTGATCCAGCAGAGTTGGGGCAGATCGAGGTCAACAATATGTTCGAGCAAGCGGTTGCTCCTTTGGACAAACTGGAAGACTTGAAGGGAAAAGTTGGTCAAGGCACGCAGGGTGCAAAGGGTGCCGTCGATCGTCTGACTTTCGAAATTTTGCAATCGCTGGAAGAACGCCCCACGCTCGTGGTTTGGCTGTTTGACCAAAGTGGTTCGTTGCATCGCCAACGCCAAGAGATTCGCGATCGCTTCGAGCGAATTTATACAGAGCTTGGGATTGCCAAAGACAGCGAAATCGAGGCGTTTTCGAAAGATAAAAGTGAGCAACCCTTACTGACATCCGTGATCGGTTTCGGGAGCAATGTCACGCTGTACACGGAAGAGCCAACGGAGGATTTGGAAGAAATCAAAGCCATCGTTGACAGCATTCAAGTCGACTCTAGCGGCGAAGAGAAAGTGTTTAGTGCTATCTCATCGGCCGCTGACAAATACAAAGGTTTCCGGAGGATGCGTTCTGGGAGTGAGCCTCAACGCAATGTGTTATTCGTCGTGGTCACTGATGAAAAAGGTGATGACGGAAACATGCTGGAAAAATCGATCAGTTCCTGCCGCAAGCTTGCGATCCCTGTCTATGTCATCGGTGTACCTGCTCCGTTTGGGCGGGCACACAGCCTTGTGAAGTATGTCGATCCTGATCCAAAGTATGACCAGTCACCTCAGTGGGCCCAAGTTGATCAAGGCCCCGAAACCTTCTTGCCCGAACGCGTTCAGGTTGGATTCACCGCAAATTTCGAGGCAGAGCCGGTAATCGATAGTGGGTTCGGACCATACGCCCTGACACGACTTTGCTATGAGACGGGTGGCATTTACTTCACTGTGCATCCCAATCGTAACGTGAACCGGAAGATTAATCGTGGGGAAATTGACCCCTATGCATCAGACCTCAAGTACTTCTTTGATCCCGTCGCCATGTCACGTTATCGCCCTGACTACTTGTCCCAACAGGATTACGTGAACATGGTCAAAGCCAGCCCGCTGCGGCAGGCGTTGGTCAGTGCGGCACAGATGAAGCCTGCAAGCGGTTTGGCGAGGCCAAAAACAAGATTCGTGAAGATGAGTGACCCACAATTGGTGGGTGACCTTACTGCTGCCCAGCAGGATGCCGCAAAGCTCGAGCCAACACTGGTGAGAATGGCTCAAACGCTTAATCCTGGTATGAAGGTTCGTGATGAAGAGCAGAGTCTTCGATGGCGGGCCGGGTTTGATCTCGCGATGGGGCGTGTTCTGGCTCAGAAGGTGCGAACTGAAACTTACAATGCGATGCTTGCCAAAGCTAAGCGTGGCATGGCCTTTGAGGATGGCAAAAACAACACATGGGAGCTCGCACCCAGTGAAGAAATCTCGGTGGGAAGTAAGTGGAAAAACGAGGCGGAAACGGCCACCGAGCTGCTGAAGGCGGTCGCCAGCGAGCACAAAGGTACCCCATGGGCATTGCTGGCCCAGCAGGAACTTTCCGTTCCGATCGGTTGGAAGTGGGAAGAATCCTTCACGGATCTCGCGCCTCCCGCAGCTCGAGGTGCTGGGAATAACAATAACAACAACGTGCCTCGGCCTGCACAGGACGACAAAGCGCGTATGTTGAAAAAAGTGGTCAAGCGACCCGTGCCTAAGTTGTAGTCATGGAATTGTATCTGCCAGAAGAGTGCTAAGCATAGTAAGACGCCGATTGTGATGGAGCAGAACCGTTTGGCAGCGGTCAGTGAAACGCTCTGCCGCCTGACTGGCAGGACACCGGGTGATTCGCGCTCAAAAGTCTGTTGTGAGATGTGCTGAGTTGCGTTTTAGTCTGCTTCTTCGGTGAAGCATGAGGCCAAATACTGAGTAGTGCCACGTCGGTCGCTTCGGGGTGTCGGCTGAGATTCAGTCTTTACGAGTGCTTTCTTGCACTGCCTGTGACGGGTCCCCTCATTTGCAAATCAGCTTCGGCTCAGAGGTTGCTTAGCAGTCTGTTGCCACCTTCGGTTTGCCAGCGGGATTCTTTCTATTGATCGCAAGAATTCGAGTTAGCCTTCCTGCTGCGTGGGTAATTCAGTCCACGTCAATCTGAGGATGGCGGTCGTTAGTAATGTGACGGAGGTTGCCAGCAGAACCACGACGTGAATCCATGCCGTTTCCTGTCCTCCGAGGGTTTCCGTGATCGTTCTTGCTGCGGTCCAGTCCATCCAGTCTGCGAGTAGTCCGCGTAGTCGATAGTTGATGGTCAATCGATTGGCCATGGCTGGTACGAAGGCTAGGCCGTATTCAATAAGAAGTGTGTAGACAACAGCTGTCACCATTGTGCGGCGAAAAAAGATCGTTCCAATCAAGATGTAGAGAGCAGCATGTGCAAGGCAAGACAGAAGTGAGAGGAGACAGATGACAAACCAGAGTTGAAGCCCGCCGGCACTTCCCATGATGATAGTGCAGACCGTCGTTGCAACGCACGCCGCTGAGCAAGACCAAAGTACTGCAGTGAGGTATTTGCCGATCAGCACCAAGTTTCGTCCCGATCTTCGCATCGCCAGATAGATCCAGGTTTGCCCTTCTACTTCGGTGCTGACTGCGGGTGTGGCCCAGAGCAGTAATCCGAGCAGGCAAACCACCTCGGGGATCAGGAAGTACAGTGTCATTCCCCAAGCTTCAGCGTTTTCAGCAGCTTGATTACTAAGCAAGCGAAGGGCGGCCACGAGAGCGATTGGAAACAGAACAAGAATGCTCCAGATCGCAAGGCGTCCTGGTGATAGTGAGCGACGAAGCTCGAAACGCACGACATCGAGTACAAGCAGTGGATTCACTTTGATTCTCCACGATGGTGCCGCAGTAAGGATTCGAAGACTGCCGTGAGGTTGCTGTTGGCGGTTTGGAACTGATTGATTTGCAGCTGATCTTTACTGATCCAGTCGGCGACGGAGTGATATAGGTTTGAGGGATCGCGGAGACCAATTCTAAGCTCTGTTCGCTCTGCAACCAGTTGGATCGAATCGACCCATGTCTGATCTGCCAGGTGAGGGATCAATTTGGGAACATCAGGGCCGACAAGTACGACCTCCTGAGGCGTATCGGCGATGATTTTTTCTACTTCACTTGCCGTACCCGACGCGAGTAATCGACCACCGTGAATCAACAGAAACGATGAAGTGATCTCTTCGATCTCATGAAGCACATGGCTTGCAAACAGCAGGCTGGTGCCCTGCTCTGAAAGCTTGATCAGAAGTTGGGTCATTTGATGGCGACCGACGGGGTCGAGGCCGTTGTAGGGTTCATCGAGAATCAGGAGCTCCGGTCGGTGTGCCAATGCTTGGGCAATCTTGGTTCGCTGTCTCATTCCCAAGGAGTACTCCCCCATCGGTCGGTGCATGTTTTCGGTCATCTGAACCTGGGCAAGACTTTCAGTAGCGCATTGCTTGCTGTCCGAACGGGAAAGGCCATGGAGGCGGACTTGATAAGTAACCCATTCGTAGGCAGACACGTTTGGGTACAGAACGTCGGTTGCCGGGCACAGGCCGATTCGTCGCAGCAGTTTTCTGTTCCGCCAAGGATTTTCGGCAAAGACAGAAACTTTGCCGAGTGTTGGTCTCAGTTGCCCAGTCAAAAGATTGATCAAAGTAGTTTTTCCAGACCCATTGGGACCCACGATGCCATACGCACCTGGCCCCAATTCAACAGTCAGATCATTCGCTCCAATAACGGTGCCGTACAGTTTGGAAACCTTTTCAAGTTGAATCATCAAACACTTAGCCTTGCGATAAGACGACTTCGAACGAAAAGGGTGCCGATGATTGTGATTGCGAGCAGGATCAATATCGCTGGCCAAACCGATGCTTCGCCAGCGTCGAGGCCGAAGATCCACGTTTCCACTTTGCCGAGTGTGTGGTGGGGAGAAACCAGCAGCCAACGTTCCGTATCGACATCCATATCGATTCTGTTTCTGCGACCTCGTCCCACACGCGGTGCGTTGGTGAGAATTTGATAAGCCACCGAGCCCATGATCCACGTCGCAAACCATGCAAAGGATGCATAGCGATTTTCCACAGTGCATGCCGAGTAGCTAATTGCTAACGCAGTGGTGGGAACAATCAACGCAACGGAGGCAACAAGAATGCGAAGCGGAATGTCCCATGTCATGCCCACAACCGAGATTTCAGGGGAAAGTAAGACCCCCAGCAGGTAAAGCGTCAGTCCTGGTAGGGTCGTGATCATGCCCAGAAAGAACCAGATCACAGCTGACTTGCCAATGATGTACTCATTGGGTGAGAGTGGACGGGAGAAGTACTGGAGATAGGCTTTGCTACGTAGGTCATAGGAAATTAGCAATGGCGCGATCAGGCCAATCAGGAGGACCATTGAATACAACTGCGGCACGCGGAAAAACCCCAAAATCAGTGTAGACCAAACCTCATGCCGAATGCTGACGGGATCTTGTAGCATCTGCGTAGCGAGGTCTGGGCGTTCCATTGGACCTTGCAAGGTCCGGATGATGATTCTGCGGTAAGTCACATCAGTAACTCCCTGCTCAAAGCAGAAAATCCCAATGGCTGGAATGGCAATGGGAAGCCATGCAACCATCAACAGCAGTTTGAGCATTCGCCGCCGCCAAATCAGCGTGATTCCGCTTCGGGCGATAAACAAAGGGCGGATCAGTCGGTGATTGCGTCTGCCAACCCACTTTCGATATCCGAGGTCATGCACTGGCATATTAGGAATGCTCCGATGCGGATACAGCTTGAAAGAAAATCTCTTCCAGAGAGTTTTGTGCCGGCACGAGTCGGCGAATGGAGGTTTTGGTGGCTGCTGCAATGTCCCATACGCTGGAAACTTGATCGACGCCTGTCCCCGTGATCTTTAGCGTGCCATCGGGCTTGGCAGTCACGGTATATCCCGCTTTATCGAGACCACTTAGGAACGCTTTCTTTTGCCCATAGATCATAACGTTCAGTGTGGGTTCCGCCGGTTTGCTCAGGTTTTCCATCGAGTCATAAACTCGCACTTTGCCGCGAGCGAGAATAACGACTTGATCACACACTGCCTTGACGTCTGGCAAGATATGCGTAGAGAGCAGGATGGATTTTCCGTGTTCCCTGGCTAACGTGCGAATTCGACGAAGCATGGCATCACGTTGGTCGGGATCAAGCCCGGTGGTTGGTTCATCAAGGATCAGGAAGGGAGGATCATGCACGAGGGCTTGTGCAAATTTCAATTTCTGACGCATGCCTGTCGAATAAGCTTCGACACTGCGATATTTTTCTTCGCCGATGTCACAGAAATCGGTGATCTCGTGAGCTCTTCTCAGACCTTCTGTTTTGGGAAGACCCGACAGATTTGCCATGAATGCTACGGCTTCAATCCCCGTCAGACCCGCGATGTAACAATCGTCCTCCGGCAGGTAGCCGACGCGATCACGGATCTCACGAACCTCGCGAGGCCACTGCAAGCCTAGTACCGTGCCTGCTCCCTGATGATTACGGACCAACCCCAGCAACGATTTGATAAGTGTGCTTTTCCCTGAACCATTTGGGCCGAGCAAACCTGTGATTCCAGGTTGGATCTCCAGCGAAACATCGTCCAGAGCCCGGAAGCCGCCGTAGAGCTTGGTGACTCCGTTAAGAGAGATGATCGGGCTCAGGGGGAACTCCGCATGATGGGTGTTGAGATAAGTGCCGTGCTGCTTTGGATCTGCTCCTGCTGCCCAGCAACGTCAGCCTAAACGCAGTGTCAGTTTTGGTCCAGCCCGTCGTGTTTTTGGTTCGTGGGACCTCTGCTTCAGGCACGACCGCCTGAGGCGTGGCAGGGTATACTTGGACGCATTCTCTCTCCATTACCGCCCAACAATATTACCGCCCAACAATGATTCGGCTGCTTTGTATGAACATTTCTGCTCGCTGTTTAATCGCTTCATTGTTTCTGTTTGCCTCTGCGTGGGGAGCGGAAGACCGACCCAACATCGTTGTTGTACTTTGTGATGATCTTGGCTACGGAGATCTGGAGTGTTACGGACACCCTGTTATTAAGACTCCGCATTTGAATGATTTGGCAGAAACAGGGGTGCTTTTCACTGACTTTTACTCAACCGCTCCTGTCTGCTCTCCATCACGAGTGGGGTTGCTGACAGGTCGTAGTCCGAATCGAGCGGGTGTCTACGATTGGATTCCGGAAGCCAAGAAAACAACGCAGAATCGACGTGAATTGGTGCACATGAGGGCTTCCGAAATCACGATGGCAAAACTGCTCAAGGACGCGGGCTATCAAACTTGCATGGCTGGTAAATGGCACTGCAACAGTGAATTTAATAATGTCCGGCAACCACAACCCGGCGACTTCGGTTTCGATCATTGGCTGGCAACGCAGAACAATGCATCTCCGTCACACCGCCATCCTCGTAATTATGTTCGAAATGGAGATTCAGTTGGTTTGCTCGAGGATTTCAGTTGTCAGATTGTTGTCGATGAGGCAATGACTTGGCTCGAGACATGCGACCCCGACCGTCCTTTCTTTATCTACGCTGCGTTTCATGAACCGCATGAGCCAATCGAATCACCTCCCGCTCTTGTCGAATCGTATGTCGGCTCAGCTAAGGATCGTAATGAGGCGCAATACTTTGCGAATGTTGCCAATGTTGATGCCGCTGTTGGTGAGTTGCTTGCAGGACTTGAGAAACTGGATCGACGTGATAACACGCTGATCGTCTTTACCTCGGATAACGGTCCAGAGACATTGAATCGTTATGGTGGCGCGGCACGTTCCTATGGTCGCCCCGGGCCGCTCCGAGGAATGAAGTTGCACACCACGGATGCGGGTTTTCGCGTGGCGGGAATAATGAACTGGCGGGGGCGAGTTCAGCCTGCTGGCAAGCCTGTTTCAACGCCTGTTTCTGCTCTCGATTTGTTACCCACGTTTTGTGCGTTAGCAAAGGCGGAAGTGCCACCAAATCTTATTCTTGACGGCGTGAACTTTTTGCCGGTACTACAAGGTAAACCGCTTGTTCGCGAAAAACCTCTTGTTTGGGCTTACTTCAACGCACTCAACGATGCCAGGGTCGCCATGCGTTACGGGCGGTGGAAGGTTCTGGCAAAATTGAATGGTGGCAAGCTTGCCAAGTTGCCGAATGTCACCGTCGATAGTGCAAATCTTGTGCGTGATGCCAAACTCACTGACATCGAAGTTTACGACCTTAGCACAGATATTGGTGAGTCACGCAATGTTGCAGATGAAGATCCTGCAAGAACTGCCAAACTTAAAGCCGCGTTGGAGCAGCAGTATCGGGAACTCGTTCAGGCATCTCACGTTTGGTGAGGCGTTGACGTTTGTTGCGGTGACACATCAGTTTTTAATTTCTTTTGGGCATCCAGCAGAAATTTCATCGCATCCATCGGTGTCATCGCGTTGATGTCAAGTTTTTGCACTTCGTCCAGTAGCGGGTGGTCAGCAAAGCCGAATAGCGTCAGTTGGTATTGCCCGTTGGTGGTATCTGGCCCTGGTGTTTGGATGGTCGGTCGATCAAATGCATCACGATGGTCTGCTTCCAGTTGCGAAAGAACATCCTTGGCTCGCTCGTTGACTTCCGCCGGTATTCCAGCAAGTCTGGCAACATGAATTCCGTAGCTCTTGTCAGCACCGCCTTCGACAATGCGATGCAAAAATACCACCTCATCATCCCACTCTTTAACGGCCACGTTCAGATTCGATACCCGTGGCAGTGATTCGGAGAGTTGAGTCAATTCGTGATAGTGCGTGGCAAAAAGAGTTCGACAGCCAATTTGTTCATGCAGATGCTCGGTGATTGCCCATGCGAGTGAAAGCCCATCGTAAGTACTCGTTCCACGACCAATTTCATCAAGGATCACTAAACTCCGAGAGGTGGCGGTGTTGAGGATCCTGGCCGTCTCTACCATTTCCACCATGAACGTGCTTTGACCGCGACTCAGCTCATCACTTGCTCCCACACGGGCAAAGACACGGTCAGCGATACCGATGTCTGCAGAGTCAGCGGGCACAAAAGAGCCTGCCTGAGCCAGTAGGGTGATCAGGGCGATTTGACGGATGTAAGTGCTTTTTCCAGCCATGTTGGGGCCCGTAATCAGCAAGATCATTCCTGTTTCGGGCGATTGGATACAATCGTTGGGAACGAATTCACCTTGGGGCAAAGTGACGTCAAGCACTGGGTGGCGTCCGCCATTGATTCGTAAAACAGATTCGTCATTTAAGCTTGGCCGTACCCAGCCCCTTCGGCTTGAAATTTCACCCAAGCTTGCCAACGCGTCCAGTTCCGCAATTGCCATCGCCACTTCCTGCAGCGTTGATAGTTGCCGGTGTGTTTCGTCACGAAGTTCTTGGAACAGCAGCTGTTCTCGCGATGACGCCTTTTCATCGGCAGCCAGAACCTTCTCTTCGTATTCCTTTAGCTCGGGGGTGATGAAACGCTCACAGTTTTTCAACGTCTGCTTGCGGATGTAAAAGTCGGGAACTTTGTCCCGATGTGCATTTGTGGCTTCGAGGTAATACCCAAATACTTTGTTGTACCCAATTTTAAGATTCGAAATTCCAGTCTGTTCCATCTGGTCACGTTGGTAGGCAGCAATCCATTCTTTACCTCCCTTTGCGAGGGTTCGTAACTCATCAAGTTCAGTATCGAATCCTTCACGAATGAAATTTCCGTCAGCAGCCGTGAGGGGACATTCGTCAGCAAGCCCCAATTCAAGTTTTCCGCGTAGGTCAGGACACAGGTGCAAATGAGCGTCGGCAAAGCAAAAACGTTCAGGTTGTCTGCCGGCGAGTTGGGCTTTCAGCAATGGCAGACTGGCGAGGGTGCGTGCGACCTGCTGAAGATCACGCGGTCCAGTTCTGCCTGTAGCGATGCGACCTAGCAAGCGAGTCAGGTCAAATGTCTGGTTCAAAATCTTTTGTGTATCAGATCGAAAGCCTGTTTCTGCTGACAGCATTTCAACAGCATCCAGACGCTGCTTGATCCCCGTTTTGTCAATCAGTGGAGCTGAAATCCAATCCGCAAGTAAACGTGAGCCCATTGGCGTGCAGGTCAGATCGATAACCCCCAGCAATGAACCTTCGCGAGATCCACTCCTGAGCGTGCGGGTGATTTCGAGGCTGCGCCGTGTCGCTGCATCAATTTGCAGAAAGCCACTGCGGCGGTGGGAGGTGAGAGACTGAAAATGATCCAGACCGCTTCGCTGCGTTTCTTGAAGATAGGTTAGCACGGCTCCCGCAGCTCGGATGGCTGGCACATCGGTAGGTTCAAAACCGAAGCCTTCAAGGTTGTGTACGGAAAGCTGCTTGCACAGTGTTTCGGTTGCAGAATCTTCTGCAAAACTCCATGCCGGGCGCGGAGTCCACGACCAGGAAGCGGTTGTGTCAGGGCTGAAGTGGACATCATCTTCACGGAAAATTACTTCCGCAGGGCCAATTCTCTCAAGTTCATCCTCGATACGTGATTTCGCAAAGGTTCCCGCTTCGAACCTGCCGCTCGAAAGCTCTGCCCATGCGATTCCCACCTGCGGGTCTTCCTTGGCCTTTCCACCACGTTTGTCGTGCTGCAGGCAGACTGCCGCAACATAGTTGGCTTCGTTGGGGTTCAGAAGCCCGTCGTCAGTCAGCGTGCCTGCACTAACGATTCGCGTGACTTCTCGTTTGACGAGGCCCTTGGCTGTTTTTGGGTCTTCGACCTGTTCACAGACAGCGGCTCGAAAGCCAGCTTTGATTAGTTTCTGCAGGTAGGAATCAAGTTGGTGATGCGGAAAGCCTGCCATCGCCGTGGGGTTGTCACTGTCCTTGTCCCTACTGGTGAGGTTCAGGCCCAGGATTTTCGCAGCGACTTTGGCGTCGTCGAGAAAGAGTTCGTAGAAGTCGCCCATGCGAAAAAACAGCAATGCGTCTCCGCATGCTGCTTTCGCCTCGTGGTACTGCCGCATCATTGGTGTCATGTGCCAAATCGTACCGCCAAATCGCGCCAATTCCCAGCCTCTGCGGCCAAGGAATCAAGGATCGTTCTCGAGGCCCAGCATTGGGTTTAACGACTGGGTAATACATGAAGCACCATCTATCTGTTAACAAAATTTCAACAGAGTAGATATCGTTTTGATCAGATCTGTGAATATTCAGCCGGCGTCAGCACGTATTTGTGAATTTTGCTCACGGTACCTGCATATTTGGAGATCTTCTTCAACACTTGCCAGTCTGGGTGTGAGCGAAAAGCTGTCCATGCTTCGTTTCTCGCTTTTTCGCTGGGGTAGGCCGTCAGATAGCTGAGATTGGGGGTAAAGGGACCGATGACCGCTTGCCCGATGAAAATGGGTTGGATGCCGCAGTCGAGAAAGATGGGTACCTCGCCATGGTTGAACATGTGGACTTTCAGGTCGCCCAGTCGTTCGTTGGCACTTTCGTAGACGCGAAGTTCAAAAACACGGCTACGTTTTTTAAGCTGATTTTCAGGAACTTTCAGCAGCGGCATGCAGTCCATCGCCACTAACAGCTCGCTCTCGATTCGCTCGTAGGGGGAGCTCTTCGGTCCACGTGCCAGGTAGGATTCTGCGGCCTTCTGATATTTTGCGTCGCTCACTAATTCACTCTTGCAGACGGTAATCCCATCCGCACTTTTATGCGGAATCACAACAACAATCCGTGGACTGTCTGATTCATCTTCGGCTGCGTTGTGAAAGACACCAATTGGCCCTACATCCTGCCGATTCATTGCAGGTACGAGGGCATCACGCAGGTATTGATGGATGGCTTCGGCATCGCCCTGCTCACCAAGTAGGTAGCTCCGAATTTCGTAGTACTGAGGTGAATCAGCCGTCACGCGGGATTCGGTGAGCAGCATTGCGATACCTACAAACAGAAGGGGAATGAAAGTTTTCATCAGTCTGGGGACCTGAATCTGGGGTCGTCTGGTAGTCGTGTTGAATTTCCCGCATCATACTCTGACGAGCATCTTCGAAACCATGACGTGATGTTTTTTTGCGTGATGGGCTAGCATCTTTGTCGCATTTGGATCTGGAGAAAACGCGATGTTGGAACTAATCGATTTACCAGGGGTTGTTGAAGGGATAAGTTTGCTGGCTGAAGTGGCGTCCGATACTGGATCTGAAGCGTCAGTGGAAACACAAGAATTCTGGTCCGTTTCCGGCATTTTTACTCTCGGCATGCTGGTCCTGCTTCAGGCTGTTCTTGGCTTCGATAACCTGCTCTACATTTCAATCGAGAGCAAACGCGTACCGGCCGACAAGCAGTCAATGGTCCGGCGTTGGGGGATTGGTTTAGCAATCGCATTTCGAATCGCTCTGCTTTTCGTGCTCGTCAATCTGGTCAAAATGCTCGAGGAGCCCCTGCCCGGGTTTCCTCTACCAGAGAACGATTTTATTTTGATGTCATTGAGCGGTCACAGTCTGATTGTGCTGTTTGGTGGGGCTTTCATCCTTTGGACAGCCGTCAAGGAAATCTATCACATGTTGGCAATCGATGATCTTGCTAACTCTCCCGGGAAAACCGGAGGGACATCGGTTAAGAAAGCTGTGGTCTTGATTGTGATCATGAATTTGGTTTTTTCGTTTGATTCCATCCTCAGTGCGATGGCCCTGACGGAGAATTTCTGGATCATGGCCGTGGCGATTATTTTCAGCGGTTTGTTGATGATGTGGGCCGCTGATTTTGTCGCTGAATTTCTAAAGAAAAATCGCATGTACGAGGTGTTGGGCCTGTTCATCCTCTTTATCGTTGGGGTGATGCTGGTGAGTGAAGGGGGACACAAGGCCGAGCTTCAACTGTTAGGGCATCACGTCACGCCGATGGCAAAGAGCACGTTCTACTTTGTGCTTGCAGTGCTCATTTTGGTGGATGTCGTCCAGTCGCAGTATCAGAAAAAATTGTTGGCTCAGCGGGAGCTGACACATGCTGACTCCGCGTCGGCTGAAAAGTAGTGGGCTGGCCAAGCTTATCGTAGATAAAGTGGCGATCGGGTTGATCGCGTATCTGGGATCCAATCGCCTTGCAGCTTGTCAGGTTGAATCGCGATGAAGTCGACCGGGACGCGTCGAAGATTGACGATTCGCTCAGCTCAGACCGATGCTTGTCTGAACTTGTCGGTCAGTTCGGCCTAGTCTGCTCGGTTGCTCTCGTCTGATAGCAGGCTAAGGGTCTGGTCGACTTGCTCGGCGTAGGATTTCGACCGCGAGTCTGTTGATACATTCTCAGTGTCGGCAGATTGGCTGTTAGGTGGCATGGTTGGACTTCGTGACTCTTCTGGCCCCAAGGGTGTGAGCAGGGACTTGGGGAATTCCTCTGCTTCACCAAGTCTGTCGATGGGATCTGATGGTACCGCTCGCTCACCCTCCGGTGCGCCTTCGCCGTTGCTCACGGTGCCGCTCAAGGCCCTTCGGTTGAGTTCGTTGAGGAGTAGAAGAACATCGAGAGTTGTGACGAGCCTGTCCCCATTCACGTCGTAGTACATGTCAGCAATGTCCGGCGTGATGTTTCCGGGGCCATGGATGTTGATGTAGTTCAGAATATGGAGTGCGTCTCCGGTTGTTCCTTTCCCGTTGTTATCAACATCGAATGGATCGTTCGGATTATGATTTGGAGCAGCATTTCGCTGAACTTGCAGAATGAAGTTCTTATCCAGACGGACAAACTCAGCTAACGTGTCGCTGACGCTCACGGTCAGGAAAATCTGATCCTGCTCCTCTCGATTCAACATCTCGCTGTCAAGCAATTTTAATTGTGTGCCAGCGATCTCAAATCTCGCGTCACTGACTGACAGCGAGAATCTTTCACTCGGTGTTTTCCCGTCCACGCTGACAGCCCCGACAGGAGCACCCCCGACCCATTCCATCACGTCTTGTCCGGAGAGTGCAATCGTGGTTGGTTGTTCCTCGACGTCAATGACAGTCACCCGGATAGGCGCGGTGAATATCGCATCTCCCGAGTCAACCGCTGTCATGTTGACGATGATTACCGAGGTTTGCTCGTAGTCAAGCGAGACGCCTTCTGCAAGATAGAGGTTGCCGTTGGAAACTCGGAATCTTCCATCATCTACCGTCAGCGAGTGAGTATCATTAGCGTCCGGGTCGGAAACCTGAATCGCACAAATGAATGCACCTTCGCTATTTTCGCTGACCTGTGCGGTGGTGGGTGAGATACCATCGATTGGATCATTGGCATCCAAAATGGTGACAGAAACAATGCGTTCGATTGTTATGTCAGTCTCATTATCGGTCGCGGAAATGTTCAGGGAAATGCTTGGCTCTGTTTCGAAGTCCAGGTCCCCACCAACAAAGATGAGCTGTCCGTTGTCGACCACAAAGCGTGGGTCGTTAATTTCGATTGTGTGAGGCATCCCACCGAGGCCATCAGCATCGATTACTTCGATGTCACCGATGACTTCGTCCGGTCCCAGATTTTCAGGGACGTCGTCAAGGTCATCTGAGATATCCGAAGGTGAATCGGGAACCGATTCAACGATCACGGTCACTGCTTCAATAGCACCCAAGTCGCGTCCGTCGTGCAGCGAAACATCAACGGTGTCGATACCGTTAAAGTCGGGGTTGGGAGAGTAGCTGAACATGCCATCAACACTGATGACTGCGACGCCGTTTCCAGCAGGACCACGCTGTAATACGACGTAAGTATCGTCCTCAGCGTCGTTCGAGTGAGCCAGTGCGGCCGGAGCAAGTCGCAGGAAACCGCGGTCCTCTTTCGTTGTGAAGATGGGAGCCGCGGGATCGTAAGCAGGGGCTGTGTTGGATTCTTCCATACCAATGCCGAACAGAATGTCATCAACATCTGTGTTGTTTGTCACGGTTACTTTGTGGGCATCTGCTCGGCGTAGCGCAATCTCTGTGATCCCCGCGGCGCCCAGCACCGTGATGGCATCATTTCTTTCGCCGACTGCAAGGTGACTGATTTGGCCGATAGTGGACAGATCAATTGCCATCTCAGCGATCATCCCGCCATCACCAAGATTCAGCAATTGCAGTCTGGAGCCACCAGCTGGGATGGAAAACAGCAGATCTCTGGAGCTGTCGATGGACACTGGCCCACTAACGCCCGGTAAGGTATGAAGCGGGGCGAAGTTGGCAGCTGTGTCGTAGACTCCAACACCACCGGCGGCAGTTCGCACCGCGATGATCCCCGCAGCATCATCGAAAGCCACGAGCTCGCTGGTCAAGGAACCAATGACATCTGAACTGGAAATGAAGGAGGCCGTCGAGTTACTCCAAAGAGATAGTTGAGTCCCGCCGTTGCCAGACCATGCAAATACAGATTTCGTTCCATCCGATGCGAGGACCTCAGCGTCAGCAGGAATATTATGTAAAATTTCCGAGACGAAGATCGCCTCGGTGTTGCTGGCATCGAGCTCGCGGATCGCAAGCACACTTTCACCTGTTTCGGTTGAAATTGTGGGCTCGAGCAGGACACCTCGCCCTGAGGAATCAATTGCGATGTCAGTCCATGGCGTCGGAGTATCCGTTGCAGCCAAATTGACGGCCGTGCTCGTACCCGCTTCCATGTCGACTTGCCAAGCTGTCTCACCGTTTGCCCCGGTACCGACGACGAGCAGGTCGCCATCAGGCAGTCGTTGTACCTTTTTCAGATCGCCCCCAAAACTGATTTCGGATGTCGTCCCCGTATCAAGGTCGCCCAAGACAATGGACTGGCTCGTCAACGCAATCGGCGCCCGTCCATTGCTCACCAATTGAGTGCCCGACGTTACGTGTGAAATGGGGCCTTCAAGCGTGGCAGAGACGGGAGTGGTCTGGTACTGAGTATCGGTCCCGTTGAATAAACGCAGTTCATGCATACCGTCGGAGACGTTATCGAAGCGATAATTACCTTCGGCATCGGCCAACGCATAGGGTTCACCAGCATCAATGCGGGTGTTCTGATTGGTGTCGATATACACCAATCGGTGGGGTGCCGATGCATCGCCAGCATCGAGTTGGAAGGAGTGATTCAAATCCTCGAAAACAGCCCCCGTGATAGCCGCGAGAACCCTGCGATCACCCAAGTGCTCAACCAGAAGTCGGCGGCGGTGGCTTCTCCGTTTCTGAGATCTGGCGACGGGTTTGGCCATCGTTTTCTGGGGGTGTTGAGGCGGAATCTATGTAGACTTAATTCGTTGGACGCATCATGCTGCGGCTAGTTCCCTTCCGCTGGGGAAAATCTCAGGAAAGATGAGGGAGATCCACTAGGTGGATTGATAAGAAAAGCAACCCTTTTCAGCTGAGAACCGTCTATCATACGCATACAGGGTTCCTATGGGTACGAACTTCTGTTGTGAAGAATGAGATTTCTTACGCAAAATGCCATGTTGCTTCACGGCTGAGACCGGTACGGCTCTCCGTGCTACTAAATTTCCTCCTCTCTGAGACTCGAATCACATGCCTGTTTTTCGAACTGTAACTCCGGATAACGACCTCAGCAGCACTTTGAAATTGCTGAGGAGTCGGATGTTTTCGCCAATTTGCCTGTTTTTGGTGGGGATCGCTGTCTCAACCCACCCAAACGGATCTGTCCAAGCACAAGCTCCATCTGGGCGTCCTAGTCCACGCGCCGGAGGGTCCGGGTCAGGCTATGGAGAAGAGATGATGGAGGGTGATGAGGATATGGGTGATGAGGACATGGGTGATGAGGGTTACGGCTCGGGCCGAGGATACGGTGGCGAAGATGATATGGGCGAGATGATGGATGATATGGGGGACGAAGGCTCTGGGTATGGTGATGACGGTGGCTATGGCAGTGGTGGTGGGCGTGGGAACGGGGCACGGGCCATGCTGTCTTCGCCTCAAGCCGATGCCATGGATGTTTATGGAGCAGCTCTTGCCTCCTTGCGCGATCAGGTCAGTTTTTCACCACTTTTTGCACCTAATCAGGTTGCAGTCGCCGAGTCAGGGCCATTTCTCGGTCGTGATGCGGAAGATGCATTCAAAGCAGGCAATCATCCGTTGGCCCTAGCCTTGATGTTCGGCCACATGACCGTAGAAGCACGCGATGCCTTGGTTGCTCTGCAAACGGTGAAGTACAACGCCTTGGTGCGTCGGCCTGTCTGGAACATCCGCTGGGGGGTTTCGTTAGCGATCCGTGGTGATATCACCGGTGACGCCCAACCGATTCAAGAGGGAGCGAACTCGTCGGGCCGTGGTGGCGGCGGCGGTTTTGGTGCACCCGGAGGTGGTGGAGGCCGCGGTGGTGATCTGAGCGTGAGCGGGGGTTTTGGGGGGGCCGGTGGTGGCTTTCCTGGTGGAGGTGCGCTCGGCGGCTTGATCGAAGATGAGGGCATGTATGAGGACATGGAAGATGGGATGAATGAGGGAATGGACGACGAAATGGGCATGGAGCAAGGCTATGGCCGAGGCTCAGGGCGTCCGCAAGGCGGAGCGGCTGGGCCGGCCACCCCGTCGATCCCATCGAGAAAAATGTTGAGTGACCAAGCACGTGTCGTGTTCGATAAGAATCTCGGGCTGGTAGCAAAAGTGGTGGGCGAAGAATTCAGGAAACGTTTTCAAAGTGGAGCGTTTGGTCCACTCTTCTCAACTGTTACTGCACCACCGCCACCTGTTGATAATGGGGCTGGCCGAAACGGGGTTGCACCCGCTGCGTCGTCACACGTTGTCGGTGGAAGTGTCAATGACTTGTTGATCGAGGCTGGCGAGCCCATGGAGATGTGGCAGCCGGGGATCCTTTTTCTTGGGGAGGGCGACATTGCAGAAGTGATGCCCAATGCAAGAGCCGCGCAAGTGGACTTGTTGCTCCACTTTGAGGTGGTGCTGAAAGCTGGACGCAATGACAACGTGCAAAACACATCCCGCTGTCGACTTATGAATGTTGCCACTGGCAAGCAGGAAATCGTTTCCAAAGGTATGTCGAACGTCGAAGCGTCACAGATGACGCGGGCTGGTCGCCAGACCGAACGTGATTATGTGATGGGACAGCTGAGTTCACTGTTCAGTTTTGTTGATCGATCAGCGACCGTGGCTGACCTTCCTGCTCTGACCCCGGAAATAGCCCGACGCCGCGTCGAGGCCTTGGTTGGCAGCCCTCAGTCTCGATCACTACGCACATTGGCTGAAGTTCGCATGTACCAAGCCAAAAATCTTCTCACAGCTGAAGAAGTCGAGGCTGTCTTTGATATTGTCGGTGGTGCTGAGGGGCTTGTGATGCTTCATGGACCCCCAAGCGAGAAACTCGAAATGGCCCGGCAGTGGGCTTTGCAAAGCTTGCCCAGTTTTGAATCGCGATAGCCACAAACGCTGAACCCTCGCGATCGATCGGCGAAAATTCAAAAGTATTCAAAGACGCCAGCGAAGCTCGTGGTCTTGGTTTCTTAAAGACGCAGCTGCTTTGAAAGATATTGCGTCAAGCAGCTGATGCATCTCGATGCATCTTCGTGATTTATGTGGGTGCGGATGGACTTAGCTGAGTTATCGGTCTGTCCGTGGTGCACGCCTGTTGGCGGTGTACAGTCGAGCGACTTCTGTGCAATTAAATACTCACGATTGAATGCTCTGGGCGAGGCGATCAGGCCATGCGTGCGTGACGATCGCCGCATTTTTATCGCTCATCCCATCTTATGGTATGCCGATCCTGCCTCAAGCACGTTGGCTTTCCAGCGGAATTACTTGTGTCAGTCGCGAGGTACCTCGATGCCCTGAATGAGGGTCCCTAGTTCCTCATCGCAGGTGCGGCCTTCAATCTCTGCTTCTGCCGTCAGTTGGATACGGTGCCGCAATGTGGGTAGCGTGATATCCACCACATCATCAGGAGTAGCGAAGTCACGTCCGCTGAACGCGGCGAGCACCCTCGCTGATTGCATCAGTGCGAGGCCAGCTCGCGGTGAGGCGCCAATGTGGAACGCGGGCCATGTGCGGGTTGCCCGCACAAGTCGATTGATGTAATCAATCAGACTGTCTTCAATTCTGACTTGAGAGCACAAGTCGATCATTTCCAATAACTGAGATGGTGAGGTTACCGTTTGGACCTCGTCATTCAAGCGTTGATTCAAATCAACCTGTTGGCTGTGCAGTTTGAGAATCTCTATTTCTTCCGCTGCGGTCGGGTATTCAACCTTGAGAAGGAACATGAACCTGTCGAGCTGTGCTTCGGGGAGGTTGTAGGTGCCTTCGCTTTCGAGTGGATTTTGCGTTGCCATTACCAGAAAGGGTCTTGGCACTTCATGACTGGTGCCATCAATGGTCACTCTGAATTCCTGCATGATTTCCAGCAGGGCCGCGTGTGTTTTGGCAGGTGATCGGTTGATCTCATCCGCCAGCAGGAACTGTGTGAACACGGGCCCTGCTCGGAATCGGAACTCCGACTTCTGCATGTCATACACGGGTGCACCCGTGATGTCGGATGGCATGAGGTCTGCGGTGAACTGAATTCGCCCGCATTCGCACCCCAGTACTCGTCCCATCGTGCGCACAAACAGTGTTTTGCCTAGCCCCGGGACAGATTCGATCAACACATGACCGCCGGCAAAAAGAGCAGTCAGGCTGCCCAGGATCAGCTCTTCCTGCCCGACAAATAGTTTTCCGATTTCCTGAGCGATATCCTTGTAAAGCTTTTGCACAGGAGCAAACTTCTCAGACTTCGCTGTTGCAGGGGCCGGATTTACTGTCGAACCACTTCTGGTTTCTGGGGGAATGTTACTCAAGTTTTTTTCCGTCAAGTTGGGAATTTTCTGGTTCACCTTTGTCTTCCGGAGACATTGGTGGAGCAGGAGATTCGGTTGCATTGGGTTGTGATTCGGGTGGTTGCGATTCGCCAGCGTTCATTTCTGGTGCTTTTTCGCCTGACAATCGACTGGGACGCAGCGTGTGCATTGGTCCGGCAAGGTTCGTGGGTAATTCATTAAGGACCCATGGACCATTCGTTTCACCGCGAATGCGTTTCATGTAGTCGCTTATCTTTGTGCGAGCATAACGCTCACCACCGGCACGTTTCATGAGGGCAGCTATAGCATCGAGGTGGTGACCAAAGTTTCCAGAGCTTACATGCAAAAGTTTTCGCGGACGTCCAAAAATGGGCAACAGCATCAGGCAGATTACGACGCCAAGAAAAATACCATGCATGATCAGAAGGCTGATCGGCCAAACTGTAAGTAACTCCATGCCAGAAGCGACAGGGGCTCCACTATTGGCATTGCTAACGACCAATGATGTGCCATTGTTGTTGAGGAACCCCGCTTGCAGGCCCGAGTTCTTGACCGCAGCCGCCTCCCGAATGATCTTGTCAGCTAATGCTTGGTTTGATTTTTGGGTGAGTCCAAAATTTGAAAGTAAAGAACCAGCCGAAACCACGAGGATCTGTGAGTTGTTCCATTGATTGGAAGTTATTTTGACAACGTATGCAGTTCCATTACTCGTTTCCAGAAGAACCCGAGTCGTGTTGTTTTCGGGGCTCGTAGCCGTGCTGACCTCATACTCTAGCGGCTTGGTGGGGGACGAGGACATGCTACTTCCCCTGATTTTTGGGTCTGTTGGAGCCCAAGGTCCTTTCACGCCTGAGATGGTTTCCGGTTGCGGCAACTCGGTGATAGTAAACCATTCGTAAGAAGGAGGCTGACCGACAGTAAATCGATTCTGCTTGCGTTCCGTTTGGCTTCTGGCTGCTCGTCGTCGGTACTCCATGCGTTTTTCGGCCGGTGCCATCGTCCTGGTCGACTTCCAGTATTCAACTTCACTGCCACTATCTGGGCTGATGTAAACAAGAGTACGCTTGCCCTGCTTAAGCCATGAGTCAATCCACGCGACCGCTTCCGAATTGAGAGTTTTTTCGTTTTGAGGAGCCCAGACAACGAGGTCTGTGTTTCTCTTAAGTCGGTCTGTGAGTCGATTCATTTCCCGATCATTGAATCCTGCATTTTTGATCGCCTGACGAAAAGTACCGTAGCCATTGATACTTGAGTAGGCTGAGCTACCACCCGTTTTTCCGTATTCCGTCGTTAGCTTTGAACAGCCGACCTCAAAAATGAGGCTGACGAGGACAATTGTTGTCAGAAGTTTGGTTTTGCACGCTCTCATGCCGCATCCTCCTGCTTCTCTTCAAGCCGTTTTTCCAGCTGATCATTCAATCGCCATGTGTCGGCAAACTCGATGCGAGTGATTTTGTGCCGGCCGAAATAAGAGCGTTCAAACGAAGTGATGGTAGCCTCAAGGCAGCCCGCTATTTGAGCATTGACGGAGCGTGTTTCGCGAATGTACCTGCGGTTGGTCTTTCCGCGGTTTAAACGCAGCATTCCGTAGCGATCGAGCAGTAGAAGTTGATGAGCAAATAATAGGATGATGGCCTGGTCATACTGGGAGGCTTGCATTAACCGCTGAGCCTCTGAACGCAAGTTGACATCCGTTCGCCGCAGTTCCTTGGGTAAGTGCTTCATTCGCTCCAGTGTTTGTTCGTCTGGGGTTTTTCCAGATAAGGACCTCTGTCCACCCCTGCCGACCCTCTTTGTGTGCAATTCAGCTCGTGAGAAAGCGTAGAAGATTGCTACCACGAACGCCAGCACAACGATGCCGAGTATCAGCCACCCGAGCAGGTTCAGCGCCGATAGACCGGTATTGAATAGTCCAGTTCCAGGAGTCGCCGCGCCGCCAGTGTTCGGTTGAGGAAGGGAACTTGAACTGATGCTTTTGCTCTTTTTTACCGGTTTTGGTTTGGGTAGCCAACGACTGTTCCGATTCAATGAATCGTCTGTCTGCGGTTTGACATCAACCGGTTTCAGGCTGTTCTGTTCCGCATCAAACCAGACCGTTGTACGCAACGCTTCACTGACGGGAGAGTTTTCAACACCGTCTATTTGCTGGCCGGTTGCGAGCGAAGAGAAGAAAAATGCACTCAGCAAGGTTAGTTGCATTTGTTTCGGCCAATATGTTCTCGAATCTGTTTTTGCCTCGATGTTCATCACTTTGCCCTCGCAGTTGGAGTGCGTTTAGACTTGGGCTTGGCTGAAACAGTCGTTTTCGCAGGTTTGCTTTTTTGGGGCGCGGGTTTTTGGGGCGCGGGTTGAGGTGTGGTGTTAGCAGAATCTTCACTGCCAAACTGCCGTAGTGCTTCTGCTCGTACCGACAATTCAACTTCCCACCCTTCGAGTCGAATCCTCGTGTCCAAGTAGTTCAGTAATCGAATGATCACGCTTACACCCGCTACAAGCCACAATGCTAATGGGAAGAAAACGAGTAGTACTGTCAGGTTCATGAAATTCCAGTATCCCAAGGTGATACCACGGAATGAAATGAGCGTGTAGAAACAGCTGAATGCTATACCTCCCAAAATAATTGAAACAGAGGCAAAACGACCCGTGAGTTCACCACTCATCGGACGGTGCAGTGATTTAGAGCGTTTGCCCATGGTGATTACGGATTCCGACGACGCCCGTAACGGGCATTGCTCCAATAGCAGGATTTCAGGTGCGAATGGACGATTTGCCCGCACCACGGTGGCCCACGACAGAATGATTAGCGGGATGAAAACGTCCCAAAATCCAGAGACCGGCTGCCCCCAGCGAAAGGCCAGCAAGATCATCGTCGGTATTGCGAGGCGACGCACTCCCAGAACCCAGAACCATCGCTTGAATTGTCGCCTTACCTCGGATGTAACGAACTTCCATGTGGGCCGTTTTTCAAAGACGGCTTGCCCGAGATAGAGGGTTGCGAAAACACCTGCAGCGGGCGTTTGCAAGATGACTAATAGCGTCATCCAAATCAGGTATCGCGAGACTTCACCAAACGCTGCCTCATCGTCTAGCCCGTACACTGACTCCTCCCAGGGAATCCAGCCGAGCAAGATCATGTTGGTAATCGCCCAGCCAATTGCCCCTGCACCAAATCCAACCAGCAACGCTTCGGGATAGCGTCGAATCATGATTAGTGATAGGTCACCAATCTCGGTGAATTTACGCAGTCGGATCACTACATGGGTCTGGTCAAGCTGCATCAGGTTGATCTCCTGCCGGTAATTGTGATGCAAGCTCGTTCGCTTCTCGGGGAAAACCAAGCACGACGAAGTAAAAGCTGATCAGGCCGGAGGAGAATACCGACCAGACAGCTTTTATTACGTAGGGTAAGGGACTAGGAGAAATGAAACCTTCCGTGAAGGCTGCTAGCGTAAAAAGGAGCGCTGACGCGGCCATCACGGGGACAGCTTTCATGGCATTCATGCGAATCGAATCGATTCGGGCCAAGCCTGCGGTATAGAACAGGCCGAGACCGATTCGTAACCCCGCCGCCGCAGCTAACGCGATGGCAGTTAGTTCAAAAGGCCCGTGCGCGGTGACGAACTCAAAGAAATTGTCTCCACCAACGGCGTCTGGCCGAGCCATGTACCCAAACATGGTTCCCAACGCGAGTGCGTTGTAGGCAAGCGAGAATAAACACGGAATCAGTAGAATCCCATAAGCAAAGCAACGCAGGCCAATCCCGGTATTGTGCATGATGTAAAAACCGGACATGGAAACGTAGTGATCAAGGGATGCCGCAAGAGGTGTTTCGTAAGCCTGTTCCAATTGCGACAATTGTTCGGTTCCGACCATGCGATCAGCAAAACCCGGGATGATGGAGTCGTTGCGGCCAAGATACATGGCTAAGGAAAACAGTCCAAAGAAAACAAGCGTGGCTACTCTTACGCAAGGATCTGAAAAAATTTGTTGCGGAGCAGTCTCGAAAATGATGGTTGCCCAGCTTTGCGGCTCAAACTTGCCTGCCCTGTAGAGCTGGTTGTGAGCCCTTGCTACCAGACGATGCAGGTAGGTCACGGTGCCGGGTGGCAATTGATAGGTGTCTGCGAGAGCAAGGTCAGCGCAGGCTGCTCGGTATAGGGTCGAGAATCTCGCAATGCCCTCTGCACCCCGGTGATGCTTGAAACCCGATTTGTCCGTTCGCCCCCGCACTTCCATTGAGTCGCAAAGCCTCTCGAGCTCAGACCATTGCACACGTCGCTTTTCCAAGAGTTTTGCTACGTTCATGGTTGCTCCTCTGGGCGAGGCAATTCCTGCTTTGTGTCGGGAGAGCGTTGGCTGGCGGCGGGCTGAGGGAGAGGGATTGATTTTCCCAAGAGGGTGGTGTCTGGAGCATGCACTCCAGCCTCTTGTGTTAGCTGGGGATTGAAACTCGGGCGTTTGACCGTAGGTGAAATTGGATTGGGTATGTTACCCAGCAGGCCTTGCGGCTTGTTCTGGTCACGGCGGAGTGGGCTGAAGCCAGCCAGCGGTCCGAGGTCGGCAATTTCATCTGACGAGTCCGAAAGATAAACCCGATAGTAGAGTGAATACATCAACAGATCAGGGTCGATGTCAGCCCGAAACTCAAATCGGTCAATCAACGGGATTGCAAGGTGGCGAGCGATCTCGCGACGGCGTGCAGGGGTGAGATAATGTCTTCGCTCGGCGTAAATCGCCAGCGCTTTTGCCATGCTGCGGCTAACGCGATAGTCACCGGGGAAAAATGATGCTAACGCAGGAACGCGTGGGTCATCAACCTTTGCAACAGGTAATCGCCAACCGCGTTCGTCAACGATGACCATGGTGCCCGCGGCGAGATCGCCGAGACGCTGCATTCGGCGAGTCAAGATCATGGCCAGCAAGCCAATCATTCCTGTCGGGACAAAAATCGGAGCTGCATCGGTCACAAATGAACTTAATCCGACCAAGGGTAACATGTCTGCAATGCGCAGTAGGTTTCTCAGTAGGGCCCGTTTTCCGCTGATGGGGCGGCCGTCAGTGTCAATGACCCGAATGCCACATGCCCATTTCCCAATGGTCCGACCGTTGAAATACGTCTCCAGAACGGTGCCGTAAAACCAGCTGATTAAAAAGTAAAGGATGAATCCGGTGGCTAGCACGAATGAACTGAAACCCGAAAAACTTGCTAGTAGTCCTGCCAATGCAAGGCAAATGATCACTAAGACGATGACCCCCCACCGAACACCGAGGTCGATCAGGTAAGCTGGTAGACGTCGGAAAGGCCCCGCTAACTGGTAGTCAAAGGCGATGTTTTCAGGCGTTACCACCGCGATCGTGGTATCAAGTGCGGCAGGTGAGGCCATACGGCAGAGGTGATTTCAGAGGTGATATCAGAGGCTGCGTGAATAGATCCTTATCCCGCTATTATCGTCTGCAACTGCCCACATTTGCAACGGATGCAAATGACTACAGGGTGGATACTCGAAAAAAGAAAATCTTTGAGCCGTACCCGAGAGCATGCTGAGGGGCTGAAAACACTCTCAAAAATAGACTCTGGATTGTCTCGCCCGTTAACCCGGTCCGCGTTTTCTGCTGCAGAGGCGAGGGTTGGCCAGAGATTCCAGTTTCGTTGGCAGCCTTGGTTTCTAACTTTGATGCGGTGTTCCAGCCAAGCTGCCACCAACCCATTGCTTCAATGCCGTAAACTTACCGCTCAGATTCATGCCACTTCATGAACGCGAGTTTAGGCCGGTGCCCAACTTTTCCTCAGACGAACCCCCAGGAATCATGATGGAAACACCATCCAACGAGCAGGGGCAATTGGGGGCACCTGACATGAATTCGCCCCGTGACCCTTATCGTCGCAATGAGGCTGGAATACGCGAACCTCCCACCAACATTTGGGGAAGTCTACGGTATCTCGGCCCTGGCTTTATCCTGTCTGCATCGATTGTCGGATCAGGTGAGTTGATTGCCACAACCATCGTCGGAGCCGAGGCCGGGTTCATGTTGATGTGGTTCATCATTTTCAGCTGTCTTGTCAAGGTCACTGTGCAAATTGAATTTGGTAAGCACGCGATCTGCTCCGGTGAATCGACGATGGCTTCACTCAACAGCCTACCCGGGCCGCGGATCGGTAGGGCAAATTGGTCGATATGGCTTTGGCTGTTGCTGATGGTCGGCAAAATGTTTCAGGTGGGTGGAATCGTCGGTGGTGTCGTGCTAGCGCTCACCGAGTTTTTCCCGGAACTTAACCCGGAAAATAATTTTGGGATGTTTAGTTTGGTGACCTACCTCGTTGCAGGGTCAGTGTCCCTCTTAGTCTTTCGGGGTTACTACCAACTGATTGAGAAAGCGTCCTTGATCATGATTGGCTTATTCACCTTATTCACGATTGCTTCATTGTGCGCGTTACAGACCACTGATTTTGCAATATCCATCAATGAGTTCGCCTCGGGGCTGATTCCCCGCTTTCCTCCTGAAGCAGTTGTTTTGATTGCCATCGGTGCCTTCGGGATCACGGGCGTCGGAGGTGATGAGATCATGGCGTACAACTATTGGCTGCTCGAAAAAGGATACGCCTCCTACGCCGGGCCACGAAATGATTCCGAGGAATGGGAAAGAAGAGCAAAAGGTTGGATACGTATCATGTATCTTGATGCGATCCTTGCGATGGTTGCTTATACGTTCATGACTGTGATGTTTTATCTTCTCGGTGCAGCCGTTTTGCACCGTCAGGAAATGGTGCCTGAAAGCACGGAATTGATCAGCACTCTGGGGACCATGTACACCGAGTCTCTCGGGCCCTGGGCACGGTCGCTGTTCGTCGTTGGCGCGTTCGTTGTGCTTTATTCGACCCTGTTTGCAGCTCTTGCCGCGTGGACGCGAATGTTCGCAGATGCGTTTGCACGAATCGGTGTGTTCGATTTTGGCGATGAAAAGACCAGACGCTTTTATATCGCTCTCTGCGCATGGATCATTCCGGCGGTTTGGGCAAGTCTGTTTTTGTTCTTTGAAAAACCTGCTTTGATGGTGGTTTTGGGAGGGCTGCCAACGGTGGTCATTCTCGTCATTGTGGTTTTCGCGGCGTTGTATTTCCGCTATCGTCGCGTTACTTCTCGGATGGTACCCACCCGGATTTATGATATTGCATTATGGACAAGTTCGATCGCAATTGCGTTGGTGGCAGGTTATCTCGGCTACGAGCTGGTTCAGGGTTTGCTGGAATGGGTGGGGCCAACTGCCCAAGCAGAGCCTCTGGTAGGTCATTGGAAATTTAGGTCATTGGAAATCTAGGTCATTGAGAATACGATTTTGTGTTCGGGCTCATGTCAGTTTTTTTCTTGTAACGGTCCACGCGTTCGGTCACTCCCTGTTTCATGTCCAATCAAACATTGAAAACTCGCTTCGGCGTGATCGGCACCGGACGCATCACGCGTCGACTGGTCGCTGATCTGCAGTCAACTGAGAACGTGACTGTCACTGCGATTGCAAGCCGGACGAGTGATCGGGCAAGTTGGTACGCCAATCAATACGGAATCGCGACTGCGGTCGAGGGCTATGAGGCTTTGTTGCAGAGAGATGATGTAGACGCCGTTTACATTTCGTTGCCTCCCTCGATGCACGCTGAGTGGGCAATCGCCTCTGCAGAGCATGGTTTGCATGTTCTGTGCGAAAAACCGTTGGCACTGTCTGCTGATCAAGCCGTCTCCATCGATGTGGCTTGTCGAAACAGAGGTGTGCGGTGGTTGGATGCGACCGGATGGTTGCACCATCCGAGGACCGATTCGTTTCGTGACTGGATTCGAAGTGGGAGATTGGGTGAGATCGGTCACGTCAGCGTGGCTGTTTCATTTTACCAGCCTTTTCAATCGGATGATCATCGGCTGGATGCCTCGCTGGGTGGCGGCTGTATTTTGGACCTCGGGTGGTACGCGTGCGGTTTCGTTCGCTTTGCGAGTCTCGGCGTGCCTCTGGAGGTTGCTGCTGATGTCGTTGTCCGTGAGGGGGTGCCTCAGCGTTTGACTGCAATGCTTTGGCTGGCAGACGGAGTGACGGCAACGATTTCGTGCGGCTACGATACCGCGACACGCAAGTGGTTCGAAGTTGCTGGAAGTGCCGCGTCACTTATCTGTGATGATTTCACTCGTCCCTGGGCCGAACGGCCTACGCGATGCTGGATCCATGATGCGTCGGGCCAAGTGGAAGGGCATGCCTTTGAAGGTAGCCAAGAACGCCTGATGATTGCACGCTTGGTCGGTGAGCAGGCGTTAACAGAGTGGCAGCAAAATGCAATTGATACACACTTGATACTTGATGCCATTCGTCAGTCGGTGGATTCTGGTGGTGGGCGGGTCCCCATCAGGCAAAGGGCCGGCTAACCGGGGCGTACCTTTGGTCTCCCCAACTTGCGGTTTCTACGTGCATGGGTTGTGCGTTCTTGATCAATGTTCGCAGCGGACCGTTTTGTGGAAAAATGAATCTTCAGGCTGCTAATTTGACAGAATAGGGGTGTGATCCTGGTTCTTTCGACGGATAATCAAAGCTTCTCCGCTTCCGCGAATCTGCTCTTGCCTGTGGTTGTACTCAGAATCGGAAATCTTACTGATGAGCAAACTCCGCAATCTCACAACCGCTAGCCTCCGCTGGACTTGGTTTGTACTTTTGCTGTCACTGGCCTTTGGGTATTTGGTAGCAGGCTTGTCAGGAAATCGTCAGCCAGAGATCGCTTCTTTGGCAGATGAAAGTACTAACGGCTCTCTCCGGGTCGCCCCAGTTTCGATGTCCGCAGTCAGTCGTATTCAGGAATCGCTTCGTCCTGTAGTCCAAGAGATCAACGCAGAGCGTCTGCAAAGATTGGCGAGTCTGGGTTTGGATCACTCCGAGCCAGCCGATTGGCTGACGATTTGTCGCCGACTATCGCTTGCACTGGTTGGTAATGGCTTGTCGCTAGAGGAGATCAGAGGTCTTGAGCAGATTGAAGAATCCAAACGTGAACGCGTGCATTTGGAGAATCTGTTAGAGGATCAACGCTTTCATCATTATTGGGCTGAACGTTGGAGCCGATTTCTTGTTGGGACAGATGGTGGGCAGTTCATCGTGTATCGTCGACGACGGTTCCGAATTTGGTTGGCAGAAGTTTTTGCCGCAAACCAGCGTTACGATCGCTTTGTTAGGGAGCTTTTGACTGCAGAGGGGCTTTGGACTGACAAGCCCCAGGTCAACTTCTTGACAGCTACTTTCGATAGCAATGACGGAAGTGCAGATCCAATTCGCTTGGCTGCTCGCACCTCTCGGGTTTTTCTTGGTTTACGGATTGACTGTCTTCAGTGTCACAACGACTTTTTGGGCAATGTCAATCTTGGTCATGGAACAGATCTGCGAGAAGGAATGCAACAGGATTTTCATCAGCTGGCAGCCTTCTTTACTTCTGCAAAGACGAATGGGTTGCAGGGTGTGCGTGATGGTGAAGTCGACTATGTCTACAAGTATTTGAACGATGATGAAGAAACCGATGTGCAGGCGGGGGTTCCTTTCTTGCCTGAGCTATTACCCGAAAAGGGTAAGCCACGCGCTCGCTTGGCGACTTGGGTCACGCATCCAGACAATATGCAGGCGGCCCGCGCCGCAATAAGTCACGTATGGGCTTTGATGTTCGGTCGCTCGATGGGAGAGGCTGTCGATAACCTGCCTCTCGATGAACCGTGTCACCCGATGATGGATTTGTTGGCTCGCGACTTTGTTGCTCATGGGTTCAATTTAAGAAGGCTGATCCGTGTGATCGCTGCATCCGAAGCGTTTCGTGCAGGTAGCAGAGCCGGATTTGAAATCACTTCCGAGCATGAGCACAACTTTGCCGTATTCCCTTTGGTCCGTCTTCGGCCTGAGCAAGTGGCTGGTGCGATCATTCAGGCGGCAAGGATTAAGACGACTGATCGGGAATCGTCACTGTTCCTGCAATTGCAAACAATGGCGGGTGCAAATGATTTTGTGACGCAGTATGGTGATGTCGGTGAAGATGAATTCAACAGTGATAGTATTACTATAACGCAGCGACTTTTGATGATGAATGGTGAGCTGCTGCGTGATTTGGTTGAGGCCAACCCATTGCTGAATGCATCAGCGCACGCGGGAATGTTTGCGACTGACAGCCAGCAAATAGTTGATTTGCTTTATTTGTCTTCTCTCAATCGTCATCCGACACCAGTTGAAAAAGAACACTTCGTGTCGAGGATTGACTGCTCTGAAGACACAGAGAAGGCGATCGAGGATCTTGTGTGGGTCCTGTTGAATAGTAGCGAACTTGCGTGGAATCATTAGTTCTCAGGAATGCTTAGGCGATCCCCATGTCTATCAATGATCAGTTCAATCACGACGCATTCTGCAATTCGCAGGTACATCTGTCACGTCGGACACTGCTTGGTGCTGGTGCCGGCGGTATGATGATGTCCTCGATCGCTCGACGATTGGCGATGGCGGATGAGTCAGGAGCAACGGATCCAGCGAAGCCTAAGAGTGTAATCCTGTTGTGGTTGCAAGGCGGTCCAAGTCAACTTGAAACTTTTGATCCGCATCCCGGGGGCCGGTATGGTGGAGATGCTTCGGCGATCAGTACGTCCGTCAGTGGGCTGCAGATTTCTGAGTTGTTGCCGCAGACCGCTGAGCAGATGCATCTTGCGTCGCTGGTCCGCAGTGTTACCAGCAAAGAGGGCGATCACGAACGTGCGGTTTATAATATTAAAACTGGGTATCGGCCAGATCCTACGTTGAAACATCCTTCCGTGGGCGCTGTGTTGTGCCATGCAGATCAGGGCGGGGCCGATATTCCACGCCACATTTCAATCGTGCCAAATGGCTTTCCAGGACGTGGGGGGTACTTGGGTGCGGCTTACGATGCCTTCAAAATTTACGATCCTGCTCAACCGGTCCCTGATATACGTCGTTCCGTTCCTGAACCTCGCTTCGAACAGCGGGTTGCTGATCTATACGATGTTGTAGAGAGTGAATTTCAAAGAGGACGGCTCCGGCAGTTGGAAACAACAAGAACGCTACATCGCACTGTGACGGAGGGGGCGTTGCGAATGATGTCCAGTCAGCAGTTGGGAGCATTTGATGTTTCAGCTGAGCCGAAACAGGTGCTGGAATCTTTTGGTGATAGTCCGTTTGGTCGTGGCGTGTTGGCAGCTACACGACTGATTGAAGTTGGGGCACGCTGTGTTGAGGTGTCACTCGGCGGTTGGGACTCCCACATCACAAACCACTCGTTGCAGTCATCTGCTTGCGGAAAACTTGATCCTGCTTTATCCGCACTCCTGAAACGTCTCGAGGAACGTGACCTTCTCGAGACAACACTTGTTGTGTGCGGGGGAGAATTCGGACGTACCCCCACGATCAACCCCGCTGAGGGACGTGATCATTGGCCGCACGGTTTTTCAGTTCTCTTGGCAGGCTGTGGCATTCGAAGGGCTGGGCTGTACGGTGAGACTGCTGAAAAGCCAACGCTTGATCCTGATAAGCCGATGGCTGACGTCGTAAATCCAGTCACGGTTGGTGATCTGCATGCAACCATTTTGACTGCCTTGGGTGTTGATCACGAAGAAGAACTTGAGACTCCCATTGGACGTCCTATGAAACGCAGTGAGGGAAAACCGATCGAAGCCATTCTTGACAGCTAGTCGTGTGGCATTTTGGGGCCTCATTTGCGAAGCGGCGGTGTCAGATTGGAATAAGTCAATGCTTGCGACGCTGTTTGTAAGTACGTCCTCAATCTCTTTTACTCGCGCATCCCAATTTCACTTCATCGGAACGTACTGACTGAGAGTTGGGTCATCGAGATATCCCGTTTCCGCTATTGGGATTATGCTCTTTGGTTGATGCTGGGATCTTCTTGCAGCAGCCCATCATGATAAGGTGGCATGTTTGTGGGATGAATGACGAGGATTTTCCGCTGCTCTGAGGATGAGCCGGATGACGCTAAGTGAGGGCTGATGCTTTGATGAAATCGATTTTGTGTTTTTGTGTTTTCTTGCCTGTGGTTGTCGTAGCGCAGGATTTGAGTTGGCCTGATCCAGTAGCGAACCATGTTGTACCGCGTCAAAGCACAGCAGTGACGCACGGTCCGGTGCTTGGCGATGTCACCGCGGAGTCAGTCCGTGTCTGGTTACGTGCTGAATCGGAGATTGAGTTTGAAGTATTGATTCGTCCCAGGCGTCCGCCGTTTGAAAATGCCAAGGTGCACCGCGGACGAACAGATCCAGCGGAGGACTTCACTGGATTTGTCGAGGTCAGCGATTTGTATCCCAATACGGAATACGCCTACGCGATTCGCGTCGGGGGAGAAGTCATCGACTTGCGAGCAGAATTCAAGGATCCATGGCCCACATTTCGCACGTTACCCGGCAAGGATAGTTATGCTCATCAGTTCAATCCTCAAGGTAAATTCAATTTCAGTTTCTCAATTGGTGCTTGTCAGCGTCAGCGATCACCTGGCAAAACGTATGGGATTTATCCGAACCCGCCAGCCTTCAATACGATTTGGGAAAAACATCGAGACCGTGTCTCATTTCATATTGTCAATGGTGACTACAGTTATGAAGAGACTCTTGACGGTACAACGCTCGGAATAGAGAACAATTACAAACTCTATCTGGAACGCGGGCGTTCCCTGAATCGCTTATTGCGTTACGTGCCGATGTTGACGATGTACAACGATCACGAAGTGACCGACAACATTGATGGCAGTGGCGAAGTTGGGTTGGGAGATGGCAATTATCTTGTGCGTGATCCTGCGATAAGAGTCTGGCAGTACTACGCTGATTGGGCGAACGGTGAGCACGGGCAGCGAATGCCGGTTCGGTTCGGTACAGGCGACTTTGAGGAGAAATCCAATGTCCTGCACGATTTGCAGGCTGATTTCACCAAATTGGATTTACGTCAGGTTAGTACCTTGCACGTTGGCCCTTACATCAAGGGTGCAGCCAAGCCCTCTTTGGGGCTCCGCGGAGGAAAGAACGCAGGAGTCTATCGGGTTAAGCGTGTCATTGATGCGACTCACTTGCAAATCGAGCCGGCTGCAAAAGTTTCTGGGTCGGCTCCCTACAGCATCGGTACTCATCACTATTTCGACAAGATTGTCGGGAATTGCCACTTTGTTTTTCTCGATACCCGGGGTGAAAGAAGCAAGTTCAAAGGTGTTGCGCATGCTCAAGATAAAGATCGACATGTTCTCGGTGATGTGCAGAAAAAATGGTTCATTGAAACCGTGACCAAGAGTTCTGCCGAGTTTTTATTCGTGATCTCACCCGATCCCTGGTTTATCTATCACAGCGCCTATCACATGCGAGGTGAGAGCACCGAATCGAAAGGAGATGGTTATTGCGGGTATGTTCATGAGCGTGAAGAACTGACACAGGTGTTAGATCAAATCGAGAAACCAGTGTTGTTACTTACTGGGGATGTGCATCATCCCGTGGCAGCTCAGATTACCGACAATGTCTGGGAGTTCCTTGTATCACCTGTGAATTCTGCCAATCACCCGATCGGTACGGCAGGCTTACCTCCTTTGGGAGGCTGGTTTGATAGCGCAGGTCGCACCATCAAAATTAAGTGGCTGGGTGGTTATCCGGACAATGTGCATTATCTGCGGCAACGGCATACCGTGTATTCCGTGATTTCAGTCAATAACATTGTAAAGGCTGGCCGGCCCGCAGGATCAGGGTACCAATTCGTGGCCTACGATGAGCCTCAGGTGGTTGTTACTTTCTATGACGGTTACAGCGGGGAAATGTTGTACAGCGAGGGGATTTCCACACTCGATGCCAAGCAACAGGGGGCACCTGCTGAAAAGAAAAATCGTTTCGGCCATTGGAACAAATGACGGGCAAATCAGAATCGCTTGACTGAGGGCAATAATGCCGCGCAGTGACCAGAGTCGTGAGAATTAACCCCTACGAGTACGCCATGAAATATGTAGTATCCTCCCCGCTTCCGGTATCGGTGGAAGATGCATTCGCGTACCACGAACGTCGCGGGGCTTTAGAAAGACTGGTGCCTCCGTGGGAATCTGTCGAAGTGGAAAAAACAGATAACAGTCTCGCTGTTGGTAGTGAAGTTGTGCTGAAAACATCTGTTTTTGGCGTGCCAATACGATGGGTCGCTGAGCATACGGTTTATGAACCTCCACGCCTTTTTGCCGACACTCAACTCTCGGGGCCGTTTGCCAAGTGGTGTCACCGTCACCATTTTGAGACCGTTGGTGACCATTCAGCTCTGACGGATCAAATTGATTTTGAAGTTCCGCTCGGTGCGATCGGTAGACTGCTGGGGAGCAAGACAGCACTAGGCAAAATCGAATCGATGTTTGCCTATCGGCATCGCGTCACCCGTGATGATTTGACTCTTCAGGCTGAGCACCCATTGGCCGTCAAGCGTGTTGCTATCTCGGGCAGCACGGGGTTGGTTGGGAAGCAACTTGGTTCACTGCTGACGCTACTCGGGCACGAGGTGATTCCGATTGTCCGCAAACACAGCAGTGATGCGGGGTCCAAGCAGAACACAATTGCGGCTTGGTCAGGTGAGGCAGCGAAATTAGCAGATACAGATGTGGTTGTTCACTTAGCTGGCAAGCCGATTGCTTCTGGGCGATGGAGCGAAGAGACCAAACGTCAGATTCGGGACAGTCGCGTGCAGAACACTCGTTCGCTATGCGAATCATTAGCGAAGCTGGATACGAAGCCTGAGGTGTTGATTTGCGCCTCAGCAACAGGCATCTATGGTAGTCGTGGCGATGAGCCGCTCAACGAGTCATCGGACTTGGGAAATGACTTTCTTGCTGACGTCGCCCGCGAATGGGAAAACGCCTGTCTGCCCGCAATAGAGGCAGGGATCCGCGTCGTTAACGCACGTTTTGGTTTGGTGCTTTCACCGAAAGGTGGTGCCTTGCAGAAAATGCTGACCCCAGCGAAGTTTGCCGGAGGCTCACTAGGGAACGGAAAGCAGTGGTGGAGTTGGATCGCTTTGGACGATGTGCTCGGAGCGATTTATCACGCGATTGCTGAGTCATCGTTGTCAGGGCCTGTGAATTTCGTCTCCAGTGATCCAGTTACTAATGCAGGCTTTGCAAAAACATTGGGCCACGTGATCGGTCGACCGGCGCTCTTCCCAGCCCCCGCATTCATGTTGCGAGCTGCAATGGGTGAGATGGCAGATGCTTTGCTGTTGTCCAGTGCGCGAGTGAAACCGAGCAAACTAACGGAGTCGGGCTACAGATACCGTTTCAACGACCTGACGCAATTTCTGAAATACAGCCTTGGCCGGGAAAGACTTGAGTCGACAGAATGAATGGATCTGCCGTTTTTGTAGTGAATCTGATTGCGACTTGGTACATGGTTGGTCTGATCTGGATGGTGCAGATTGTGCACTACAACATGTTCGACCGTGTGGGGCTTGAGCAATTTCAGCAGTATGAGGCTGACCACAATCGGCTTATCACCCCGATCGTTGGTGTGCCCATGCTGTTTGAGTTGGCGACTGCCGTCTTGTTGCTTGTCGCAGCACCCGACTGCTTTCCAAGGTGGGCTGCGCTCGTTGGACTCGTTCTGATTGGGCTAATTTGGCTCTCCACTGTTCTGTTGCAGATCCCTTGTCATACTCAATTACTCAGTGGTTTTGACGAAGTAACTTATCGTCGGCTGGTCAACAGTAATTGGATACGCACCGTGTTGTGGACGGCCCGCGGCGGATTGATGGCATACTACGCAAGCATTGCGATCAGGTAACCGGGATTCGACGGGCAAGTCCGAAGTGACACTTCCTGAGCTCGCGCGTAGGGCAAATGCAAGCGCGCAGTGGTCCGGCTCTGAGAGCACCAGACAAAGAGATCGTTAGCCTTAGGACACTCGCCAGCAGTTTAACTACTGCCATGACTTGGCAGTCATCTGTCCACTGCCTTCAGCCATGGTTCGCTGGCGGAAGTGGTTGTATGCAGCCATTCGTTGCGATGTTAGCTTTTTGCGATGGCTTTGACCACGGCATCGCCCATGTCGGCTGGGGTTGGGGCAACAACAATGCCAGCGTCTTCCAGGGCAGCCACTTTTTCTTCGGCGGTTCCTTTTCCGCCGCTGATGATCGCACCTGCGTGACCCATGCGTTTGCCCGGAGGAGCTGTACGGCCTGCGATAAATGCGGCCACGGGCTTGGTAACGTTTGCCTTGGCAAAAGCGGCTGCTTCCTCTTCAGCTGAACCACCAATCTCACCGATCATCAGAATTGCTTCGGTTTGTGGATCTTCTTGGTAGCGGGCGAGTAGATCGATAAAGCTTGTCCCAACGATCGGGTCTCCACCAAGTCCAACACAGGTGCTTTGACCGAGGCCAAGATTACTTGTTTGCCACACAGCTTCGTAGGTCAATGTGCCGCTGCGACTCATGACTCCTACTTTGCCAGGATTGTGGATGTAGCCTGGCATGATGCCGATTTTGCATGCACCGGGCGTTATCAGTCCGGGACAGTTTGGCCCAATCAGCACTGAGTCACTTGCCCGTACTTTCTCGTAGACTCGGACCATGTCGAGCACCGGAACTCCCTCTGTGATCGCAGCAATGACTTTGATTCCGGCATCAACTGCCTCGAGGATAGCATCGGCAGTGAACGGGGGAGGAACGAAGATCATGGTCGCGTCAGCGCCAGTCTGCGTTACAGCCTCTTCGACTGTATCGAAAACAGGGATGCCCTCAACGTTTTGGCCGCCTTTGCCAGGTGTGACACCACCAACCATTTTCGTCCCATAATCTCGGCATCCGAGTGAATGGAAGGTACCTGCGTTGCCGGTAATGCCCTGACAAATGACTTTCGTATTGTCGTCAACCAGAATGCTCATGTTCGAATCGTATTGTGAAAAATGGGAGTTGATTCGGAGTGTCTTGTTATTATTGGTGATCACAACGATCTGTTGTGATCAATCAGCCAACCGCTGCAACGATCTTCTTCGCCGCATCGGTAATGTCCGTAGCGCTAATGATGTCGACATCGCTGTCAGCAAGCATTTTTCGCCCTTCTTCGACTTCGGTGCCTTCGAGCCGTACCACGAGTGGAACAGTAAAACCGACAGTCTGGCTGGCCTCGATCAATGCGGCTGCGATGGTGGTACACCGGGCGATGCCACCAAAGATGTTGACTAAAACACCCTTGCAGTTGGGATCGGATAACAGAATTCGAAATGCTTCTGTGACCTGTGCGGCGTTTGCCCCGCCTCCGACATCAAGAAAGTTTGCAGGTTGCCCACCGTGGTACTTGATAATGTCCATCGTTGACATGGCGAGTCCTGCACCATTGACGAGGCAGCCGATGTTACCTTCCAGTTTGACGTAACTGAGTCCAGACTCACTGGCTCTCACCTCGCTGGGTTCCTCTTCAGACAGGTCACGTAGTTCCAGCAGGTTTTTGTGGCGGAAAAGTGCATTGCCATCGAAGGTGATTTTCGCATCCAAAGCAATCATCTGATCGTCACCAGTGATTACCAGCGGATTGATCTCGGTCAGGGAGCAATCGTAGTCAACAAAGAATCGGCAGATCGCAGGCATGAAGCGGGCGGCAGCCTTCGCAGCAGGGCCAGTAATTCCTAGCTTCTTGCAGAGTTTTCGGACTTGGAAGCCTTCCAAGCCGATTGCTGGATCAAAATGTTCTTTGAAAATCAACTCTGGCGTTTCCTCGGCGACCTTCTCGATCTCGACGCCACCCTCGGTGCTGGCCATCAGGACCGGCTGGGAGGAGGCGCGGTCGAGGACAATGCCCAGATAAAGCTCCCTGGCGATGTCACAGCCTGCTTCGACAAACACTTTATTGACGGTTTTGCCCTCGGGGCCGGTCTGAATCGTGACCAGTGTTTTTCCGAGTAAACCTGCAGCGACGGCTTTTACCTCGTCGCTGCTTTTGCAAACCACCACGCCTTTTTGGTCCGGATTGTCCCGCACCGTGCCTTTTCCTCGCCCGCCGGCGTGAATCTGGGATTTCACTACCGCTATGGCGCCTCCAAGTTTCTCGTAGGCAGCGACGGCTTCCTCCGGTGTAGTGGCTACAATTCCCTCCAGGACTGGCACACCAGCTTGGCGGAATAACTCTTTGCCCTGATATTCGTGGATCTTCATCGAATGATTCTTAGCTGTTGGGTCGCGTCGTACAGATTTGCGATGATCGGAATATAAGCACCAGCATTGAGGTCAGGAACCACGGGCAAGACGTCCTCGCTCGAAGTTTTTACGATCATTCCCAAAACATACCCGCTCGAAGTCGGTTTCGACCACCTTTCGGCTCTAAAAAGATGATGCACCGCGGAACAAAAATGAAACAGGCAACAGAAAAATCCGGGCTGATCAGACTTGACCCCGCTGATAACGTCGCCGTTGCTACCAAACCGCTCAAACGCGGGGACGCGATTGAAATGGGGGGGCAAACTTTGGTGGTGGCCCACGATATTCCGGCCGGCCATAAGATCGCTGTCAGTGGAGCCCAAGTCGGTGAATCAATCGTCAAATACGGGCAGCCCATCGGGCTGGTCACAAATGAGATTCGTCCCGGAGAACACGTTCATACTCAAAATTTGACCGACCATCACGTCGTTTCAGATGATCTGAGCGAAATTAATCCGCCGCCGTCGCCTGAGCGGATTTTGCGGACATTCAACGGATTTTGCCGGCCTGACGGACGCGTAGGGACGCGGAATTACGTTGCCGTCGTATCTACGGTGAATTGCAGTGCAACGGTTTGTCATCAGGTGGTTTCCCGCTTTCACAAAGAGCGAATGCAACGTTGGCCCAATGTGGACGGTGTCTTTGCAGTGACCCATACCACTGGTTGTGCTCTCGAATACAACGGGCTCAAACACAGGATGCTTGGTCGGGTCCTGGCGGGTTACGCGCAGCATCCCAATGTCGGGGGATGTCTGGTGGTCGGTCTCGGTTGTGAGCAAACAACGGGGGGGTATCTTCAACAGCATCATGGTGTCGTTTCGTTACATGCTCCAGACGGCACGCAACTGACCCGAGATGGTGGCATACCCATGTTGACGATGCAGACTGAAGGGGGCACTCGGCAGACCATCGAAAAAGCTGATGCGTTGCTTGAGCAGGTGCTCGATCGGGCCAATCAGGTTGAACGGGAAACCGTTGATGCATCGCACTTGAGTCTGGCTGTCGAATGCGGAGGCAGTGATGGTTACTCAGGTTTGACCGCCAATCCTGCCGTTGGCGTAGTCTCAGATCGAATCGTTGCCTGCGGTGGGCTTTCCGTAATTTCTGAAACCACGGAACTCTATGGTGCAGAGCAACTTCTGGTACGACGGAGTCGATCCAAGGACGTGGCAAGGAAACTACTGGACCGAATTGAATGGTGGAAGGAATATGTGGGCCGGTATGGTGGGCAAATTGACAATAATCCGTCGGTGGGTAACAAAGCTGGCGGACTGACCACGATCACAGAAAAGTCGCTCGGTGCAGTGTCAAAGAGCGGTGGCACGGCGTTGGAGGAGGTGTTCGAGTACGGTGAGAAAATGGATGCTCGTGGTCTGGTTGTGATGGACTCGCCTGGATTTGATCCGGCGAGCGTGACAGGGAAAGTAGCAGGTGGCGCGAATTTGGTGATGTTCACCACGGGGCGTGGCAGTTGTTATGGGTGCAAGCCAACGCCTGTGATCAAGATTGCTACCAACACCGACCTATTTGAGCGTATGCGAGAAGACATGGATTTGAATGCGGGGACAGTACTCGAGGGGCGGGAATTGCAGTCCGTTGGAGATGATTTTTTTGAATTTGCTTTGCGTGTCGCGAGTGGACAGCAGACATGCAGTGAAATGCAAGGATTTGGCGACCACGAGTTCGTACCTTGGACCGTTGGGCCCACCGTTTGATTGGGGCCATTTGAACAAGCAGCTACAAATCGAAGGATATTATTCGAAATGACAATTGAGAAACCACGTGTTGTAATCACTGACTTTATTAATGATTCCTTGGAAATAGAGCGTGAAGTGTTGGAAGGTGTCGCTACCGTTGAAGCGTACGATGCCTATGACGAACGTGAACTTCATGGGAAAATCGATTCAGCAGATGCTGTGATGCTCTATCACAACTTAGCTCTATCCGCTGAAACAATTCAGCGACTTAATTGTTGTAAGTTAATTGTTCGGTGTGGGGTTGGATTTGACAATGTGGACCACGTTCTCGCAGGGCAACGAGGAATCCCAGTGGCCAATGTCCCGGACTATGGGACTGAAGAGGTCGCGGATTCTGCGATTGGGATGGCTCTTGCGTTAACTCGCGGAATCAACTTTTACAATCTTCGAATGCGTTCGCAGCCCGATCCCTGGATGTACCACGTGGCTCCTCCGCTTTATCGGCAGCGGGGACGTGTTTTTGGCATCGTCGGTTTAGGAAGAATTGGCACCGCGACTGCCAGACGCGCTTTGGCCATGGGGATGGACGTTCGTTTTTATGATCCGTTCAAACCAGACGGCTACGATAAGGCCACTGGAGTCAAACGCGTCGAGTCTTTGCAGGAACTGATGAGTGAGTCGTTTGTGCTGAGTTTGCATTGCCCTCTCAACGAGCACTCGCACCATATGATCAATGCTGAGACGCTGGGGTGGTTACCGATGGGTAGCTATCTGGTGAACACGTCACGCGGTGATGTCGTTGATACAGCAGCGATCCCTCCAGCGATCAAAGAAGGGCGTCTGGCAGGAGCTGCGATTGATGTGATCGCCGAGGAGCCGCCGAGTCCGCAGAACCCGCTGCTGGTCGCGTGGCGCGATTCGAATCATCCTGCACATGAGCGGTTGATTATCAACCCACATTCGGCTTTCTACTGCGAAGAAGGGCTTGCTGATATGCGTCGTAAAGGGGCCGAGGCTTGTTGTCGTGCTCTGACTGGGCAGATGCTACGCAATGTGATCAACGAGCCGAGCTCTTAGGACGGTCGTGCCTTTCGCGAGCAGGGTGCTACGCAGAATGAATGGGGCTTTGCCGTGTGATTTCAGGGCCTTTCCTTTCGATTTCGCTTCGTGGTGTGCTAACGTGATGAGATGGTCTTGGCAGGGGGCTCAGAAATCGTCTTGTTGCTCTTGGGATCTTCGAGTTTTTCGTCGGTTTCGCGGTATGGCCGACCGACGCGTTGGACAAAGAACCAGAGTGTCAACGTGACAACCAGTATCGAAATAATTGCGGCCACTCCTTCACGGAGGAGTGCGGATTGCATTTCGAACACTGGGGCGTTTACTTTCTTGAGGCGGTATTGAACTAGCACCAACAAGTCTGTTGCTTGTTCATCGGTCTCGCTGACTGCTCCCTCGGGTAGTTCAGTGGGCGGCGGCGGCGGGTCTCTCGCTATCGATGGTGTTGACGGACTGGATTTGTTTTCTTCCTCGTCCTCATCGAGCGGAAGCTTCACAGAGTGTACTGCTGCGATCCACGGACCTTCGTAGGAGGAGCCATCCTCAGCTGTTGCCAAGGGGTCTTCGTAATCAACGTCACTGCCGGTGAGTAGTCGCTGCATCAGCATTGGGGGTATTTGGTACTTTTGGTCTCCAGATTTGATCCCAGCATTGCGTCGGGTATCCATCAATGGATGTTGCAGAATCGTGCCCTCTGCACGGTCTTCACGCGATTCCAGTAACACGGCGACCTGGTCAGAAGATCCTTCATTCTGCAGTAATTCGAAGTCTCCAAGATTTACGGTCGTGACGAAAATGGCGTCTGGTTGGGAATCCTTGTCGGAGAAATAAATCGGCGTGCTGATCGCGACTTTCCAGAGTCCCGTTGCCGTGCTTTGAAACGCGGCAGAAAGGTGGGTTGAGGCGATGGGGCTTGATTCTAGAATGCTGGTTGTGCGTTTGGACTTGTCGACGGGTCCGCCATGAAAGTAAGTGCGGTAGCTGAAGTTTTTACCAACGCTGTTTTCTTCTGGTTTGATCTCGTCCGTATTCTCATAAGCGATTCCGATGATCGTGCCCCGATTGTCGGTGACAAACATGCTTGCCAGTCTCGGTTTGCGTGAGTTGGTATCAGGGTTGGTGTAGCGTGCTAGTTGATTTTGCAACGCTGTGTTCAGCTTTTTTTGCTGTTCCAATTCCAACAGTTTGGCGCGTGCCAACGTTGAACCATGCGTTTTCAACGGGGTTTCCAAGTCAGCAATCTGTAGCAGCGCAGTCACGACTTGGTCGGTCTCCAGTGTCGTTTTCAGTTGTTCAATGAATTCAGAGCGGTGGGCTTCGTTCTTGGTGACTTGGAAATATCGATCAATTTCATTTTCCAGTGTTTTGGCTGCGAAGGTCGCAGCGAGTTCATTGCTTCCTTTGGCTTCCGTACGAAGCGCAATAAGTGTGCTTTTTCGGGCCTCAATGATGCTGCGTGCCCCGAAGAAACAAGTGGCCAGAAGCACCAGCAGTGGTCCCACGATTCCAAGCAACATCAATGGACGTTTCGCACGTGTTGCATCACGCCGGGTAAGATCCTGCAAAATTTGCTGTACATTTGAGTAGCGGTGTTCAGGCGTCGTGTTCAAGCACTTTGAAACGATTCGTGCTAGAGCACGATCGACCCCGGGGCATTCCAGATGAGCTTTGGGCGGGGCACTGGAAACAATCGACTCCCGATAACGCTGAAGGCGTTTTTTGAGTGAGCCAGCAGTATCAAGTTGTTGGACAAAGGAACTCTCCCGGTAGGGAGCATTTCCGGTCAGCATACGGTACAGGATAGCGCCCAAAGCATAAACGTCCCAACGCACATCCGGTGATGATGTGAGGTCCGCTTGCTCCGGGGCCATGTAGAACAGTGTTCCCAGGGCAGGAGTCTGGTCATTGGAAAGGCGACTTTGTCCAAAGTCTGCCAGTCGTGGCTCATCTTCGTCGCCGAGCAGAATATTTGCTGGTTTCAAGTCACAATGGAGAACACCCTTGGAGTGACAGTGGTCCAAGCCAATGGACATTTTTCGGAACATTTCAACAGCTTGATCCGTCGGCAGACGTTGGCGAACTTTCAACAGGTCTTCCAGCGATCCTCCGTGTACCAGTTCCATGACATAAAACGGTGGGTCAACTTCCCAGCCGACCTCCAGTACCTGTACCACATATCGGTCAGCCGACATTTGCACTAAGTTCTTGACTTCACGGCTGAGTAACGACCAGTTGACGCCACCACGGTGTAGGTAGAATTTGACGGCGACATCGCGGCCGGTGTTGAGATCGCGGCCTACCCAAACTTGCCCGAATGCTCCTGCTCCGAGAAACTGTGTAAGGCGGTAGCCGGGAACATCAGCGGGTGGCGTTGTCGCCTCCATTGATAGTTTCTTGCTGGTTGCTTGACCGCCCAGTGTTTGGTGTTCGGTCGGGTCCTGTGAGTCGTTGTTCACGCTTACTGTTGATTCCTGCGATGTGTTGAAGCGAAGAACAAACCTGCTGTCACCCAACCTGTAATGCAAAAAGAAAACGGTGCGATTAATCCGAGGTGTTCTACGTGACTATTGTAGCGAAAATCTGGCGAATGAAGTTTCAAGCATTTTTAACGCTGTTTCTGATCTTTCAGGGGGCGGTGGTAGCTCAGGATACCTCCGTTCCCGAGCCTCTTGACGGACGCGAAGGACGCGAGTTGCTGCTAAAGAACTTCCGGCCGCGGCCTCAGCTGAAAGTTGCAGAACATCTCCGAACCAAGGCCGCGTTTCCCGTGGTCGACGTTCATACTCACTTTTTCTATAAGTTGCGGAGTAGCGAGCAGGCGCTCGATGACTACGTAGCGGTCATGGATCGTAATGGGATTGCCGTCTGCGCATCATTGGATGGCAGCCTCAATGGACGTTTGGAAGAACATATGAAATTCCTCTGGGGTAAGTACAAGGAGCGTTTTGTCGTCTTCGCGAACGTTGACTGGCGTGGTGATGGCACGGAAGATGATCCAGCAAGTTGGGCCTGTCATCGCGCTGGTTTTGCGGAACGAACGGCACGTGAATTAGCCGCCGCCGTTGAAAGCGGTGTGAGCGGTTTGAAGTTGTTCAAGCGTTTTGGTCTTGAGTATAAGAACCCAGATGGCTCGCTGATCAGAGTCGATGACACCCGCTTTGATCCCATCTGGCAGGCCTGTGGAGAACTCGGCATACCGGTCATCATCCATACCGCAGATCCTGCGGCGTTCTTTGACCCGATTGATGAAACCAACGAGCGATGGGAAGAACTCAGTCGGCATCCTGACTGGAGCTTCCATGGCGAGAATTATCCGTCGCGAAGTGAATTGCTGGAAGCCAGGAATCGTGTGATTGGCAGGCATCCAAAAACAAAGTTTATTGGGGCACACGTTGCGAATCATTCCGAAGATCTCAGGGTTGTGAGTGGATGGCTCGACAAATACCCCAATTTGTATATCGAGACCGCGTCTAGAATTTCGGAACTCGGGCGGCAACCGTTCACGGCGCGTAACGTCTTGATGCAATATGCAGATCGGATTCTGTTTGGAACAGACGGACCATGGCCCGAAGCCCGATTGCACATCAACTGGCGTTTTTTTGAAACTTCAGATGAGTCTTTTGCCTACAGTGAAAAGGTTCCGCCACCTCAGGGTATGTGGCAGATCCACGGTTTGAATCTGCCCGATTCCGTTTTGCAGCAACTCTACTGCGAGAATGCCTGCCGCTTGATACCGGGCGTGAAAGCTCGCCTCGTGAAATATCTTCAAATGGAGTCTGAGGAGGTCCAGCCATGATGAAGCCATCGTTCGCAATGTTGTCTTGTGCCTGTGGCGCTGAGCAGGTAGTGAAAGCGGAAATGGCCGAGCAGGGTTGGCGTTTGGCGTTTTCGAGGCCCGGTTTTATAACTGCCAAGAACGACCAGGATGTACCGCTGCCTGAAGGCATTTTTGTGCGCACCGCCTCACGTTCGCTGGGGCAAGTGCGTGGGGCTGAAGCCAATCCAATGGTGGCTGAATTGGAATCGAAACTTGCAGGAAATGATCCGAAGGGACGGAAGTTTGACCAACTTCATGTTTGGCCCAAAGATCGCTTGCCGATCGGGCGGTTTGGTTTTGAGCCGGGAGCTGATGAAGTCTCAACTGTGGTGGCCGATGTTGTCTATTCTGGATTAAAAGAAACATGGCTGAAGTGTGACGCGCCAAATCGCATTGCCCAACCTGGTGATCGGGTTTTGGACGTAGTCCTCGTCGACCCATCGCATTGGTTCATGGGGGTCCATGACGCAACCGTTTGGCCCACACGTTGGCCAGGTGCTGTGCAGCCAATACAACCTTTGAACGAACCTGTCTCAAGAGCGTATTACAAAGCAGCGGAATCAATCACCTGGAGCGGGTTTGATTTGCAGTCGGGCGATTTGGCTGTCGAAATTGGGAGTGCACCCGGTGGTGCCTGTGGAAGATTGCTTGAACTTGGACTGAGAGTCATTGGCATCGATCCTGCAGAAATGGATCCTCGGATTGACCAGCACCGGAACTTTCAGCACATTCGCGCTCGGGGAGGTGATCTGCCTCGACGGCAGTTCCGAGGGGCAAAGTGGTTGTTGGTGGATTCGAACGTCCGACCTGATCAGACGCTGACAACCATCGAAAATATCGTGACTCATCGTCAAAGTGATTTTGTTGGCCTGTTAATCACACTGAAAATTGGTGAATACTCATCGGCATCTCTGATCGAGAACTGGTTCGAACGGATCGTCGGTTGGAAACCCTCCCACCTCCAAGTCAGGCAGTTGGCAAGAAACAAATGTGAGGTTTGTTTCGCGGTCACCATGGCGTAAATGCTTGCTGCGACTGTGCTGATGCATTCCATCGCAGGCCATCTTGCAGGCTAGTTCGTTAATGAGGAGTCACTGGCATGCCTTCTTGCTTTGTTGCGCAAAGACTTGTGTGAGCACTCTTCACTCACTCACTTGCGTTTCTCAAGCATCTCGTTCGAGTGCTGTTGTTTTGCATGAACTCGATCCGAGGTGCAATCCTTGGTGTTGAGTGGTCGCGATTGAGTTGCACTGATTTTGTGATTGATCCCAGAGTGCATCTGTATTGGAGGGCTGATTGCGCAGTATTGCTGCACCGGAACAGAGTCCGCGGGATTACTTTAGCTAACTTTTTCGGCGCGGTAATTGTGTTTTGCCATTTTGCAAGCATTTGCCATGTCGCCAGTTTTTGCGTAGAGCTTGTGGTCTGCGGTGCTATCGGGGGCGGGTTCGAGGAGGCTGTTGGCTGCTGGCGTTCCAATTTTCCGATGTTTTTTGCGATCTTTTGAACTCGGTGTGCGTGATTCGTTGGCTGCGAAGAGCCAAGGGAGGTTTGTATCGTTTGGGCGGGAATCCTCGGTGGGCGGTGTCACTGATCCTTATTTTGGGGGTGGCTTAATTTCAGGATCAATCTTGCGTCCAACGGCGGGTCGGCCCTAACCTTCCGTTGTTCAGTGGACCCCTACGTTCCTCCGATTGAATGAATATTGCCATGGACGGCCCTATCCGCTCACTATGTTTATTGTTTGTTGTCGCGACATGCACGGTCGCGAATGTTCCTGCTGTTTCTGCTGAGGAGGCTCAGTGGATTTGGAAGAATGGCAGCCGCGTGGGCGTTGATGTCCCACCGGGCGAAGTCTGTTTATTCCGTAAACCAATCAATCTTCGTACGAAGGCGGCTGGGCGAATTGAAATCGCAGCCGACGATGAGTACGAAGTCTTTGTGAATGGCAAGTCAATTGGTCGAGGCAATTCGGCCCGCCAGATGCAGGATTATGACATCACCGACCATTTGGAAGTCGGTCGCAATGTCGTTGCTGTCCGAGTTGTCAATACGCATGGAAAAACGGCAGCGATGGCTGCGCGGGTTTCGATTCGCCCTGAAAAGTCGGAAAAGTGGTACACGTTCAGTAGCAGCCCGTCTTGGCGCACAAGCACGGAAGAGAGCCCAATGTGGGAGACAGTTCTATTCAACGATCGTCTCTGGGGTTCAGCAGCGGCCTTTGGAAAACTCGGCGATACAGTGCCGTGGGACCGTGACGTCGATGTCGTAGCTGAAGAGCAGGCAGAGCAACGCGAGCGATTTCAAATACAGAAAGGTTTTGGAGTTCAGCGCGTTCTGAGTGATGAACAAGTAGGTTCGATCATTGCTATGACATTCAATGAGTTTGGTCATATTATCCTGTCTCAGGAAGATGGCCCGTTGTTGCTCGTATTCGACAAAGATGAAGATGGCATTCCGGAGCAGGTTCGTACTTATTGCGATAAAGTTAAATCATGCCAAGGAATCCTTGCTCTTAATGGAGAAGTATTCGTCACAGGCGATGGTCCTGAGGGTGCCGCCCTTTACCGATTGACTGATGTTGATCGCAACGGGACTCTGGAACAGGTCAAGGCGATTGTAAAATTCAAGGGCAACGGCGGTGAGCACGGGCCTCACGGGATTCGCTTGGGTCCGGATGGCATGATCTACGTCGTACTTGGAAGTCACACCCGTTACACAGGCGAAGGTGGACCTGGTGACACGTTGCCGGAATCTTATGAGGGAGACCTGCTCCCTCGTTATGAGGATCCTGCCGGTCATGGCCTTGGCATCAAGGCACCGGGTGGAACAGTCATACGTACAAACGCTGATGGCTCGGTGGTTGAACGCGTCGCTGGCGGAATTCGAAACGCTTACGATCTGGTGTTCCACCCCAATGGCGGTTTGTTTGTTCATGATGCCGATATGGAGTCAGACTTTGACACCGTTTGGTACCGTCCGACCGCTCTTTACGATGTGACAGAGGCAGGTGAATTTGGTTGGCGTACTGGCTGGGCGAAGTGGCCCGAGTACTACTACGACCGCTTGCCTAATCTGCTTGAAACGGGAAAAGGCAGTCCCACGGGGGCTGTTTGTTACGAGCATTACATGTTCCCTGCTCGCTATCACAACTCCATGTTTCTGGCTGATTGGTCCGAAGGACGGATACTCAATGTTCGTTTAAAGCCGAGAGGCGCCGGGTTTATTGCAGACAGCGAAGTATTTCTGAAGGGGCAACCGCTCAATGTCACTGATCTTGATGTTGGTCCTGACGGAGGAATGTACTTTTGCACTGGTGGCAGAGGAACTGCGGGCGGTGTTTATCGTGTCGTTTATAAAGGTGATATTCCTGATCGCATGAAGAAACTTGGAACTGGCATTGCCGCAGCAGTCAGGCAGCCTCAGTTAGAGTCCGCTTGGGCTCGCCAAGAGATTGCTTCGATTAAACGTGAGCTGGGCAACGAATGGGGTCAACTGGTCGCCGGAGTTGCCTACAGCAAGGACAATCCAGCTCAATACCGAATCCGTGCGATGGATTTGATGCAATTGTTTGGGCCGGTTCCCAGTGAGGATCTGGTTCTGGAACTCAGCGAAGCAGGCAACGAATTGGTGCGTGCAAAAGCAGCTTATATGATGGGTCTGCATCCAGACGAACAAAGTAAGAAACGCCTTGTGGAAATGCTCTCTGATAGCGATTTACGCGTCCAGCGTTCAGCTTGTGAAGCGATTCTCAGAAGTGGGGCTCTGCCCGCAACCGCTGAAGATCTGTTGCCGTTACTCGCAGAAGAGGATCGATCCCTCGTGTTCGTTGCTCGCAGGTTGCTCGAAAGAATGCCTGTTGAGGATTGGCGAGACGACGTGCTTGATAGTGCAGATCCACGTATTTCGCTGGTCGGGATGTTGGCCTTGGTCAATGCAGATCCAACCGCTGAGACTTGTATGGAAGTTCTCAACCGCAGCAGTGCGATGATGGCCGGTTTTTTGAGTGATGCCGATTTTGTTGATATGCTTCGATTGTGCCAGGTTGCCCTTCATCGCGGAGAAATCTCGCCCGACAAAGTGGTTGCTCTGCGAAATCAGATCGCCGAAGAATTTCCAGCCGGCGATGCACGCATGAATCACGAGTTGATTCGCTTGGCAGCCCACCTGCAAGCTGACGAAGTGGCAGAGAGAGCGTTGGAGTATATCGCTGGTGATGATCCAGAACAGGATCGCACCTTGGTAGCGATGTGCCTTCAATTTCTTTCAAATGATTGGACTGCGGAGCAACGCTTCCAAATTTTAAAGTATTACGAAAACGCCGCGAACGAAGCAAAGTCGAATGCTCTGTCGATGTATTTGATGAATGCAACTCGGGATTTTGCCCAGTCACTTTCTGATCAGGATGTCATTGCGATTCTTGAGCAGGGTGCCGTGTGGCGTAACGCTGCTCTTGCAGCCATTTATCGTTTGCCACGACCAATTGATGCTTCGACTGCCGAAGTCCTTCGTAAATTGGACCGCGAGCTGATCGCCAACCCAAAACCGGGTGATATCGAAAGAAGATTGCGAACAGGCATCGTTGCGATGTTCGCAACGGCTGAGGATGAAAAATCAAGTGCTTACTTGCGAGGGCTTTGGCGAACCGAGCCAGAACGGCGCGCCTTGGTTGCGATGGCTTTGGCTCAAAAACCAGATGGGGATAACTGGGATTACCTGGTGCGAAGTTTGAACGTTTTAGAGGATCAAACAGCTTCTGAAGTGATCAAGGCCCTGGCCTCCGTCGATGTCGCCACGGATGATCCGATGGCCATTCGGCAGCTGATCCTGCTTGGAGTTCGAGCGGAAAAGAAAGGTGCCAGTTTCGAAAATGTAGAGGCATTGCTTGAGCATTGGACCGGCATGCAGCGACCAGAAAAAGCCTCGGATTCGATGAAGCCATGGCAGAAATGGTACGCCAAAGCAAATCCCGACCGAGTTCCTGCAGAGCTTCCCGATCCCGCTGATTCACGTTGGGACTTTGAGCAACTCGTGGAATATATGGACAGTGACAAAGGACGCTTTGGCGACCCCGCTCATGGGCGGATCGCATTCACCAAGGCCAAGTGTGCACAGTGTCATCAGTTTGGGAACTACGGTGAGGCCATCGGTCCATCGCTTTCAGGGATTGGAAGACGTTTTACAAAACGTGAAATTCTGGAGTCCATTTTGTTCCCAGCCCATATTGTCAGCGATCAGTACGCGAGCAAGCGGATTCTTACGTTGGATGGCCGCGTGCTGACTGGCTTGGTGAGTCAACGCAGTGATGAAAATATGGAACTACGAGACGCCAACAATGAAGTCGTCGTGATTAAGGAGAAGGAGATCGATCAGATCCTGCCGAGTAACAGCAGCATCATGCCGAGTGGTCTCTTGGACGATCTGACGCTTCAGGAAATTAGCGATATGATGGCTTATCTGGGGGTTGTTCCACCTTTGGAAGTCGCCACCCGACCCTAGCGGTTAGGCGATCGTGACCAGCAACACGTGAAATCACCCTGTCACTGATAGGGTGATTTTTTTGTATAGGCACCTGCCGACGGCGATTTCGCGGCAAAAGTGGTCGCCTAAGATGCGGCTTCCACCTTCCCAAGATTTGCTTTGGTGGGCAGAATACGGGCTTGTGAGCTGATCTATGCTACTCGTGGAATCAGCCAAAGGTTGCGCCGCAGCCTTGCCTTGCCTCATCCCCGCCAGAACTGGGACTGATTGTGGAACGTCGTCTGATCACGTTCATCGTCGCTTCATCGGTGTTCTTCTTCGCCTATATCACCCTCCGATCCTGGTTGGGTGTTCCGCCGGTTAAGCCCGATCCTGTCATTGCAGAGGTGCCTGCTGATGATCTGCAAGCACCGGTTGTGGGTGGTGCGGATCCCTTAGCACTCGAGAGTCCGGCGGGTGAACTGCCGGCTGGGGATGATGTCACCGCGTCGACGCCTGAAATCAAGCGACCGCAAAACACTGAATGGCTGACCGTCGGATCCATGGATGCCACGGATGACTATTTTATGTTGGTGACTTTGTGCAGCAAAGGTGCTGGCATCGAGCGATTGGAGCTTACCGAACGCGATCGTAGTGGTGCACTCAAGTATCGTCGCGTTGATGTAACCAGTGGCTACCTAGGTTATTTTGCTGGTACTGATTTAGTAGACACCGATGGTGTCTTGGTGAATGTTGTCGGTCCTGGAACGCCAGCCGCCGCTGCCGGTATTCAAGTCGGTGATATTATCGTTGGCATCGAAGGGGAAGCAGTTGTATCTCGCGAGGCTCTGTTAACGAGCCTATCGAAGACCAGGCCGGGGCAGAAGGTTGATGTCGAGGTGACGCGGTCCGAAAAGACGGAAACCCTTGCTGCGGAATTGAGTGAGCACCCGCTTGACCTGATGCGTCTTGCAAGAGACGGAGGACCGGACCAGATCAAGGGCAACCTGACGAGATTGTCTTGCTTGTTGACCTTGGCCAAAGTGAACCAAACGCGAATTGGCGATAGCAATGTTGCGATGCGTGGCCTGACAGATCCCACACAGCTGAACTGGGATGTGGTCAGAGAATCGGGAGCGGCTTCCTTTTCTGTCGATCTCAGCCAGAAAGAGATGGCTGTGGTGGGTGGAGATGCATTGCGGATCACCCGAAGTTATCAGCTACCCGAGACATCTTATGCGTTGGATTTAGGCGTTCAGGTTGAAAATGTGGGAACAACCAAGCAGGACATTGGTGTCAGGCTTGAAGGCGCGAATGGAATCAGCCTCGAGGGTTGGTGGTACAGCACGAAGATCAGTCCGAATTGGGGCGGCGCAGCCGCTCGTGACCTCGTTTACAAAACCAAATCCTCTGGTCACGTGCTCGTCAGTGGTTTTGAATTACTTAAGGCTGCAAAAGCCGAGGACAAAAGCAACGCGGATCCGGCATTGCCACGTTATGGTATGACTCCACTGCTTTTTGCCGATGATGGTGCTGATGCCAGTCGAGACTTGAGTTATGTCGGTGTTGATTCTCAGTATTTCACGGTCGCGTTTGTACCCGCCGAAGGGCAAGCGTCACTGACGACACTTGAGCGGGGTGGAGCGGGTATCGCTTCGGATCCTGCGGCAATCATCAGGCATCAGGAACGCGCGGTAAATTCAACCTACTATGTGGATACGCTAAGTCGCTCGTTGGAACCCGGTGAGTTCATGCGGCAGGACCTGAGGCTGTTTGCAGGTCCGAAATACACTTCCCTGCTAACTCAGTATGGATTGCAGGATTGCATCTATTACGGTTGGTTTTCAGCGATTGCAAAGTTCTTGGGTAGTCTGCTACACGGCTTGTCAGCCGTTGGGAATTACGCGCTCGCGATCATCCTGCTTACCTTAATTGTTCGTGGGTGTATGTTCCCCTTGAGCAGAAAAGCCGCTGTCAACGCGCAACGAATGCAGGAGTTGGCACCGGAGATGAAAAAGATCAATGAGAAGTACAAGGATGACATGGAGGGGAAAGTCAAGGCTCAAAGGGAACTGCAGCAACGAGTGGGGCTCAATCCGTTGGCCGGGTGCCTGCCGATGTTCATTCAACTCCCGATCTTTCTCGGGCTTTATCGGACACTTTCTGTAAATATTGAAATGAGGCAGCAGCCCGCGTTGAGTTTCACCGATTGGGCATCAAACCTTGCTGGACCTGACAAGCTTGCTTATTGGGGAGATTGGTTGTGGGACTACTTGTCGGGTCGGGGGATTGGCTGGCTTGGACCGTACTTTAATGTGCTGCCGGTGATCGTCGTGGTACTTTACCTGATACAGCAAAAACTGTTCATGCCCCCTGCCACTGATGAGCAAACAGCACTCACTCAGAAAATGATGAGCGTGATGACGCTGATGATGGGCTTGTTTTTCTTCCGGGTTCCAGCAGGACTTTGTATCTATTTTATCACCAGTAGTGCCTGGGGAATTTGCGAGCGAATCATAGTCAAACGGACGCTGCCAAGCAAAAAGCACTTTGATCTGGCTGGATTGGAAGGTGGTGCTACCACCGCTCCGGTGAAGTCCCAGTCCTTGGCTGAGCGGATTCGAAGCCAAATGGCCAAACCAGAGCCAACCTTCGAAAAACCGAGCAAGCGAAAACGCCCGGGTGGCAAGAAAAAATAGTGTGTCCCCTTCGCTTGTTGAACGAAAACGAGCGGGCATCGACCTAAATGTAGAACATGCTTGCGTCGCCATGTTGCGCACGCTCGACGAGACCGCTTAGTGTGGCTTGTCCGAGTACCCGGCGTGAGGCCTCAGCAGCATCATCCCATTGCGTTTGCAGCATAACGGCCATCGGCGTGCACGTCGCTTCTGTGCGGCAACCTGCTTCTTGAGAGCCAATTGCTTCTGCAATATCTAATAGCGTGATGGTGGCGGGGTCAACCGAAAGACGGTATCCACCTTGGCTGCCACGAATGCTCTGGACCCATCCCAACGCACGGAGGCTACGTAGAATCTGAACCAGAAACGGTCCCGGAATCCCGTGTCGATCTGTTATCTCTCGAATCGCTACAGGTGATCCTTCATCATTCTGGATAGCAAGTTCCAACATCGCAACGCAGGCGTAATGAACGCGGGCGGAGATGACCATTGTGTTTCTCCGCTGTTCAGGAAGAATGGAGTCCGCATTCGGTTTTCTTAAATCCGCTCCATCGGCCAGCCCTTTCATCTTCACCAGGTAAGATCGCTCGGGTGCATGGAAAGCAGCCCACGCTAGGATAGCCTTGATCATGAAGGGGGTTGTAAGGAATGTTCTCACTCGTGATCAGCGACCAGACATCTTTCTTCGTCCAGTTCGCTAAAGGGCTGATCTTTACAAGCTGAAACTTGCGGTCCCAGCCGATGATCGGCGCTGCCGCGCGGTCAGGGCTCTGGTCTCGACGGATCGCACTCGCCCAAGCGTGATGACCTTTCGCTGATTCGTGCAGCACCTTGAGTTTGCGGTCGAAGCAGCACTGATTTGGGTTTGACTTGTAAACTGGACCACCATTCGCCAATTCGTACTCCGCAACGGTCAGGTCAGGTAGTTTGTATTCCACTTCGATTCCGTACTTCTCCTTGACTCGCTCACGCAGCTCAAGCGTCTCCTTGAACTGATACCCCGTATCGAGGTTGAAAATCGGAGTGTCGGGAGCAACCTCTGAAAGCATATGAATGATGGTCATGCCCTCCGGGCCGAAAGCAGTTGCCATCGTGAATTTGGGAGCGAAACGCTCAACAGCCCATTTCAGAATCTGCTTTGGTGTAGCTGTTTCCAGAGCTTGACTTTCCCGTTCCAGCTCTTCCAGAAGTTCATCGGTCGGACAGAGAGGGGGCGTGGCGGCCAAAGCGCCTCGTGGTTCGTCCGAGTTGGGGGCAAGAACTTTCAACGTTGCAGCTGATTTTGCCTTGGGATCTGGCTTAGCAGAGTCCCCCGGTGGTACGGGAGCGTTCATCAGTGGTTTTGGCCGTGCGGACATGGCGGAAAATGTTGTGGAAAGTGTTCTTTTCTCGATATATTATATATGTGATCTCTTTAGTCAAGTATCTATCGTCCGTCGGGGAGTCTCAGATGAACGATTTTAACGATAACACGACTATTTGAGCCGTTTGCCCCGGATTTATTTGCCCGGCCTGAAGCGGAAGCCGCTAAAGTACCGATGGGGACCGATGGGGACCGATGGGGACACAGATGTGGTCGAGTGTGAATCATGCTGTGGTTGGATGAAACGGAGTCCGAGATAGCCGTTCAGAAAGAGAATTTGTGATGAGCAACCGACTCTTTTTTATCGTTTTGGTCGCTGGAGTTTTAGGTAGCCAGATATCGGGTTTCTCTGTCCAATTCGCGAGCGGCGATACGGTGGAAATCTCGGGTGGTGGTCACCTGACCGGTGATGCAAGTCGGAAGCCTGACTCGGTGATTGTCCGGGTGGACGATGAAATTCATGTTGCTTTGCCGGTCAGTCGTGTGCGAAGAGTCATCGATTCGGATCAGCTTGAGGCGTACCGAACGCGGGCGACCAAAGCGGGCGACGATGCTGAAGCACATTACCAATTAGCCGTTTGGTGCGTCACCGGCAGCAACGTACCCGGGGACTCGAAGCATTATCGTGCTCACCATTTACAGCGAGCGATCACACTCGATCCTGAGCATGCGAAGGCTCGTGCTGGTCTGGGATACAAGAAGCAGAATGGAAAGTGGATCCGAACATCAGACCTGATGCGTGGTCGGGGAATGATTTCAAGGGCTGGACGATGGGAACTACCCGAGTCGGTTGCCATTGAAGATTATCAACAAGACACAGACGTTAACGCAAAGAAGTGGGTAAAAGAGGTTAAGCGTCTTGTTGCTTTGGTGCTTCGTAATGCAAAGAAGTCACCGGAGGCCTTAGCCTCGCTGCAGGCAATCCAGGATCCACTTGCATCAACTGCGATCGCAGCGCAACTGATCGATTCGCGAGAGCGAGGCAATCAGAGCCGAAGCTTGCGAATGTTGTGGATCAGGTTGCTGGGGACATTTCGCGATGCAGTCTCGGTGAAGACTTTGGTTCAGGCTGGTTTGATAGAAGATGACCCTGTTGTACGTGAAGCTGCGTTGGATCAGTTGGTGAAATATGGAGCGGGTTCGGCAGTCGCGACCTATTTGCCGTGTCTTACTAAAAATGACAATGTACTAGTGAATCGGGCTGCTCGTGCATTGGCTTGGTTTCCGGATTCAGAGCTTGCGATGAATTATGTGGATGCGCTTGTGACCACTCACAAAACGGAGCAGGCTCCCAGTTCAGCAATCAATGCGGGGTTTGGAGAGGGTGGCGGTGGTTTGCAGACGGGAGGCAAGAAGAAGGTTTACGTGCAAACCCGCAAGAATCCCGCTGTTTTGAAATTGCTTCAGACGATTGAGCCTGAGGTGGACTATGGATACGACGAGCAGCGTTGGCGGGAACATTTTGCAAATAAAAGGTCGGCTTTCAGCGGTGATCTGCGACGTGACCTTTGATTGCTGCTGCAAGTTGCATGACCGGCGTTGGCGACCCTTGTCCCATCATGACTTCATTGCAAGGCTTCGATTGCCTTAACGACTGCCTCTTCGCTGACATCACTTACCAACTCAACAGACCCCAATTCGGTTGGAAGGATGAAACGGAGCTTGCCATGAGCAACTTTTTTGTCACGCATCATGACCGGTAGCATCGCAACCGGATCAGCCTCTTTCAAGCGAGTAGGAAGTTGGCATGCATTGAGTAATGCTGTCTGGCGTTGCAGGAGTGTTTGGTCTGTCAGGCCGAGATCGATCGCCAGTTTGGCAGCCATTTGCATGCCAATAGAAACCGCTTCTCCGTGAAGAAGTTTCCCGTACCCTGCAGTCGCTTCGATCGCGTGTGCGAATGTGTGCCCGTAATTGAGGATGGCGCGTCGACCACTGGTTTCTCGTTCGTCCTCACCAACGACACGAGCTTTACACTCACAGCTGACTTGGATTGCGTAGCGTAACGCCTCGTTGTCGCGTGAGACGAGAGACTTTGCATTACTTTCCAGCCACGAAAAGAAGTCGGGATCATCAATGACTCCATATTTGACCACTTCGGCTAATCCGCTCAGAAAACTTCGCTCGGGTAATGTTGAAAGAACTTCGGTGTCGATCAGAACCATGCTTGGTTGCCAGAAGGCACCTACCATATTTTTGGCACCGGGCAGGTTGATTCCTGTCTTGCCACCGACACTGCTATCGACCATGGCAAGAAGTGTTGTGGGAACCTGAATGAAGCGAATGCCACGAGTGAAGGACGCGGCGACGTAACCAGCCAAATCACCAATCACGCCACCGCCAATAGCAACGATCACACTGCGTCGATCACCACCTTCCGTCAACACCCACGACAACAGGCGTTCGAATTCCGTAAGCGATTTACTTGGCTCTCCGGAGGCTACTGTTTGTCGGCTGATTCGAATCTGCTTCGGTCCCATGCGCAGGCCCTCGCAAATCTGATTTGCCCAAGCCTCATCGACTGCCACGTCGGAAATCACAATCGCATGTGAAAGATCCGGAATTGCTTGATCGATGCGATTCGCAGCATCTGCAATTCGGCCGCTCGTGATATCGATTTGGTAACTGCGGTCATCCAAAGGTACATNAACCATGGATGAGGGGGCCCCTTGCGGTGACGGTATCATACTTCTGCCTTAACTGCCTACTTGCTCTTACGACTGCCAGACCAGACAACTTACTTTATGAACAACAACCTAAGCGATACCGAGATTCAATCGACTTCTCCTGCAACACCGGAGCCTGGTCCTGACGCGTCGTCTAGTTCGGATTTGCATCTCGACAAGTACTCGGATCCACGTGCAAAGATTACCAGATCTGGCGTTTTGCTCGGAATTGGGGTAGTGATTCTTGGCATTTGCGGGGCTGGCCTCAGTATCTATGCTCGAAAAACCAAACTTGAGCAGACAACTAAGTTCTGGGGAGCCGAGACAATCACGGCATTGCAACTCGCCGAGAAAATCGAGCTCAGACCCATTGGTTCAAGCAATTTTGATCCGGTTGATCTTTCGGGAACACCGAGTCTGGGGCATTTAAGGCATGCATTGCTTGATGATCGAGGTTTTGACTGGAACACCGAAAGCTCGGGTGCCGCCTCTGGCATGTGCCAGAAACCTCAAGAGGAGGGAGCCATCAGCTGCGTTCGGCTGCGGTTTACCGATCCCACGGCTAATCGAATTGGAACCATTGATCTGGACTTGGATCTGCTGGGCGGCTGGGTGGGTCCAAGCGATGGCTCAAAACGCGTTCAGGCGACCGAGTGGGTAAGGCCTAAGCTCACCAACTATTTTCAAATGATTGTCAATGTTGAACGTCTGCGGTATGACCAACGAGAGTAACCGCTGTCTAGTCATAATAGGGGGTGCATGGAGGCGGTTGGCTCTGGAGCGGCCTTTTGCAGAGCCCAACATGTAGGGTGCATGCCGAAAAGTAGGGTACGAACCGTCGACTCGCACGTTCGAATGTAGGGATAGGTCTGTATGAATCGCTCGATCAGGGGCAGCTCATTCCCGCTAACCCAGTTTAATTGCAGAAGCACTGGCGCAATTCGGCTATAATTGGTGTGGGTTCTTTTCTTTTTGCTCGTCTAATGAAGTGGTGTCTAACTGTAGCATCTGTTCACTCAGATGTTTCCCAGCGACCAGCCGGACACCACTGGAGAGATTGATCATGCCAGCACTCGGCCAACAGCTAGCTTTCGTCCATCTTGCTCAGGGAAATGATGCCATGGATGAGCTCTTGACCGCTGGATTGTACGGTGGGATCGCCACTCTTGCGATATTTGCTGTTCTTGGGACTATTCTCGTCTTAGCCACGATTGCAGGTATATGGACCACCTTTTCCAAGGCTGGAATCGCTGGCTGGAAATCGCTGATTCCAATTTACAACCAGGTCTTGCTTCTGCAGATTGCCAATAAGCCAAGCTGGTGGCTGATTCTGTTTTTTATCCCATTTGTGAATCTTGCTGTCATCATCGTGGTCTCGCTTGCTGTTGCCACGCGTTTTGGACGTGGCCCAGGGTTTGGACTNGGCTTGTGTTTTCTACCGTTTGTCTTCTACCCGATTCTTGGATTGGGTGGTTCACAATTCGATGATGTGTTGATGATTGCTTCAGATGAACCGGAGGCGAGTGGATCCGAAGTCGAAGCACTGGAGATGGCCGGAGGTTTTGAGAATGAGGCGCATGACGACAAAACTGGTCTTGAAGACGAGGTTGAGGAGGCCGATTTGCAACGCAATTTCCTCGTTTTTCAGGCAACACCCGCATGGCTGGTGAGCACCCTGGTTCACGTGATCATTCTGTTGATTCTCGGCTTGATAACGATCGCCGATCCCACGCAAATTGTGAATGTACTCTCCGCCAGTAGTTCGACAGATGATGGGCCAGAGATGGAAGAATTTGCGATTGAGCAAATTGATGATAGTGATCTCTCCGAGATGGAGGAGGAGTCGGAACCGGTCGATGTCAGTGAAACCATGGAGATCACTGAGCCAGTCGAGGTTGAGCCTATGGAGGTCGCCGCAGTTGAGCTGGATGTCGCAGACCTGCAGTCGGACATGGCTCCCACAGCTGCATCGCTTCAAACATTAGCGTCCATGACCGCTCAGCCGATGGGTAGTCGTAGTTCTGATATGAAAAAGAAGATGCTCCGCGACTACGGTGGAACACCTTCGAGTGAGGCAGCAGTGACGGAGGCTTTAAAATGGTTCTCTCGCCATCAAATGCCAAATGGTGGTTGGACTTTTCAGCATGATCTTGTGTGCAAGGGACGCTGCAAAGACGGTTGCGATGCCAGCTACAATAAATCGTACAACGCTGCGACTGCGATGGCGTTACTTCCTTTCCTTGGGGCTGGGCAAACACAGCTGAGCGGCGAGTTCAGGCAAAATGTCAAGCTGGGTTTGTTCTTCCTGATGAAGAATGGAAAACAAGGGAAGAAAAATGGCCTGCCTGTTTTGGATCTGCGTGATGGAAAAGGCAACATGTACTCGCATGGTTTGGCCGCCATCGCGCTCTGTGAAGCTTACGCAATGACGGAAGATCGAGCTTTGCTTCCGTACGCTCAGGCGTCGTTGAACTTTATCATCACTGCTCAATGCAGCGACGGTGGGTGGCGATACTCACCTAACGGAACAGGTGGCGGAGATACCTCAGTTGTCGGTTGGCAGCTGATGGCTCTCAAGAGTGGATACATGGGGCACCTCGCAGTACCGCCGCAAACAATTCAAGGTTCTATGTTGTTCCTTGACAAGGTTCAGTCAAACGGTGGAGCAGTTTATGGATACACCGGGCCAGTACCTAAATTCCGTCCAGCTACCAGTGCTGTCGGATTGCTGTGCCGAATGTACACCGGTTGGGGTAAGACTCATCCAGGGATCGTTGCCGGGGTCAAGGAGATCAGTGAGCATGGTGTTAGCAAAAACGACTTTTACTACAACTACTATGCTGCTCAGGTGCTGAGGCAATATGGTGGCATCGAATGGGACAAGTTCAATGTTGAGCTGCGGGACTATCTGGTTGGGTCTCAGGCTCAGGAAGGCGGAGCGAAGGGCAGTTGGTATGTGAAAGGTGGACATACCTCGAATGCTGGCCGTCTGTGCATTACCTCCTTCGCAACAATGATGCTGGAGGTTTACTACCGGCACATGCCATTATACGCCGAAGCCGCTGGCGAAGAAGATTTTCCTCTGTAGTCGGACCAGTGAGGATCATGCGGTGAGTATGATCTGCAGCTGCTTGTGAATATCGCTGATCGGTATTGGTTGTCGCTTTTTTACGACAGGATCAGCGCACAAACCTCGCGGGGGGCGAGGCCTGTCTCACACCAGCATCTCCAACGGTCAGGCAAATTGTTAATCACTTTCCGAATGTGTCATGCCGTAACGAAGCATTCATTCGCGTTTGCTACCAGACGCGTGAAGTTATTTGCGTTGTCGACGCATCTTGTGNCAACGCTGCGTTTGCTCAAAAAAATCGGTAGTTGATGCCATTGCGGCAATGTGAGATCGATCAGTGTGGTGCGATTAGAGAAGATAGCAACGAGTCTGCCATGCCAGAGCCCAANAGGTGTCTTGAAATGACATTAATTACAGCGTCATGGAAGACGCTGTGATGCTCGTTATGAAAATTGCGATGGATCGACGCACATTACATGAGCCGCTACGGGGCATGCCCGTAAATACAGGAATACAGATGGCGTGGAGTCCCTGTTGTGCCTCTGTTCTTCTCCGCGACTTGTGGCTCATGAAAGCCTTTTGGTATGTGAGCGATTTTTTAAATATTTCCGGTCTGACGACGAGCTTTGCTTGTGTTTGTTGGCATGGCATCGATTGTGAAGGTCTGGAAGGCTTTCACTCCAAGCAGGTTGATGATTGCTGAACCGCTGAAGCGATCAGATTTAGGCGATGATTTTTGATGCCGAGNATTGCACAGCAACTAGGTGCTAACTGGAAGTATCTGTGATTTCTTACTTGGGAATCGGGGAATACCAGCCCCAAGGTCTTAGTANGTTCCCGTTTAAACTTTCCAACTTGGTGCGTGTCGCTGAGGATTTTTCCGTGACAGCCGGACCAAGCAACTGCAATCCAGTTGGGCGGCACAGTGCAACTGACTGATTTGGTTTCCTCACACCCGTTCTTACCCATAAGATCGAGGATCTTGATGTCGATTTGCGCCTTCATCAACTCGATTCTCGGCCTGCTATCGATGAGTGCGAAGATAGACGGCCCAGATTTGATGTCCTTAATTTGAGTACCTTGGGGAAAAGCATGAGTAAATACACGATTGAAGATTTCGTAAACCAAAGCTGTCAGCAAGATCGAGGCGAGGGCATCTTTGAATTGGAAACCCCGCGAATGTTGGAATTGAATCTCGATGGTTCGATTTGGACAAAAATGGGGGCGATGGTTTCTTATCGGGGCGACGTTCGGTTCACCCGGGAAGGAATCATGGATCGCGGCGTTGGAAACCTGCTCAAGAAAGCGGTGTCTGGTGAAGGGGCGCGGCTGACCAAGGCTGAGGGCAGAGGCCAGGTGTATCTTGCTGATGCAGGAAAAAAAATCACGATCATCCGTTTGCAGGGAGAGTCCATTTCTATCAACGGCAGTGACCTGCTGGCATTCGAGCCATCGATCCAGTTCGATATCAAAATGTTGAAAAAGGTATCAGGCATGCTTAGTGGAGGGCTATTCAACGTACGTCTCACTGGGGCCGGGATGGTAGCTTTTACTACACACTATGATCCAGTCACTCTGATGGTTACGCCCGGACATCCAGTGATCACTGACCCCAACGCAACGGTCGCGTGGTCAGGTAATCTGGAGCCCAAGATCAGAATGGATGTTTCCTTCAAAACCTTTTTGGGCCGTGGGAGTGGAGAGTCGATTCAGACTGAATTCAATGGGAATGGTTTTGTTGTCATCCAGCCGTACGAGGAAGTCACATTTCAAGCAAGTTGACAAGCAAGCCCAGGATCAGGTGTTAAGTGTTACGCTTGATACGCGGACGAGAGAGTGTGCCTGTCAGAGATGCAACGATGTTTGTCGATTTGAGTGCAGCATGTACCAGAGTTGGCATTTCTGTTTGGGGTAAATGAGGGCAGAATGAGCGTGGAGCGCGCACGAAAAAACCCGCTTCGGCTGGCGACAGTCCGAAGCGGGCATTCGTTGATTTTTTGGTGATGAATTGGGCCCGAAGGCTTGTTTTCTGTTGAGCGAGTGCGAGAGTCGCTTCCACGGATTCAGTCGGTTCAGTCACCCGAACCAACCATATTCTAAGAATCCTTAGAAAGGAGGTGATCCAGCCGCAGGTTCCCCTACGGCTACCTTGTTACGACTTAGTCCCAATTGTCGAGCTGACCTTCGGCGCCTGCCTCTCTTGCGAGTTAGCTTGGCGACTTCGGGCCCTCCCAACTTTCGTGGCTTGACGGGCGGTGTGTACAAGGCTCAGGAACACATTCACCGCAGTATGCTGACCTGCGATTACTAGCGATTCCGGCTTCATGCAGGCGAGTTGCAGCCTGCAATCCGAACTGAGGCACGGTTTCTAGGATTTGCTCCACCTCGCGGTATTGCGTCCGTTTGTCCGTACCATTGTAGGACGTGTGCAGCCCTAGACATAAAGGCCATGAGGACTTGACGTCATCCCCACCTTCCTCCGGTTTGACACCGGCAGTCTCTCTAGAGTCCCCGGCATTACCCGCTGGCAACTAGAGATAAGGGTTTCGCTCGTTAAGGGACTTAACCCGACATCTCACGACACGAGCTGACGACAGCCATGCAGCACCTGTGCAAGAGCTCCCCGAAGGGCACTCTCTACTTTCATAGGGATTCTCAAGCATGTCAAATCTAGGATAAGGTTCTTCGCGTAGCCTCGAATTAAGCCACATCCTCCACCGCTTGTGTGAGCCCCCGTCAATTCCTTTGAGTTTCAGCCTTGCGACCATACTCCCCAGGCGGAACACTTAACGCTTTCGCTACGGCCGAGAGGATGTGGAAGTCCCCTCAACCCAGTGTTCATCGTTTACGGCTAGGACTACCGGGGTATCTAATCCCGTTCGCTACCCTAGCTTTCGTGCCTCAGCGTCAGAAAAGATCCAGTGATGCGCTTTCGCCACCGGTGTTCCCTATGATATCAACGCATTTCACCGCTCCACCATAAGTTCCCATCACCCCTATCTTCCTCGAGCTTGGGGGTTTGAAACGCAATTCCACGGTTGAGCCGTGGGCTTTCACATCTCACCTACCAAGCCGCCTACGCACGCTTTAAGCCCAGTGATACCGAATAACGTTTGGACGGTTCGTCTTACCGCGGCTGCTGGCACGAACTTAGCCCGTCCTTCCTCTGAAGATCGGTCAACCATGAGAGAGAACCCTCATGGACTTCCTAACTACTGACAGCGGTTTACAACCCGAGGGCCTTCATCCCGCACGCGGCGTCGCTCGGTCAGACTTTCGTCCATTGCCGAAGATTCTCGACTGCAGCCACCCGTAGGTGTCTGGGCAGTGTCTCAGTCCCAGTGAGCCGGGCCATGCTCTCACACCCGGTAACCATCGCAGCCTTGGTGAGCCGTTACCTCACCAACAAGCTAATAGTACGCGGTCCTATCCTCGAGCGGAATCACACCATTTGATCCGAAGATGTTATCCGGTATTACTGCCAGTTTCCCGACACTATCCCGGTCTCGAGGGCAAGTAACCACGCGTTACTCTCCCTTGCGCCACTGTCCACCTCTTAGCAAGCTAATTAGTTTCTCGTGCGACTTGCATGCCTAATCCACGCCGCCAACGTTCATTCTGAGCCAGGATCAAACCCTTCAATTTTGTATCGATTCACCAGTGCCGCCGAAGCGTCACCGGGAAAAATCAAGTTTAAACCGAAAGTTGATTCTGCTCCGGGGCCTTCGGTTAAAGACCCCAGCGATTCGCCATTTAGTTTTGTGCTGCATGAAGTGCCACAAGTGACACTTACAATACAACCAAACAGCAACCTCGCACTGCTGAACTCAACAGAAGTTTCATCACCAAATTGTCAAAGATCGGTAAACCGCGAGGTCCGATGGTTCCGCCTTGGATCCGAAGATCTGAGGCAGTCGGGTGACTCGTGGTTGGTCCCGTAATATGCGGGACAGTGTGTTTTTCGTCAACCGGTCAAAGCTTGGAAAGTTGAAAAACTTTTGGGCCCGACGAGGCTGTGTGAGCGGCCTGAATGCTCTGCGAAGAGCGTGGCTGCCACACCAACGAGGCGGAAAGATAGAGGGCCTTCCGTCTGATGACAAGAGCCGTTTGCAAGTTTCTGATTAAAATCTTGCAATGACTCCCACTAAGGGTAGTCATCGGTCACCGTTTCGGACTGGCCGT